>CAWVUS010000307.1:0-5990 GCA_963933195.1 uncultured Planctomycetaceae bacterium
CGTCGCTTTCTTCACCGGCCAATGGCCAGTCGGCTCGTCGTGGCCTGTCGACCTGGGCAGGTTTCCGTCGTACGATGGAGTGGTTGATTCGTCCGGGAGGTCGCGAACTTGTCGTCATCGGCAGCCAACCAGTGTCGCGCGATTGTCCTGGCCTTGGTGCTGGCCGGTGGAACTCCTCGTGACGGGCTGGCCGAGGCGCCATTTTCCGAGCAGATCGACCGGATCATCGATGCGGCACATCGTCGCGATGGGCTGAAGTCGGCCGGGTTGGCTGACGATGCGGAGTTCGTGAGACGGGTGTACCTGGACCTGGCGGGTGTGGTCCCGACTGCGGCGGAGACCAGCCAGTTTTTCGAGGATGCGACCAAGGCGAAACGCGAACGTTTGATCGATCAACTCGTGGTGGCCCCGGAATTCTCGTTGCAGATGGCTCGAGTTTTTGACGCGATGCTGGTGGAGCGACGTGTGGCCACGATCCGTTCATACGACTTCAAACCGACCGATTGGCAGGACTGGTTGGCGACGGCATTCCGGCGGAACACTCCCTGGGATCGTTTGTCGGCGGTCTTGCTCGAGAGCGACGGGACAGATTCCTCGGAGGCCGCGGCGGCGAGGTTTTACCTGGTTCGGGATGTCGAGCCTCACCTGGTCGCTCGTGACATCGGTCGCCTGTTCCTGGGCAAGGATCTTCAGTGTGCCCAGTGTCATGATGATCCCCGGATCAAGGCTTATCGCCAGGCAGACTATTACGGGTTGTACGCGTTCGTCAGTCGATTGAAGCACTTTCGTGACGACAAGAAAAAAATGAATTTCGTGACCGAGAAGGCCACCGGTAATGTGTCGTTCTCCTCGGCCTTCAGTGGAGAGATGGGAGAGACCAACCCGCGGTTGCCCGGTGGCGAGATGATCGCCGACCCTCCGCTGGTCAAGGGCAAGGAGTACTCGGTCAAGCCGGAGAAAGGTCAGATGGGAATTCCGATCTACAGCCGGCGCAAGCTGTTGTCTCGCCAGTTGCCTCGCAAGCAGACAACCGGGTTCTCCAGGAACATAGCCAATCGTCTCTGGGCCCTGATGCTTGGTCGGGGCCTGGTCCATCCGCTGGACATGCACCATCCCGACAATCCTCCATCCCATCCCGAGTTGCTCGAGCGACTTGGCCAGAGGCTGGAACAGACGGATTACGATATCCGGGGACTGTTGCGGGAGATCGCGCTCACGCGGACCTACCAGCGTTCGAGTCGACTGCCGACCGGGGCTGATCCGATGCGGCCATCCAGGCCGTCGGAATTCACGGTAGCCGCGTTGCGTCCATTGACCCCGGAACAATTGGGATGGAGCATGCTGCAGGTCACCGGACGGTTGCCGTCGCGTGTTGAACGGTTTGAAAGGAAGTTGCGAGAAGCCACCGAACAGAAGGCCGACGAGAAAGCCAAAACGGAGCCAGCCTCGCAGAAAACCAGCCCGGCGTCTTCGGTTGCCGGGGGTGAGGTGGAGGACCGAAGTTGGCAGGCGCACCAACAGGCTTACCGGGAGCTTGGCAGGGAACTGGACAGCCTGTTTATGGTGTTTTCTCGGTTGCCCGGTCAGTCGGACAACGGTTTTCAACCGTCGGTGGACCAGGCGTTGTTCCTGCTCAACAGTGAGCAGATGGTCAAGTTCACCACGGACTTTCAATTGCTCGATCAGTTGACCACCCTGGCGGGCAAACCTGACGAACTGTCGACTCAATTGTATCTCTCGGTCCTCTCTCGCCGGCCCGACGACAAGGAGCAGCAGGAGGTGGCCAAGCTGCTGGCAGGGACAGAAAATCGTGATCAGCTTCGCCAGGCGATCCGTCGGATCATCTGGGGTTTGCTGGTGTCCGCGGAGTTTCGTCTGAATCATTGATCTCCAGGAGTGCGGTTTTGCAGGATCAGCGACCACCGGAGCGACACGACCGGACGGGCAATTGCCAGGACTCACGGCAATTCTCGCGTCGTGGACTGTTGCAGAGCACGCTGGGTGGTGCCGTGGGCCTGACGGTCGGTGGTGGAGGCCTCACGGCGGCACCCGCTGCCCCTCCTCCTCGAAAACTGTTGCTGCTGTTTTTGTCCGGCGGGGCGAGTCAACTGGAGACCTTCGACCCCAAGCCGGATTCGAAGTACGGCGGTCCGTTTCGCCCGATTGCTTCGTCGGTTCCCGGGGTGCAAGTTGGTGAGTTGTTGCCTCACACTGCTGGAATCCTCAACCGCTTGGCGGTGATTCGCAGTGTCAACACGGGCGAGCGAAGCCATTTCCGAGGTCACTACCTGTTGCAGTCGGGACGCAAGGTGCCGGGATACCCTGTGCTGGGCTCGGTGATGGCCCGATTGCTGGAGCGGCCCGGTGACGAATTGCCTGGTTACGTGACGCTGCGAAGGCAGAATCCCCAGGCTTACACCGATGTTGGCGATGCCGGGTTCCTGGGGCCCCGTTACGAGGGGGTGATGCTCATCGATGGCAAGCCGCCAGCGAATATCGTTCGACCCAAGTCGCTTGATGTTGCCGCGGAAAAAACCCGTGACCAGATTCGTCGGTTGACCGACCGGAGGTTCCTGGAAAGCCGGAGTCCCGGTGCGATCCAATCCTATGCGGACAGCTATCAAAAGGCTGCCGCGTTGATGCGACGGCGAGACGTTTTCGATCTTGAGCAAGAATCGGCAGCAGATCGGCAGCGATATGGGGACCACCACTTTGGCCGCAATTGCCTGTTGGCCCGGAGGTTGCTGGAGTCGGGAGTTCACTGTGTGAAGGTGGCCCACCATGACTGGGACGCCCACTTCGAGAACTTTCATTGGCAGCGTCAGCGGTGCCTGGAATTCGACCGGACCTTCGCGACCTTGATGGATGATTTCCGTGACCGGGGACTGTTGGAGGAGACCCTGGTGGTGATCGTGGGCGAGATGGGGCGCACACCCCGGATCAACTACTACGGCGGGCGGGATCACTGGGGAGATGCCTGGTCGATGGCGTTTGCCGGATGCGGGATCCGGCCCGGGGTCGTGCTGGGTAAGACCAATGCCCTGGGAACCGAGGTGGTCGACGGTGCGGTTGATGCGGGGGATCTGTTCCACACCATCCTGGCCGCGATGGGCCTGGATTCGACGGGGAATTACCAGATTGGCGGACGGGACAATCCGGTCGCCGATCCCGCCTCCTCGGTCATCAAGGAGGTGTTGGCCTGATGGTGTTTGCTGGTGACAAACTGGATCCCGCTGCCACCAGGCGGTTGCGGGAATTCCCTCACGAAACGCCGCTGATGTCATGCGTGGTCGATCCGACCGGTCGCTGGTGCTTTGCCGGCGGCCGCAGTCGCCGGGTTTATGTCACCGATCTCGACACGGGTGTGACCCGGTCGCTGGAGGATCACGAGAGTTGGGTGGTCACCGCGACACGTTGGAGTACCGCGGACGTGCCGGTGAAATCGCCGGCGGCCGAATTGACGCCGCCTCCGCCACCTCAACCACGAGACACCGCGTCGGTGGAATCCGGTTCACCGACGCCGGTCGTGATGCCAAACGAGAAATCGGTGGTGGTCACCGGTGACCTGGTGGGCCGGTTGATCTGCTGGGACACGCTGGGAGATGGGCCGGTGGTCCGCTGGAGCATCGAGACCGGTCACGGGACACTGAGGAGCGTTGCGGTCTCGGGAGACGGACAACTGGTGGCCACGGGTGGCGGAGATGGCGTGGTCCGTCTTTGGTCCCTGGATGATGGGAAGGCGGTTCGTGAATTGGTGGGTCACACCTGCCCGGTGTTCAGCACCGCCTTTCACCCCGATGGAGTGCATTTGCTCTCGGGTGATCGTGGCGACCAGAAGATCAAGCAGTGGAACTACAGGACCGGCCGGGAAGTCCGGGAGTTCGATGCGAAGGACCTGTCGAACTACAAGGGCGGGACGGACATCAATTACGGAGGGGTCCGCGACCTGGCTTTTTCTCCGGCGGGGGACGTGGTGTTCTGCTGCGGGCGAGACAGTTACGCTCGCCCGGCGATTGTCCTGCAGTTCGACTGGAAGACCGGTCAACAGGTCCGCAAGCAGGTGTCCACGTTCACCAACTCGATCTTCCATCACCTGGTGTTCCACCCGCAGGGTTTCTTCGTGACCGCGGGTGTGGGGGCCCAGACGGGTGAGATCTGGTTCTGGACGCCCGGTGAGGACGAGAAATTGGCCAGCGTCAAGGTGTCGGGGCCCGCCTACGGGATGGACCTGCACCCGGATGGCCGTCACATCATCGTTGCCCAGATGGGTGGTCCCCAGACCTACGGGGACCAGGGCATGGTCGGGCTGTACGAGATGCCGCGGGTGTCACAGGCCCGGTAAGTGGTCGGGCAGGGGGTCACTCGCCCCAGGCGTCTCGCAGAAACCTGAGCCAGTTTCCGTTGAGGATCGCTGCGGTGGCTTCGGCCGAGTACCCACGTTTGTCGAGTATTTCGATGAACCTCTGCAGGTCCGCGATGGTGTCGAGGTCGGCCGGGAATTCGTCGGTGCCGACCCCTCCATCGAGGTCGCTGCCGATGGCGACGTGCCGATGGTCGCCGGCCATCTGGCAGATGTAGTCAATGTGGTCGACGGCCCGATCGAGCATCACCCGCAGGTGCCGGTTGTCTCCCAGGCATTTCCACTCGTACTGCAGTTGCCAGTTTCCCAGCGTGACGCCGATGACGCCGTTGCGGTCGAGGATCGCCTGGATCTGGGCGTCGTCGAGTTCGCGTTGATGGGGGACCAGGGTGCGGCTGTTGCAGTGGCTGGCCAGCACCGGCCCCTCGTAATGCTGCAGGCATTCCCAGAACGACGCGTCCGAGCAGTGGGTCAAATCGAGCGGGATTCCCAGCCGTTGCATTTCCGCCAGCAGTGGAGGGCCCAGCGAGGTCAGTCCACTGGCGCTGCCGGTGCCCCCGGCGTAGCGTCCCTCGGCGGAATGAGCCGGACCGATCAGTCGCAGGCCCCAGTTCCACCAGTCCTCGAGTTGGCCGGGGTCGAGCACCGCGTCGGCACATTCCATGTTGACGACCAGGCCCAGCGGAGGAGAGGTCGCCGGGTCGGGCGTGTCGCCGGCATCCCACTGGGTCCACTCGTCCATGTGGCCGTCCAGGTCCTCCAGGCAGCGGATGATCCTGGCGTGTCCCTGTCGTTCCAGGGCCTCGTAGTAAGCCAACTGGCCGCGGGCGACAGCGAATGCCTGTTCAGGAGATCCGAAGTCCATGTGCGGGATGAATCGGCCGGTCGTGGCGAATGCGTGCGCCGTGGTGAAGCACAGCGCCACCCGTCCACTCCGCATCTCGTCCAGCGAGACGGTGCTTTTGCCTTTGCCCTTGGCCGTCTCATGGCTCTCCCGAACCCGCGTGGTCCAGACGTTGACCAGCAGGTCCCGGTTTTCTTTGATGGCATTCAGCGCCAGGTCGAGGTGGCCGTCTACGATCAGCATGGTGTGGGCCTGTCATGGGATAAGACTGGGGGCAGCGAAATGCAAAGGACCCCGCGGCGAACAGTCTTCACCGCGGGGTCCCATGTTGTTCATGACACGTCGGTCACTTCTTCTTGGCCAGCGCGCCCTCGATCAGCTTGAGCACGGCCGGGTCGTCCGGCTTGGTCCGGGGACCAAAACGTCCGATCACGTTGCCCTGGCGGTCGATGACAAATTTCTCGAAGTTCCACGCGACCTTGCCGGGCCCCTTGGGCTTGGCAGCTTGCTTGGTCAGGTGCTTGTAGAACGGTGCGGCGTCTTTGCCGTTGACGTTGACCTTGGAGAACATGTCGAAGCTGACCTTGTACTTCGACGTGCAAAACGTCTTGATTTCAGCGTTCGTGCCGGGCTCTTGCCCGCCGAACTGGTTACAGGGGAAGCCGAGTACCGAAAGACCCGACTTGTTGTACTTGGTGTGCATGGCCTGCAACTGCAGGTATTGGGGGGTGAGGCCTCACTGGCTGGCCAGGTTGACCACCAGCATCACGCGTCCGTTGTACTTCT
>CAWVUS010000308.1:0-5960 GCA_963933195.1 uncultured Planctomycetaceae bacterium
GGGTGTTGAAGACCGACAGGAATCGCGTGGGTTCCATCAGGTTGGTCTTGATGTAAAGACTGCGGCGGCCGTGGCCGTCCAGGGGGCCCACGAACAGGCGTCGATCGGCGTTGGGCTTGTCACGGAAGGGGTAGACGCTGGCTCCTCCCAGTTTCAATTCGATCCGCCCCGACGTGGCCAGCATCGCGTCCCGGATCGACTCCGCATCCAGTCGCCGCGCGGGGTAGTGATGCAGGAGCCGGTTGAGAGGATCGACCGAGTCGGTCTCTCGCTGCCGGTGGGCTGACATGCGGAATGTCCTGGAGAGCACGATACGCCGGATCAGCCGTTTCATTGACCAGCCATCGTCGACGAAGGTTGTGGCCAGGTGATCGAGAAGTTGTGGGTGCGAGGGACGTTCGCCCAGGCGGCCGAAGTCGTCGACCGAGCGAACCAGCCCGGCCCCGAAGAGGTGGTGCCAGATGCGATTGACCATCACCCGGGCGGTCAACGGATTCTCCGGTGACGCGATGTGGTCGGCCAACTCGCGGCGGCCGCTACCCCGCCGGAATGGCTGGCGCGTTCCACCAAGTACCTCGAAGAAACGCCGCCGAACAGGCTCGCCGAATTCCGTGGGGTTGCCACGAACGAGCACCGGTTGATCAATGCCGTCATCGACGTCCTCGACACCGGGGATGATCCGTGGCTGAACCAACTGCTTCTGCTCAATATCCCGGTACTGCTTGACCAGCCTGCCGAGTTCGGGATCGGCGTCCAGCGAGTTGTCCAGCAGGCCATTGCGGACCATCCAGTTGATCCAGCGGACCTGTGCGGGAGAGGCGTTGTGGTTGGTCCAGGCGGTGATCGCATGGGCGAGTACACTCGAGTAACGATCGGCAACCCCGGCCAGTGATGACGGGGCCTGGCCGTTCTCGAAGAGTCGGCAGAGGTGGTCGAGTTCCGCCCTGGGCGGTGTTGCGACATCGTGAACCACGACGCGGGTGATGCCAAAGTACGACCGTGGATCGGTGGCCACCTGGTCCCAGGGCACCCGGTCGTCCTTTTTCGCACCACCGATGGTGGCCAACTGGTCGGGGAACTTCGGGTTGTAGAATTTCGAGACCAATTCGATGTAAGCCCGCAGTTTCTGGTCATCGTGGGCCGGTTCGAAGGTGACCCAGGTTGGCTGGTCCGACTGCAGGACCTTGTAGTTGACGTAGTTGAGTTGGCAATTGTTGGAAACGATCCGCACAACGGCCCGCTGATCGCCCAGCACCTGCAGGCTGAGGTGCTTGCGCGTGGTGTGCAGGATGGGTGAACGGAATGTGCCGCCCAGCCGGCTGGTCAGACGATGGCTGTGGATGCCGGCTGGCAGAAGTTGCGAGACGACCGAGTCGCCCGAACCGGACAGGGCCAGTTCACCATCGCTGGTGGTGGCGGCGCGGAGCGCGTGTCCCTGGGAACTCCACAGCGCGGCGTGGCCTGGATTCCGAAGATCGTAGAGCGTCCGGAAATTCTCGAGGTTGAACTGCGTCCGCGTGCGGTGTTCGTCCAGGTAACGAACAGCCAGGGCGGCCCACGTTTTCTCCACGGATGTTTTGCGATCCCGATCGGCCACTGATCGCCAACTGTGCAGGGGATGTTCCAGTGGAGGATTCTTGACCGAGAGAGCGGTTTTCCATCGCGTGACCAGGTCGGAGTCGAGGTTCTCGGGTGGAGCCTGTCCGTCACGGGCCGCCTCGGCCGCCAGCAGCAATGCCCTGATCCGCGGCGGATCGGACGTCTTCCAGAGACTGGCCAGTCTCTTGCGGATGGGCTGCTTGAGCGATTCGAGTTGCGCCAGCGGCTCGCGGTTGATCTCGGGCAGGTCGATCGAATGGGCGACCAGCCGGGTACTGCGGAGCACGCCGAGAAGAGCGTGGTAGTCGTGGGTTGAAAAGGCATCGATCTTGTGGTCGTGACAACGCGCACAAGCCACCGTGGAGGCCTGGAAGGACTTGGTCAGCGTGTCGAGCTGGTTGGCGAGAATGTCGTAGCCGATCGAGCGCAGTCCGATGCAGTCATCATGAGGTGCCTCACCGAATCGATAGAAAGCAGTCCCGATGATGGATTCGTTGAATCGTTGTTGTTGATTGATGCGTGGCGTGGCGAGCAGGTCGCCGGCGATGTGCTCGCGGATCAACTGGTCGTAGGGCACATCCTGGTTGAAGGCGCGGACCAGGTAATCGCGGAATTGCCACGCGTGGTGCACCTCGTAGTTCCACTCGTTTCCGTGGGTCTCGGTGAAGTGGATAACATCCATCCAGTGGCGTGCCCAGCGTTCCCCAAAGTGGGGGGATGCCAGCGTGCGGTCGACCAGTTCCAGCCAGGCCGAGCCGGGGTCGCGGGCCCAGGCCGCGGCAAAGCGGGCGACGTCAACCGGCCGTGGTGGCAGGCCGGTGAGGACCAGAGACAACCGGCGGATCAGAGTGCGGGGGGCGGCCGAGGTGGCCGGCTTCAACTGTGTCTTTTCCAGTCGTGCCAGCACGTACCGATCTATCGGCCGCATCGACCAGTCGGCGTCCTGGACCTCCGGCACCGATCCGGCCCGGACCGGTTTCAAGCTCCACCAGTCCTTCCGGGATGCCAGCAGCACCTGCCAACTGATCCGGGCGGCCTCGCGTGAAGTGGGCGGTTTGTCTCGCGGATCGATTGCTCCTCGACGGATCCAGCTCTCAAAGTCGGCAAGGACCGCGGCGGGCAGTGGTCCCCTTGGAGGCATCTTGATCGACTCGTGACGCAGTGCCGCCAACAGCAGGCTCTCGCCGGGTTTGCCCGGCACGACGGCCGCTCCGGTGTCGCCTCCCTTGCGGACTCCTGGTCGGCTGTCGAGCCGCAAGCCTCCCTGGATGTCCTTGGCGGCAGCCGAGTGGCATTCGTAGCAGTGCTGGACCAGCACCGGCCGGATCTTCGTTTCGAAGAACTCGATGTCCTTGTCTGCCGCGGCGAGCGGCGTGATCAGGGTGATCAAGTTGATCAGGATGAGCGGGAGGTGTCGCATGGGGAAGCGTGATTCTACCAGAGGATTGCGGTGACCGGTGATCAGTCGAAGACGAGTCGATGCACCGTTGCGGCTTCCATGGCGTCCCAGTCCACACGGACTCCCAGGCCGGGTGCGTCGGGGGCGGTAACCTGACCGTCGGAAGCGGTGCGAATGACGTCGATCATCCCGTACTCGTAGGGCTCGTAGGGGACAGACTGTTCGAAGTAACTGCAGCAATCGTTGGCGAGCATCAGGTGAAGATTGGCGGCCGAGATCAGCGTGTTGCCCCAGCCCAGCACCTCGCACCCAATCTCCTGGGCCTCGCACAACTGCAATGCCTGCCACGCCGGGGTCAGGCCTCCGAGGCAGGTGATGTCGGTACGGGCCCGAGTCCAGGCTCCCGAGCGGACAGCATGGCCGAAAGACTGCAGGTCCATCAGCCAGTTGCCCGAGGGAATGATCGGGACATCCACCTGTGAGGTCAGTTGTCGGTAGCCGTCGAGGTCCCAGTCGGGAAATGGCGCTTCGAACCAGGTGAAGTCCAGTTCGGCCAGTTCGTGGGCCACCCTCAGCGCGTCCTCGTGTGAGTAGTTGTTTTCCACATCGTGCATGAAGGCCGTCCCGGGGAATTGCTCGCGGGCGGCCCGGCAGAGTTCGAGGTCCTTCTCGGGCAGGCACCAGCAGTGGAACTTCACCGCGGTGAATCCCATCTCGAGCCGTTGCCCGATCAACTCGAGGTAGGCGGGGACATCGTCCATCAGGGGCGTGCTGGCGTAGGCCGGGATGCTGGTACGGGTGGCTCCCAGGAGTTCGTGGACCGGTTTCTCGGCGATCCGACCGGCCAGGTCCCACAGCGCCACGTCGACCACGGCCAGTGCACCGGGGGAGAGCGGAAAAACCCGGGGCCGAAGATCGTAGTAGATCTGCTCGCGTTCGCGGGGATCCCTGCCGATCAGGACAGGTGCCAGGTGCCGGATGGTTTCGGCCGTGTACCGGTCGAAGTCGTATGACGTGTAGTTGGAGACGCCTGCCACTCCCTGGACGCCCGCGTCGGTCTCGATTCTCACGACCGTGTTGGTCATGAACTGTTCGGGGAGATCGAAGGACCAGGTGAATCGTTGGACTTCGGGAGCGACGGTGCGGACTTCGATGCGGGTGATTTTCATGGAGGGTGGCCAATGTGATGCGTGACGGAACGAGTGATTATGTTGGACCATCGTGCTGTAGACAACGAACAGCACGCGGCGGTTCATCTATCGTGGAATGAGCCTTCCGAATGTGTCATTCTGGTGTCGAACGAAATTGTCCCGGTGTCGAAGTGGTCATGGTCGTGCAGGCCTTGTGTCGGATCGTTGTTGTCCTGTGTGTTGTTGCCACACCGCTGGCTGCCGCCGAGCCGATTGGGTTCTGGTCATTCCAGCCACTACGTTTCACCGTTCCCCGGGGGACGGAGTCCGGTTGGCCGTCCAACTCGATCGACCGGTTCATTCTGCGGCGGATGGAGTTGGCCAACCTGCGACCATCAGCCAGGGCTGCCGACGAGAAATTGTTGAGGCGAGTGTGTTTCGACTTGCTCGGGCTACCGCCAACGTCCGGTCAACGTGATCAGTTCCTGTCGGATCGCCGTCCAGACGCATGGTCACGGCTGGTTGATTGCCTGCTGGCCAATCCGCACCTGGGAGAGCGATGGGGACGCCACTGGCTGGACGTGGTGCGGTTTGCCGAGAGTTACGGCTTCGAACACGACCTGGACAACAAGAACGCCTACCACTTTCGCGATTTCGTGATCCGTGCTTTCAACGACGACATGCCGTTTGACCGTTTTGTCAGATGGCAGTTGGCTGGCGATGAACTGGCACCGGCGGATCCCCTGGCCCGGATGGCCACGGGATTCCTGGCCGCCGGGGTCCACAACGCTGACTTCGCCAAGGTGCGGGTCGAACAAGAGCGTTACGACGAGCTGGACGATCTGGTCAACACGGTTGGCACGTCGCTGCTGGGGCTTTCGGTCGGTTGTGCAAGATGCCACGACCACAAGTTCGACCCCATTTCGCAGGAGGAGTATTACCGGTTCGTGGCGATTTTCGAGCGGACAGTTCGTGGCGAGATGAACCTGTCCACCCGCGGCACCAGTGGTTCGGGAGTGCTCCCGGTACTGGTGGCCGGCGAGGGACTCAAGCCGTTGCCCCGTCTCTACAACCCGGGCCCGGCATTTTTCACGCGGACCTGGTTTCTGCGTCGCGGTGACGTGAAGTTGAAGGACCACGAGGTGCGGCCCGGTTACCTTGACGTGTTGCTGGCTGACGGGGTGACCGGCCAGGACTTTGCTGTTCCAGATCAACCCGCTGTGTCCGGAAAAGATCGTCCGACGCTGAGACGCAGCGGGTTGGCTCGCTGGGTGACAGACACTCGACGCGGAGCGGGGCACCTGTTGGCCCGCGTCATCGTCAACCGCATTTGGCAGCATCATTTTGGCAGGGGGCTGGTCAATACTCCTAATGATTTTGGAGACCAGGGGCAGCCGCCGACTCATCCGGAGTTGCTCGACTGGTTGGCCTCGGAGTTGATCCGCAGTGGCTGGCAGATGAAGTCGATCCACCGAATGGTGCTGTGTAGCCAAACCTACCGCCAGGCGGTCTTGACCTCGGAACGGACCGAGACGGACGACGCGCTGTTCCGCGGTCGCCGGGTCCGGAGACTGGAGGCGGAGTCGATCCGGGACAGCCTGTTGGTGCTGGGTGACCGTTTTGACAGTCGGATGTTTGGTCCGGGGTCTCTGGAGACAAGCCATCCAAGACGCGCCATCTATTTCCGGGTCAAACGCAGCCAGCCGGACCCCTTGCTGGCACTCTTCGACCTGCCCGACACCCTGCAGGGAACCGCCATTCGTTCCTCGACAATCGTATCGCCCCAGGCCCTGGCGTTTCTCAATGGCCCGGTGGTTCGCCAGGCCGCTGCC
>CAWVUS010000309.1:0-5921 GCA_963933195.1 uncultured Planctomycetaceae bacterium
GTTGCCACTGCACCATGATTGATCGGCGATCCAGCCGACCATGTCATACGCGTCTTGCCGTTCCTCGTCGTTGTAGATGTCGGTCGTGAAGCCGCCAGAATTCCCGGTGCCTCGCACGTCAAACTGCACGATCGCGTATCCCCGCTCGGCCAGGTGCGGGACCGAGGGAGGATACTCGTCGCGGTAGTCGGGCAATGGTTTTCGCAGTCGCCGGTACGGGTTGTATTCCATGATTGCGGGATACGATCCGGTGGCGTCAGGACGAGTGATTTTTGCGCACAGTTCGGCGCCGTCCCGCATGGGGACCCGGACGTACTCGATGCGGACCTGGTTCTCGTATGTTGCGTTCATTGATCGGCCGGTAGAAACTGGGATCACGATTCGTAATGGCTAGTCAATATATGTGACACGGTTTGTTTTGCGTTCTGCATTTCGTTGTTTTTGAAACCGAATTCACTGTGACTGGTTTAGAGTGATCACCGAAACGGACACCACATTCTCTGGTCGAGCCATGAAAATTCTTCCCGCGTGTTTAGCGTTTCTCTGTGTGACGGGTCCAATTGCGGCGGATGAGCCGATCGATATTGGCTCGCGGCGCGAACTGATGATCGATGATCATCTCATCGGCTCGATGAGTGACTCGTTGCGTCTCCAGCTACACAAGCCGGTCCGTCGCAACGTCGTTCTGAAAACCGACGCGCCGTGGGAAGGCAACGCGTGCCTTTACAGTTCGGTGTTTCATGACGGCGAGCGGTTCCGGATGTACTACACCGCGGGCCACTACGTGAACCGGAAAGGGCGGATCGAGTTGCCGCATGGCCGGCTCCTTTGCTACGCCGAGAGTGTCGACGGCATTCACTTCACGAAGCCGAAACTGAATCTCGTGGAGTTCGCCGGTTCGAAAGAGAACAACATCATCTTCAAGAGTGGAAACCTGTCGGGCATCGCGATTGATCCCGGGCACACGACCATTCTCAAGGACACGAATCCCAATTGCCCGCCGGATGCACGTTACAAGGCCATTGTCCGTTCTGCGGCGAAAGGGGTCGTTGGACTGCACGCACTGAAGTCGAAAGACGGATTTCACTTCACGCCACTGACCGACAAGCTGATTATTTCAGACGGTTACTTTGATTCGGAAAACCTTGCGTTCTGGGACCCGGTGCGTGGCGAATACCGGGCCTACTTTCGCGACTTTTATAAAGGACTGCCTGGCAGTGGAATCCGGGGCATCAAGACGGCCACGTCAAAGGATTTCATCAACTGGACCAAGGGCGAGTGGCTTCGGTATCCCGGGGCTGGCGACGTTCACCTCTACACCAACCAGGTTGCTCCCTACGCACGGGCTCCGCACATCTTTCTTGGTTTCCCACTGCGTTACATTGACCGCGGCTGGCTGCATTCGACTGGTCGATTGCCGGGCCTGGCAGAACGCCAGGCGCGTGCCAATGCCTCGCCACGTTATGGCAGTGTCGTGACAGACGGCCTGTTGATGACCAGCCGTGATGGACTGACTTTCAAACGCTGGGAGGAGGCAATCATTCGTCCTGGCCTGTCGCGTGCGAACTCCTGGACCTACGGTGACAACCTGATCTCGTGGGGCATGCTCCGGACGAAATCGGATCTGCCGCGGTCGCCCGACGAACTGTCGCTCTACGTGATCGAAGGTTACTGGAACGGCAAGAGCCAGAATTTCCGCCGCTATTCATATCGCGTCGACGGGTTCGTCTCTGTGCAGGCGCCGCTTCGGGGTGGTGAATTCGTCACCAAGCCGATTGTCTTCAAGGGAAACGAGTTGGAGATCAACTACTCCACCTCGGCGGCCGGCAGCATCAGGATCGAAATCCAGGATGCGAAAGGCAACCCGATTTCAGGCCACACCCTGGCTGACTGTCACGAGGTGTTTGGCGACGAGATCGACCGCACGGTCGTTTGGAAAACGCGTGACAGCGTGAAACAACTGGCAGGCTCAGTCGTGCGTCTGCGAGTCGTCCTCAAGGACGCCGACCTGTTCTCGTTCCGGTTTCGATGAGACGTGGGAGACCCGGAGGGGCGGCAACTGACCATGTTGAACGTCACGCGGGCGTGAGGCATGAACGTTGCCTACAATCTGCGAGACTGTTCCGGGGAATGGCAATTGAAAAACGTCGGGTTAGACTGTCGCCTGCGGTGCCGTCAGCGGCAGATTTCGGCTTGGCCGGATCCGGGCCAACCATCGACGAATTTCGGGGTTTGACAAGACAACGGGTGATCATGCGACTTCTGTTGTTCGGAATCATATCGCTGCTCGCGCCGCCTGTTCTTGCTGCCGGGCCAACGGCCGACCAGGTTGAGTTCTTCGAGACACGAATTCGGCCGGTGTTGGTCGAGCATTGTTATTCGTGTCACAATTCGGCCAAGGAAGCGGCGGGATCCCTGGCGTTGGATCATCGCAGGGGGCTGCGTCGAGGTGGTGATGGTGGCCGGATTGTCGTTCCGGGCAAGCCGGGGCAAAGCCGGTTGCTGGCGATTCTTCGGCACGAAGTCCCCGATCTGAAAATGCCTCGCGACGGTGCCAAGTTCGAAGCCGACGTTGTCGCCGATTTCAAACGCTGGATCGAGATGGGGGCACCCGACCCTCGGGACACTGCCCCTTCGGCCGACGAACTGGCGCGGGCCACCTCGTGGGACGCGACGTTCGCCAAGCGAAAAAAATGGTGGAGCTTTCAGCCGGTGGTGAAACCGGTTGTTCCCGCCGTGAAGAACGTCGAGTGGTCGGCTCACCCTGTTGATCGATTCCTGCTGGCCACCATGGAGGCTCGCGGAGTGGCGCCGGCCGGTGCCACGGCAAAACGCACCCTGCTGCGTCGAGTCTCGTACGTGCTGACAGGACTGCCACCGACGCCGAAGGAAATTCGCGAGTTTCTCGCGGACGAAACGGAGACCGTGTACGAGACCCTTGTCGATCGGTTGCTGGACTCGCCACGGTTCGGTGAACGCTGGGCACGGCACTGGATGGATCTTGTCCGTTATTGCGAATCCCACGGCAGTCAAGGTGATCCTCAACTGGCCAACGCATATCGCTATCGTGATTACCTGGTTCGAGCGTTCAATGCTGATGTGCCTTACGACCAGTTGGTTCGTGAGCACATAGCCGGTGATCTCCTGCCGAAGCCGCGATGGAGTTCCGGGGGGCAGTTCAACGAGTCTGCGATCGGTCCGGCTCATTTGAGGATGGTCGAGTTGGGGTTCGTGCCGGTCGATGCGCTGGAGGACCAGGTCAAGGTTGTCGACAACCTGATTGATGTTTATTCCAAGTCATTCCTGGGCCTCACCGCGTCGTGCGCACGGTGCCACAATCACAAGTTCGACCCGATCAGCCAGGAAGATTTTTATGCGTTGTACGGCATCTTCGTGAGCGGTCGTCCGGGTCAGGTTGTGATCGATTCGCCGAAGTTGCTCGACAGGAACCGTGGCGAACTTGCGGCGTTGAAGCAAACGATTCGCGACGGGCTGGCAACCGCGTGGATCGACGCAACGGCCAGTATCGAAGACCGGTTTCACTCGGAGGTAGGTCGCGCCGCGCGGGTGGCCAAGTTGCGGGGCGAACTGGAAAAAGCCAAGAAGGCCATCGCCGTGATTGAAGAGCCGGCACGCGCGGCGGCACTCAAACGTCGGCCGGGTAAAGGTGCAGCCGGCGACAAACAGCCAGAGTCCTCGCAGGATGGTTGCGGCCTGCCGTCTGCCTCGCTGCCCACGCCGTATGCTCGTTGGAGCTTCGATGGCGACGCTCGCGACAGTGTTGGCAGCCACCACGGCCAACTGTTGAACGGGGCTGTGGTCCGTGACGGTCGACTGATTCTCGACGGCAAAGCGTCCAGCATGCGGACAAGTCCGCTGCAACAAAACATTCGTGAGAAGACGCTGGAAGCGTGGGTCTCCCTGGCCAATTTTTCTCAACGTGGAATTGGCGTGATTGGGTTGGACACTCCGGGTGACCAGTTCTTTGATTCGATTGTTTTTGGCGAAATCAAGCCGAAGCACTGGATGGCTGGCAGTGACTACTTTCGTCGGACCCAGGAACCCGGTGGCATCGAAGAAACCACGCCACCGGAAAAGCTGGTCCACATGGCGATCGTGTATTCGAAGGACAATTCGATCACGCTCTACCGCAACGGGCGCCTCTACGGAAAACCTTACACCCGGGGATCAGTGCAACTGTTCGAGAAGGGGAAGTCGCGGTTTCTATTTGGCCAGCGGCTGTCGGGAGTCAACCCTCCGCTCGCCGGGGAAATCGAGGAAGCCCGAGCTTACACGCAAGCGTTGACTGCTGCGGAGGTGTCGGCATCGTTTGAAGTCGGTCCCACGGGGATCTCGCTGGAAGAGTTACTGGCCGTGCTCGATGCGGAGAAACGCAAAACACTCACCGGGTTGTACGAGTCTCGCAAGCAATTGCGAGCAGCACTGCAGAAACTCGATCCGACAGCCGGGGGAAAGCCCGATCCCTGGGCCAGTGCCTTTGAAGACGCTCGGACGAACAAGGAGAGCCCACTGCACCTGTGGTCGCACTTGTCGCTGGACGCCGCTCCGGTTGCCGGAGATGAGTTGATTCGGCGATGGCGGGAACTGGCCGGGTTCTGGAAAAACGCACTCGAGACCCGTCGCGAGTCGAACGGCTCGAAATTCACGCCAGCGTGGAGCCTGGAAAATGACGGGGATGCCCGTTGGTTTGGATACGGTGCCGCGTTTCGGGATCGACAGGCCAGGCCGACGTCAAACGGCGAATTCATGATCGAGCCGGAAGGCGATCACGTCGTCAGGGGCATCCACACGGCTGGCGTGTTTTCGCATGGTCTCAGCACGCGACACACCGGCGTGTTGATGTCCCCACGGTTTGTGATCGATTCCAACTCCATCAGCGTTCGGGCACTTGGTCGGAAAGCACGTGTCCGTTTGGTGATCGAGAATTACCCGCGTGGTAACGGCGGTATTTATCCGGCGAGTGCTCTTGATCGAGACCAGTTCGGCTGGATCTCGCTGGACGCAAGATATCGCAAGGGCCAGCACGCTCACCTGGAATTCGTCACGAACCTGGCCGATCGTGCTCACTTTGCGGTCGACCAGATTGTGACCGGTGACGGTCTGCAACCACCGTTGGAAACAACGGTGCCGATCGCACACCTGTTGCAGGACAAGGCTCCCGCATCGGTCGATCAATTGGTGGCGAGATACACACAGCGACTGCTGCAGGCGGTGCGGTCGTGGCAGTCCGGGACGGCGAGTGCCGACGAGATCGTGTACCTGGATTTCTTTGTCCGTCGCGGCCTGTTGCCGACGACCACCGACGCACTTCCGAAACTTGCCGAGTTGATCAAGAGATACCGGGAGTTGGAGCGACAGATACCCGTGCCCCGTCGAGCACCTGGTGTCCTGGAAACGGTTGCCTATGATCAGCCGCTGTTCGAGCGTGGCCAGCACACGCGGCCAGGGAATCCCGTTCCGCGACGGGGACTCTCGCTGTTTGGTGATCGGCCGTTCAAGACGACGGACAGTGGCCGGTTGCAGTTGGCCGCACAAACCGCAACGGCCACGAATCCGCTGACAGCCCGGGTGATGGTCAACCGGTTGTGGTACCACGTGTTTGGCCAGGGACTCGTTGCGACGGTGGACAATTTTGGTCACCTGGGCCAGCGGCCGTCGCATCCGGAACTGCTGGATCACCTGGCCGCGAGATTCGTCAGCGATGGTTGGTCAACCAAGCGGATGCTGAAATACCTGGTGACCTCGCGGGCATTTCAGCAATCCTCCCGTGCCGGTGAACTGGCCCGGCAGATCGATCCGGCCAATCGATTCCTGTCACACATGCCCGTGCGGCGACTCGGTGCGGACGCGATTCGAGACAGTATCCTGGCGACGTCGGGGCAGCTCGACCTGAAGATGTA
>CAWVUS010000310.1:0-5914 GCA_963933195.1 uncultured Planctomycetaceae bacterium
GTTGAGGTTGAGGTTGAGCAGCAGGAACTGGTTGTCGACAGCGAGAGCAACAACACGGAGGACTTCGAGCGGCTCGAATCGATTGAGTCAGACTGGCCGGATGACAACGTGTTCCAGTCCGGCCGGCCCTCGGCAGACCGGGTCGCCCAGGCGGGTGAGCGGTACCACGATGCGATGGCGAACATGGCGGCGCGGGCCCCGTCGCTGCACGATCATCTACTGGAACAATGGGGCCTGGTCGAACTCGAAGACGATCAGCGAGCCTTTGGTGAGTACCTTGTCAGCCACCTGGACCGCAATGGCCGCCTGCCGAATTCATTGGAGGAGATTGTCCAAGTTTATGGTCGACCGGTGTTGCAAGAGCGGGCAGTGGAAGTGCTCCGCCGGATTCAACAACTGGACCCACGTGGTGTTGGTGCCCGTGACGTTCGCGAGTGCCTGTTACTGCAATTGACCAAGACCACTCCGCTAAAGGATGTGTTGACCACGTTGATCAATGGGCATCTCGACGAACTGGCCAACAACCGCCTGCCGCACATTCAGAAAAAAACTGGTTACACGATCGAGATGATCCAGGATGCCAGCGAGGTGTTGATGCACCTGGATCCGTTCCCGGGACGACGGTTTGAGAGCGAGGTGATCCGGCCGGTCACGGCTGATCTCAGTGTGGAGCTTGACGAGCACGGTCGATGGGTGGTGGAGCACGAGTCCGAGACTCAGCCACGACTGCGGCTGAGTCGGCATTACCAGGAGTTGTTGCGTAAGGGATCCGAGGCCGACAAGCAGACCCGTGAGTACCTGAAGAAGAAAGTCGAGTCGGCGAAGTGGCTGATGGACGCGATCGAGCAGCGTGCCAAGACCGTTCGCCAGGTGGCCCAGGTGATCGTCGACCGGCAGTCGGCGTTCCTGGTTGATGGGCCCGAGGCGATCGTTCCGCTGAAAATGCAGCAGGTTGCCGACGTGGTTGGCGTACACGTGACCACCGTGTCGCGTGCTGTGGACGGGAAGTGGATCCAGACCCCCCGTGGCTTGTTTGCCCTGAGATCTTTCTTTGGCGGTGGCACGACCACTTCCGGGGGTGATGATGTGGCATGGGAGATCATCCGGTTGAAGATGAAAGACATCATCGACAACGAGGACAAGTCGCGGCCGCTTTCCGACGATGCACTGGTCGACGCACTTTCGGCCCAGGGATTTCAACTGGCGCGTCGCACGGTGACCAAGTACCGGCAACGGCTGGATATTCCCTCGTCACGGCAGCGACGCGAGTACTAGTCGATCCGGTGCTCGTACCCGAGTGGTGGAAGTGGCACGACGTGCCCGTTGGGCATCACCAGTTCGACACCGCTGCCAGTAACGATTTCACCGATATCCGACAGCGGCGTACCACACGGAGGGTCGGCGACCAGTTGTTCGGCGACCCGCGGGTCGACGGCGGCCAGCAATTCGAAATCTTCTCCGTCGGAAACAGCGTGTGCCAACGGCGTGCGACCGTCACGGTCCGGTGTGTCCTGTTCCCGGATGGGGATGTCACCGGCGTTCAGCCTTGCGCCCACGCCGCTTTCGGTGAGCACGTGATGCAGATCGGCAGCCAGTCCGTCGCTGATGTCGATCAGCGCGTGCAGGCCGCCCGATTCCACCAGGCCGGCGGATTCGGCCAGTCGCGGGATGAAGTCCAGGTGGTGTCGCTCGCGGCTGTTGCCAAGGCACCCTGTGACAAGCAGGCGGTCCCCGGGGCGGGCACCGGAACGCAGGATCGGGCCACCGTCCAGTGGAGTGCCAATCACCGTGACACTGACAACCAGGGGGCCGTCGGTGGCAGTGGTATCGCCACCCACAAGTGCCACATTGGTCTCCTCGGCGAGCGTGATCAGACCCTCATGCAATCTCTGGCCCAGGTCGTGTTCGCTGCCTGACGGCAGAGCGACGGATACCACCGCCGCGAGAGGGCGGCCACCCATGGCAGCGATGTCGCTGAGGTTGACGGCCAGGGCCTTGTGTCCCACCTGTTCTGGGATTGCCCGGGACAGGTCGAAGTGGACGTTCTCGACAAGCATGTCGACGGCGACGAGTGCGGGTTGAGTGGTTGGCCAGGAAAGCAGGGCGGCATCGTCACCGATGCCCACGTCGACCCGTGGATGAGATCCCGTCCGCTGGCGGATCCATTCGATCAATCCGAACTCGCCCCCCGGGAGCCCTGGTGTCGGGGAGGATGGAGTGCGGGCAGACACAGCGGGGTTCCGGTGATTCGAAGGCCCCCTGATTCTACCGGGCCGATCGCGTCAGCGGGCGTCCGACTGGATGGGAATGTGGCCGAAAAGTGTCTCGCGGCCCCGCAGCACATAAAACTTGACCGGGTTGAACTTGCGAAGTTCGGGGTGATCGAGAACCCAGCGGACGTTTTCCAGGTTGACGGTTTCCCACTCGTGCAGGCCCACCAGGACATCACCCTGCTGAATGCCATGCGATGCGGCCGGCCCGTCTTTTCGGACACCGGTGACTTTCAGACCACCGCGGTAGTGCTCGAGGACCTTGGGGCCATGCTGATCCTGAAGTTCCTGTCGCTTGACGACTTCAAATTTCAGCCCGATGGCCTTCCACGTCTGGGTTTCGGTCGAGGGGACCTGGGCCGTCGCGGCGGCTCTTCGGGTCCCAAGAACCAATCCCTTTGCGACGGTCTTGCCATCCCGGACGATTGTCAACTGGACCTGGGTTCCGGCCTTCTGGTCCAGGAGGGATCGTTCCAGGTCGGCCGAATCGATGACCGTCTGCTTACCCGAGCGAAGAATCACGTCGCCCTTCTTCAGGCCCGCCGAAGCCGCCGGGCTGTTGGCGTCGACGCCGATGACGATCAGTCGCCGCCGGGGCCCCTTTTTGTCGTCCTTGGTCTGGATGCCATGCCACGTTTGAGTGAGTCGATCAATTGCCAACAGTTTGGCGATCACGCGACGAGCATCGTCGATCGGAATTGCGAATCCGATTCGTTGGGCTCCAGCCCGGATTGCCACGTTGATCCCGACCACGTCGCCTTCCAGGTTGATCAGCGGTCCACCGCTGTTCCCGGGGTTGATGCTGGCGTCGGTTTGAATCAGGTTGTGGTAGGTCTGCTTGTCGTTGACTTCCACCTCACGGTGCAGGGCACTGAGAATTCCGCAGGTGACCGTGTCCTCGTAACCGTAGGCATTTCCCACGGCGAAAACTGTTTCGGCCAGCATGAGGTCACTCGAGGTTCCCAGCGGCATTTCCGGCAGGGCGTGTCCTGCATCCACCTTGATGATTGCCAGGTCAGCCGTCCGGTCGAACGAGATGACGCGTGCGGTGTGAACACCTCCGTCGGAGAGCGTGACACGGAGCCAATCGACGCCCGCGATGACGTGGTAGTTGGTGACGATATAACCGCGTCGGTCCACGACCACCCCGGTTCCCATTCCGCTGACCTTCTGGCCAGTGCGTGTCGCGTACAGCACGCTGTCGGCAGCCACAGTTTTTTCACTGCGGATGTTGACGACCGAGGGAGCGATTCGTCTGACAGCGCGGACGGCTGCGGTTTCACGCAACGAACTCGCTTTCACGCTCCCGGTGAATCCAGGGGCAAGAAGCGCGGCCACGATCAGAATCGCGAGACTGGGAAGGATCTTCGGGTGCGTTTTCATCGGTGCGACTGTGAGTTTCAAGGCGGCGGGTGTGGTCTCTGGGACGCGGCCTGCCTTCCCTGGGCCCGCGGGGTTGTCGCTCCATCGGTCTCCCCGCACTGCGTTTGATCGGCACCTTGTCCGGGGGTCCTTGAAATCGCGGTGGCGATTACGCATAACGAACACACCGGAGGCGACCGGGCGGACCGGTCAACCACCTGTAACGACTGTTCGGTCGTTACAATCGGTCAGTTGACGCAACCGGATAACCGGTACGATCGGATCAAGCCGAATGCCCAGTCGTGAACAACTTGAACAATTGCTCGCGGTCGATCCGACCGACGTGTTTCTTCTCTACGCCGTGGCGATGGCGTGTGGTTCGGAGGGGGACACGGACCAGGCGATCCAGAAATTGGCCGATTTGGTCGACGAGCATCCTGATTACGTGCCCGCGTGGTTCCAGCGCGGCCAACTGTTGGCCGGAGTGAACCGGAACGCTGAGGCCCGCGAGGTGCTCCTCGAGGGGGTGGGCGTGGCACGGCGTGTGGGAGACGCACATGCCGAGGGAGAAATGACTGAGTTTCTGGAGTCGCTTTAACAATGTCGTTCTGGCCCGAGGGGGACCGAGAGTTTCAGGAGGCATTGCGTGTTCTGAAAGACAACACCTTGTCACTGGACAATGCCGAGGTGTTTCCGACGTCCAGCCTCGATGTTCTTGGCGAAACCGGTGTGCTGGGCTGGAGCATTCCGCGGGAATACGGTGGTAGTGAGTTCTCGGGAACCGATCTGGTCGAGGGGTACCTGCAACTGGCTCGTGCCTGCCTACCGACCACGTTTGTGCTGACACAGCGGAATGCCGCTTGCCAGCGATTTGCCCTGTCCGAAAACGAACCGTTGAAGGCCGAGTTGCTACCACAACTGGTCGGATCGGCCCGCTTCGTTACGGTCGGGATTTCGCACCTGACCACATCCCGGCAACACCTGACGCAGCCGGCGGTACGAGTCAAACTCGCAGCAGGCCGGATACAGCTCGACGGGGTCGTTCCCTGGGTCACTGGCGCCGGACAGGCCGACTGGGTGTTGACCGGTGGGACGTGCGAGGATGGACGGCAGGTGTTGGTGGTACTGCCGATGGATAGCGGAGGCATTACGGTGCTGCCGGCCCAGGACTTGCTGGCGCTGGATTCCTCGCAAACAGCATCGATTCAACTCGAGAATGTATCGATCGATGATTCGATGCTGGTGGCGGGGCCGGTGGACGGGGTGATGCAGAGTGGCGGCCGGGGAGGCACCGGTTCGTTGGGAACGTCTGCGCTGGCTCTGGGAGCCGCCTCGGCCAGTCTTGAACGCCTGGCCGAGGAGGCCAGCAATCGTCCGGAACTCGACGAGGTCCTGGGCCCCTTGACCGCCGAATGGGAGCAGGTGGTGGGTGACGTGCTGGCCGCTTCCGGAGAATCTGCTGACAGCCAGGCGCCGGAATTGACGAATGAATCGCTCAGGCAACGGAGCAACTCGCTCGTGCTTCGAGCGGCTCAGGCGCATCTGGCCGCGAGCAAAGGAGCGGGTTTTACCGCGAGCCACCCGGCATCGCGGTCCGTCCGGGAGTCGATGTTTTTCCTGGTCTGGAGCTGCCCACAGGCGGTGGTTGCTGCCAATCTCAGGGAGTTCGCCGGGCTTCTTGACGGGCCGGTCTGCTAGTCGTCGTCCAGGCCTTCGTTGAGTCCCTGCAGGTCGTCAGGCAGGAAACGCCCGTCACGGCGAATGACTTCACCATCGAAAGCGATTTCCCCTCCGCCGTAATCGGGAGTCTGGATCAGCACCAGGTCCCAGTGGACGCGACTGCGATTGCCGTTGTCGGCCTCGTCGTAGGCCTGGCCGGGTGTGAGGTGGAATGATCCACCGATCTTTTCGTCGAAAAGCGTGTCGAGCATCGGGTGCTTGACCCGGTTGTTGGTTCCCAGGGACCACTCGCCGATGTAGCGGGCCCCCTCGTCGGAATCGAGAATCTCGTTGAGTCGCTCGGTTTCACCGCCGCAGTCTGCCTGGACGATCTTTCCATTTTCGAAAGTGAAACCGATGCGGTCAAAAACCGTTCCCTGGTACAACGACTGCGTGTTGTAACGGATCGTGCCGTTGATGCTGTCGCGAACCGGCGCCGTGAAACATTCGCCGTCGGGGATGTTTCGACCGCCCGAACACGGGATCACCGGAATGTCGGCGATCGAGAAAGTCAAATCGGTGTCCGGAGCGGTGATATGAACCTGTTCGGCGGACTCCATGCG
>CAWVUS010000311.1:0-5846 GCA_963933195.1 uncultured Planctomycetaceae bacterium
CGGGTACACCTCGCACGCAATTCCCGCCTGTCGCAAATGTCTCGCGGTCGCGAGGTAGTCCGCTCCGCGGTTGGCGTCAAAGTGGGCCACCAAAACCGGGGCGGCCGTGGCTGAGTGCTCCGCCAAGCCGAGTTCGGTCATTGCGGCCAACAGGCGGTCCAGCCCCAGGCTGGCTCCAACGCCCGGAAGAGGTTGTGCGGTGAAAAGTTCGGCCAGGTCGTCATAACGGCCACCGGAACACACGCTGCCGATACCGGGCAACTGGTCGAGAAATGTTTCGTAAATGGTGCCGGTGTAGTAGTCCAGGCCTCGTGCAATGGCCGGGTCGAGTTGGACACGTCCCTCGGGAATACCTGCTGTGTCACACGCTGCGAAGAGTTCCTGGAGACTGGCCACGCCCTGGGTGCCGGTGTCACTGCGTGAGAGTTGCGGCGCGAGGGAGTCGAGGATGTCCGTGGGAGAACCCTGGCAATCAGCCAGTGCGAGCACGCCGGCTGCCTGGTCCGACGACAGTCCCACCACGGTTTGCAGTTCGTTGGCCACCTGTTCGGGCCCGATTTTCCCGAGCTTGTCCAGGCAACGGAGAACTCCGGTGGCCTGGTCGGTGAGGTCCAGTGTTTCCAGGAGTCCGTTGAGCAACAAGCGGTTGTTGACCCTGATGGTGAACTTGGAGAATCCCAGTTGTTCCATCAGGTCGTTGATCACGAACAGAGTTTCGATGTCGGCGGTGTTGGACGTCGTTCCGATCGTGTCAAAATCGCATTGGATGAATTCTCGGTAACGTCCTTTCTGAGGTTTTTCCGCGCGCCACACGGTGGCCACGTGGTACCGCTTGAACGGCGTGCCAATCTCGTGCAGGTGCTGGGCAGCGTATCTCGCCAGTGGAACTGTCAGGTCAAACCGCATCGCAACGTCGCGGTCACCCTTGTCGGTGAATCGGAACAATTGTTTGTCGGATTCGTCGCCCCCCTTGCCCAACAGAATTTCACTGTATTCCAGCGAGGGTGTGTCAATTGGCGAGAATCCATAACTGCGATAGACGGCACGGGCCGTGTCAATCAGTTGTTCGCGGGCAAGCATCGGACCGGGCAGGTGGTCCCGGAATCCCTTGAGTGTTGCAGGCTTGATGCGAGGTGTCTTAGAGGCGGGAGGGGTCATGACACGGCTCCCACGAGCGGGAGTTCACTGGATCGTCGTCGCCGGCCGAGAAGGGCGTCAGCGAATTCGTCGATTTGTTCCGGTTGCTCGAACAGCCGTTCGTAGCAGGCGTCGTTGTCGTATTCGCAGTTGTCAGTCGAGTATTCCCGGCAGATATTGGGACGAGTCTGGTAGATGCCACATCGGCCGGAGTCGTCGAGTTGGTCGCACGTGTTGTGGATCAATAAGTACCAGTTGCCGTCGTCGACAAAGACCGAGACGGTGCCGTGAAGTAGATACCAGCGAATGTTGTCGTAGTCATTTCGATCGACCGGCGTGTCGATGGGCAGGGCGAAGTAGTGACAACACCGGGCGGTGCAGTGATCGCACAGCACCTCCCCGGGTGCCAGGTCTTCGCGGCGGACAGAAGCGACGGTCATGGCGACAGGAGTCCGTGATCGCGGGTTTTGAAATGTGATGATGCGGCTCGGGCGATTGTAATCAAGTGGTGCGGGAGTGGGTATGGCGTCCAGTCGAGACGGTTGTGTCGGTTTTTGCATTCAGAACAAATGTCCCTGTCATGGATGCCAATCATTCTTCTTGACCACCCGGGAAGTCCGGGCCTAAGATTGCTAGTCCAGCGGGTCTGGAGAGAAACGCGAATGCATTGGTCAGGAAAATTATTTGCTGGTTTGGTGATAATTGGGTCGGTAGGCGCCATTGCGCTGTCGGCCCGAACGCACCAGGTCCGTTCCTCCTGGCA
This sequence comes from uncultured Planctomycetaceae bacterium, assembly GCA_963933195.1. GTDB lineage: Bacteria > Planctomycetota > Planctomycetia > Planctomycetales > Planctomycetaceae > UBA8437. The sequence continues at coordinate 1,901 of CAWVUS010000311.1, forward strand.
CCAGTCATTGAACAAGCATAGGGGCGAGTTCAAGGCCGGGGCTGGTCGACTCCGCAATGAAAAATTTCTACACGAGGCGGCTCTGGTCGACTTGGCAAACGCCAAGCGTGGTTGGGGCGATTTTTCTGACGACGTGACCGTGCAGGTCAACGTCCAGAACGGATATTTGCAGACGCGCGACCAGGACACTGCGGCGGTGGTGGCCGCAGCTGCGGCCAACAATCAACAACAGCCGACGATGGTTCATGGGTTTCTGAAGAACGCGGATGGGAGTTCGCGTTTCATCGGGACGTTTGTCCAGGAAGGGGCCCCACAGGGGGGGTTCCGAGTTTGGAAACCGACTTGGCAAGTGCGGCCGGCCGACCAGGTTGCTGCCTGGGGGACGGGCAAGTGGCGTTTGCGAACGCTGATTCCGGCTCACCAGAAGACACGTTTTGTGAACCTGGAAGTGTTGTTGACCCAGGGGGACCAGGGGGTCTCCGATACCGGGTTGGACACGAGGATCAAGGGCGAAGTCAACTTGAAGGCCGATGACCAGTTGAGGCTGCGGTTCTCGGAGTTGATGGGAGAGAATGACGACCTTGCTGGGCTGAAAGGCAAATTGCCCAATTATATGATCGACGGATTGGTTCGAGCGATTGCCGCAGCAGAAGAAGAACGGAATTTGGCCGTCGAGTCTGTTGACCAGTTGCGGCGTGATCTGAAAATGAACCACGACAGGGCCAACTTGTTGCTGAAGCAGAACACCGGTTTGGAACGCAGCCTGCCCAGGACGAAGACGGCCGCCGCTGCTGTGACACGAGTGACGCAAGAGACACAGAAGAAATGATCGTGCCGATGCTGTCGGTGCGAGATGCGGCATGAGGCCGGGGAAGCGGTCAACTGGACAAGGAGTCCGGGGGGCCCACCGCGAGATGCCAGGGAGCAGGCATGGGAATCCACAACCGCGAGTATCTTCGCGACGAATCGTCCACACCAGGCGGTTGGGGTGGGTCGAATGGCGAATCATACGGCGGTTCGCGTGCACCGATGTCCGCGGCCAAGGTACTGGTGCTGATCAACATTGTCGTGTTTGTTGCGACATGGTTGCACAAGCCACTGGGCGACTTGTTGCATCTGCCGGGCACCTTCACGGTGATTCGCAGAAACACCGAAGTGTATTTCCCTGCACTTCCGCGGGAATCCAGTACGATTCTCCTGACTGCCGGTACCTACATCGTACCGGTGCGAACTGGACCTGTTGAACTCGAACGGATTCGGAAGAATCAACCGGAACTGGTCGGTGATTTGGATCCGTCGTTTGTCAGTCAATCCGACGACTGGGTTGCAATCGAAATCGAGGGGTTGGCCGATGGCAAACGCGTTTCACTTGCCGGGTTGATCCAGAGCAAGGACACCAGGTCAATCGCCTGGCAGGCACCCTGGCGGATGATCAGCTATGGGTTTTGTCATGACCAGACGTCGCTGTGGCACCTGGCGTTCAACATGATCTGCCTGTGGATGTTTGGTCGGTTGATCGAAGGCATCTACGGACGACGGGAATTTGTGTGGGTCTATCTGTTGGGGGTTTTTGTCAGCGGGTTGTGTCACCTGGCCTGGCAGCAGGCTTCTGGTGGCAGCGTGGTTCCGATGGTGGGAGCTTCGGGAGGCGTCATGACTGTGATGGTTCTCGCGGCAATCCATTTTCCAAAAATGAAAGTCCTGGTGATGATGATCTTTCCCGTCGAACTGGGGTTGGTTGTTGTGGGCCTGGTGGCGTGGAATGTGCTGGGCGGGATGGGTTTGTTTGGTGGTGACACACACGTTGCCTACATGGCACACCTGGGCGGATTGGCATTTGGGTTCGGCTACCATCGCAGTGGTTTTCGGCTGAGTTCAGGATGGGCCAGCCTGTGGGGACGTTCGCGGTTGTGGCGTCGGCGGATTGTCCGTCCGTCCGTCCGTGTCTACCAGCCACCCGCTGATGGCCTCGACGAAAAGGTGGACGCGATTCTCGAGAAGATCAGCCGCGATGGGGAAGCGAGCCTGAGCGATCGAGATCGGGAGTTCCTGATGGAGGCGAGTCGACGGAAGCGGGATGAAATGTAACGGGGCCTCGGCTAGTGGGAACGGCCGGGCCGGTTCCTGGTTGACTGGTCGAGAATCCAGCGGTAGAGCCCTGGGTCGTTGTACGTGGCGTCCCAGCAGTTGTGGCCAAGTCGAGGGTAGAGTGTGAAGCGGATCGGCGCTCCCTGGGCCTTCAGGTTGGCGACGGTTGTCTTCAGTGATTCGACGAGGCGAGGTTTGTCCTGGCCACCCACGGTGACCCATGTTGGAAGTTTCAGAAAACGCTTTGTTTCGATCGTCGAAGTGCCACAGATTGGGACGATAGCCGAAAATCGTTCGGGTGCTGCATTGGCGACGGCCCAAGTTCCGGCCCCTCCCATGCTCAGGCCCGTCACCGCAGTTCGCGTCTTGTCGACGTTGTAGGTCGACTGGAGATGGTCGAGCAGTTCGAGCAGGGCTTTTGCGTTGAAGCGAAGGGTGGCCGGCACCTGTGGTGAGACGACAACGAACGGAAAGTTGGGCCGCGACTTGACAATTTTGGGTGGGCCGTGTGCCTTCACCTTTTCCAGGTCATCGCCTCGTTCGCCGGATCCATGCAGGAATAACAACAACGGGGTCGGCCGCCCCGTGGATTTGTAGGAACTGGGCAGGAAGACGAGATAGCGGCACGAGTGCTTTTTGTTTGTCTTGCTGCGGAAATGCTGGCCGACCTGTTTTCCGGGGGCCGGGGCCTCGTCAGCGAAAGCCGGGTTTTGGTGTATCGGAAATCCGAGCAGACAGCCCAAGCCGACCGTGACAAATGCCAGAAACTGTCGCCGTGTTCTCATGTCCCCAATCCTCGCGTTTTCAGCGTCATCTCCGTCATTCAACGATTGTCGGCTTCCGAATGCAATGGGTCGGCCGGTTCAACGTGGTGGCGACTTGGCAGATCGCTGGGCTAGACTGAGCCCCTCATTCCGTGATTCTGGTCCACGACGCGAAATGCCTGACGCTGACAAAAAAACGTCGGTTCTCGTTGATCTCCTCGATCGTGCCCGTGAAGGGGACGTGGGGGCACGCAATGAGTTGTTTGATCGGTGTCGGAACTACGTGTCAATTTTGGCACGCGTTCACATCGAGAGTTGGCTGCAGGCGAAGGTCGATCCCTCGGATCTTGTTCAGCAGACACTGCTGGAAGCGTACCGTGGGATGGGGAAGTTTGAAGGGCAGAGCGAGGGGGAATGGCTGGCGTGGCTCAAGCAAATTCTCAAACACAATGCCACTGATTACATCCGTCGTTACAAGGGAACTGCCAAACGGCGCATCCAGCGGGAGGTTCCCATGGAGGCTCCACGGCACGGTTCGAGCCTGTTTCGAATCGATCCATCCGACCCTGCCGACACGCCCAGCCAGATGGTGTTGCAGCAGGAAAACGAAATTCAGTTGGCCGAGGCGGTGAGTCGGCTCGACGAGGATTACCAGGAGGTGATTCTGCTGAGAAACGTTCAACGCCTGAGTTTCAACGAGGTGGCGGAGCGGATGGACCGATCGCGGCCTGCTGTACAGATGTTGTGGCTGCGAGCCCTGCGGAAACTGAAAGAATTGTTGCGCGATGTCGAGAGTGTCTGAGGGGAGTGATCCGAACGAGTCGCAGGTCGACCGGGAACTGGTCGATGCGCTGGATCATCTTGTTGATGCACTGCAGGCCGGTGACGAACCCGCGGACAGCCAGTTGCTGCAGGGGCAGCCGCAACTGGGGGAGTTCATCGATTGTCTGTCGCGATTGGACGCCCTCGTGCCGGCGACGGAGATCCTTGGCGCGGTGGCCGGACGTGAGACGATTTCGGTGGAAAGTTCGACAGGTCGAGATCGCGTGGCGACCCGGTTTGGCCGCTACGAGCTTGTCGAGCGGATTGGGCAA
>CAWVUS010000312.1:0-5804 GCA_963933195.1 uncultured Planctomycetaceae bacterium
CCAGTTTTCTGGTCATGCACCGGCCGTCGCGGACGGCAAGAGGTGATTGCGAGCAGACTGAGACGTAGACTGGAACTCGTCTGGTCGTGAGAAATCAAAAGGAAGAGCGATGCAAGCTGTCCGGCGTGAAGGTTGGGGAATGTGTGGCCAATTGTTTCTCGTCATCGGGATGTTGATGGGGATAGCTGAGTGTCGGGGAGATGGCCCGATGCAGATGGTTGATGAAGCTTTTGACCAGTTTTCGGCTGGACGTCTTGGTGGTGGCGGGGCCAATTTGTATGTGGCACGTGATGGGACGGTGAGGACGATCAACCGTTTCGACATCAACGGAGATGGGCACCTGGACCTGGTGTTCAACTGCACGCACGATACCTACCAGATGCTGTCGGCCACTGTCGGTACGGTTGGAAACAATTCTTCGGCGGCAAGCCGGGACCTTCCGGTCGAAGGGTCTCAGCGGGTGGTGCTGGGAGACCTCAACAAAGACGGGCACCTGGATGTTGTCTTTTGTCCCAACGCGATCGGTGTCCATCATCCTCGTCGGTTCCTGTCGATTGCCTGGGGCGGTGTCGATGGGTGGTCGGGGCGTCGAGTGACCAGTGCGTTGCCGATGCACGCGGCAGCCAGCGTTGCAATTGTCGACTTGAATCATGACCGATGGCCTGACATTGCCGTGCTCGGGAGCGATCGCTGGCGAATTGGCCAGCCCGCGGGGCGGATCGTTCGCGTGTTTCGGGGTGGACGGCTCGGGTTCTCGGCGGCCAACTTCCTGGACCTCGGGGTCGAGCAGGCCGTGGAGATGACCTCGGCGGATTTTGACGGCAATGGAGCCGACGACCTTGCGGTGTTGCGAGGCGATGGGCAGGTGACGGTGTTCTGGTCCGAAACGAAGCGTCAGCAGGTTGTGCTTCCGGCGGCGAAGGGGTTGTGTGTGACCGGCGGAGATGTGGATGGCGATGGTCGACCGGATCTGGTGGTCGGGACATCCGAAGACAAGTTGTTTGTGGTTCGTTCAGGTGACAAGACAACGTGGCTCCCGGTGGAGTCGATCCCGGGGCATGCCGCTTCGCAAGTAGTGGTGGGACGCGTGGATGGGGATGGTGCACCCGACCTGGTGCTGACTCGCTTCAGTTCCGCACGGGCATCGGGAGGGGAACAGGCGGGAGCCAAGCAGGGGGCTCGTGATGCCGTGATCGTGCTCTGGGGGAAATCTCCCGGTGCTGCCGGGCCGTTGTTTGCTCGGGGGCGGCAATTGAGATTGGCGGCACCCGCTGCGGTCGCTTCGGCGATCGGTGACCTGGATGGGGATGGGCAAATGGACCTGGCCGTTGCCGTGCACCAGGGGAAGGGGACCTTCAACGGGACATCTCGCGCGTGGCTGGGTGATGGACGCCGGGGCTTCCGGGAGGTGGCTGGCGGTTTCCGGACATCTGGGACCACTGACGTAGCGATTGCCCCCTCCAAGACCGAGCGGGGGCAGGGTCGGGTGGTGTTCTGCAACAGCATCGGAGGTCGGTACGACGAGGCAGTTCCCGTCCACGTTTACTGGGGAGGGCGGGAGGGATTCGATCCGAAGCGAGTCTGGAAGATTCCATTTCAGGGTGGGTACGAGTCGAGTGCGGCAGATCTGAATGCCGACGGGTTTGTCGATCTCGTGTTGCTCAACTCTGGCCATTCGCACACTGGCGGGGCCGGCGAGGCGGACCTGGGAGCAAACATATTCTGGGGTGGTGAAGATGGGTTTGATTTGGAAAAACGCCGATCGGTGATCCACGAGCATTACCTCGGTACGAGTAGCGTGGCTGACCTGGATCGCGACGGGCGGTTGGACCTGGTGTTCGAAGCGTTTGCGCCCGAGGTGCCAGGCAAAAATGATCAGTTGTTCGTGTACTACGGCACCTCGACGGGATATGGCTCCGGTCGCCGGATACAAATCGACAAGCCGGGGTATTCACAGGAGCACGTCGTTGCCGATCTCAACGACGACGGTTGGCTGGACATCGCACACGGTTCGCGATCCGAACACACGATTCGCATCCTGTGGGGGCACCGCAAGGGATTCTCGGCCGATCGGTCTTCTCGATTGAATCTGGCTGGTGTTCTCGGCATGAGTGCCGTGGATCTGGACCGGGACGGCCAGGTCGACCTGTTTGCCGGGACGTATGCTGACCCGGTGTCGGGTGTTCGAGATATGGGGAGCCGAATCTTCTGGGGAGATCGGCGACGCGGTTTTCGGCAGTCGAATTCCCAGTGGTTGCCCGGTTTTTCTCCTCTGGGACGTACGGTGGCCGATTTTGATGGCGATGGACATCTCGACATCTTTTCTCCTCAACACAGTGGAGAACTGACTCGTGAAGACCTGGCGTGCCACATCTACTGGGGGAGCGAGGAGGGATTTCACACTCGACGTCGCTCGACCTTATTTTGTGATTCGGTCAACGATTCTCTTGCCGGCGACTTCAACGGTGACGGCCTGATTGATCTCGCGGTCGCGTGTCACACGCGGCACGGAAACCACCGTGCGTTCTCCCGGGTGTTCTACAACGACGGTCACCGCTTCCGCAGGCCAAGGATAACCCGGTTGCCCACCAATGGGACTCACCTGATGTGGGCGCTGGACATTGGCAACGTGATGGATCGGAGTTATCGCGAGACATTCGAGTCCCGGGTTTGGGGGTGGGGCGAAACTGCCCGTCGCGGGCAGGTGCGGGTTCGGGCCGATGTTCCTCGTGGCGGCGGGCTGTCGATGGCAGTGCGATCGGCTGCAAACGCGGAGCGACTGCAAGGGCAGGTCTGGAGGACGGTCCGTGGTAGGAAGTTCGCACTGTTGCCCGGAGATCGTGTTCTGCAGTACCGTGCCACATTCACAAGTGACAACGGCGACCGGTATCCAGTGTTGGACCGGGTGGAGATCAGGATCAAAGATTAGGACGGGGCAATCATGGACAGCGTCGGCGTGGGGGTGATTGGCAGTGGCTTCATGGGAATCACCTACAGTGAATCCGTGGCAAACCACACCGAGGGGTGTCACCTGGTGGCGATTGCCGGAGGAAGCCGGGCACCGGCATTGGCTCTCGATTACGAGGTGCCGGCCGAGCCCGATGTGGATGCGTTGTTGGCTCGAGACGACGTCGACGCAGTGGTGCTGGCCACACCGGACCAGGATCGGCCCGAACTGACACGCAAGGCTGCGGCTGCCGGGAAGCACGTGTTGGCCGAGAAACCGATGGCACCGACGATTGCCGAGTGCGACGAGATGATCACAGCTTGCGAAGCGGCCGGCGTGAACCTCGCCGTGGTCAAGACCGAGCGGTATCGCAAGATCACGATGAAGGCCAAAGCGTTGATAGACGACGGGGTGATCGGTCCGATTCAGATGATGAGGACCGTCTCGGCATTTCCCCTGCCAACCACGCGTGAACTGTTTGACGACCGGCAGTGGATGTTTGACTCCGCCGGCGGCGGGCTCTTCATGGGCATGGCATCACACAACACCGACTTTTTGAGGTGGCTGACCGGCCGGGAAGTGGTCAGCGTCTACGCCCAGTCGACCACGTTCAGCGACCTTGCGGCCCCCAACCTGTCGGTGATGGCCCAAATCGGTTTCGAGGACGGCATCCAGGCTCACATGTGGATTACCGCCGAGTTGCCGGCTCCGAGCCTGCCGGCCAGCGAGGTGCGGTTCCAGGTCTTTGGTCGGGACGCGATGTTTGACCTGGAGAACTTTGAGTTTCTGGATCTTGGCAAAGGTGAATCGTGGGAACGGATCTACGAGCCCGAACGTTTCGATTATCTCAAGGAGCCAAAGTCACCGATCCGGTTGTTTCCCCATGCGGGAGTGATCCAGGACTTCGTCGACAGCATCCGGGAACAACGCCCACCCCATGTTGGTGGACTGGAAGGCCGCAAGGCGGTTGAGATCTGTGAGGCGTGCTTGCGATCAGCCCAGTCGGGGCAGGTTGTCTCGCTGCCCCTGTGATTCCCGAACCGATGAGACAGTGAATCGATGGACGAACCAACGAAAGAACCGGTCGAGAATGAGGCGGGGCAGTGCCCGCTTGCCAAATCGGACCAGTTGAGGAACCTGGTCCTTTTTGCCCTCTGTACGGGGATGCAGTACCTGGCCGCTCCGGTTCTTTATGTCGGGATCACCCAGGCGTCTTTGTGTGAGAAATTGGGGGCCGACGCCCGCGTGGCCAACCTTCCGGCCACGTTGTACTTTTCATTCACGGCGATGCCGGTCCTGTTGGCATGGCTGTCGCCGGGGATTGGTTCTCTGCGTCGCAACCTGAGCGCGTGTTATGCCTCGACGGCGATCATGCTCGTTGTCACGGCCGTCGTGTTGTCGATGCCGGTTTCGGATTCGATCAAGATTGGGGTCGTGATCCTGCAGGGAGCTGTTTCGGGAGCGGCCGGGCCAACCGCAATTGCTCTGCTCTGGGAAATGATCGGGCGTGGGTCCGACGGGAAGAGGCGAGGGCTGGCCTTGGGGCTGGCGTTTGGTGCCGGTCCCGTGTTGGCTGTCATCGGGTCGTACGTTCAGACGCTGTTGCTGGGGGGGACGTTCTTCGGGCTCGAATACGAGAGTGCCGGGAACCTGGATGGATTTGTCATGCTGTTTGCTTGTGGTGGCCCGGTGATGCTCGTCGCGGCGGTGCTCGCGTGGTACTTCAAGCTGCCGCCTGTCGAACTTGAACCGGCCCGCGAACCGATTGATAGAGTCGTGGGCTTGTTGGTGGGCTTGCCCTTGATGGTGGTGTCGATTGGCCTCGTTCAGTCCGGTGAATTCCTGGAGACCCCGGTCTACAAGTACGGTGGATATGCTGCCGCGGCCCTGTCGGCAGCCGCGTTCCTGTATCACTTCCGCCCGATTCTGACTCAGCGAGTTTTGCTGTTGGCAACGGTGGTGACCGTGTTGGTGTATTCTGGCAACACGATCCCATCGAACATGAATCTGTACACGCCCGAGGTCCTCGGAGAGGAACCGGCGAAGTTCGCTGGTATGCAGAACGCGCTGAGATTCGGCTTCAAGGTACTGGCCGGAGCCGTTCTTGGATGGTTGCTGACTCGTTCACACCCCCGGCAGGGACTGGTGGCGACGGCAATCATTTTCCTGCTGGCCCAGGTCTGGGCGATCTTCGCCACGGGAACCGCCTACCTGGTGGCTTTCGGCCTGTATGGGGCCGGTGAATTGATCGGCGTCTATGCACCCAACTACATTCTTTCGGCATCACGCCCGGGCGACATTCGCCGCAACATGGCCTTCGTGACGTTGCTGATGGTTCCGGCGGCACCGACGGGGTACCTGTTCGGATCGATTGCCGAGTCGGTCAAGGAAGCCGGGTGGCAGATGGGAGAGATGACGAGCGCGGCACTGGGGTTCCGTGTCAGTTTTGCCGTTTGCGCCGCCTTGATCCTGTTGGGGATAATAGTGGCGGTAGTGGCATTGCCTCGACAGCCCGAGGTCGTCGGCGAACAGGGCGACTAGAAGCCGGCGGCCAGGCCGTTGCGGCGCCAGTCGGCGACACCGTGCAGCCGACCGCTGTGGGGGTCAATTGCGATCGAGTGAGCGTCCCCCTGGTAGCTGCGCCGCGAGCGTTTCGAGACCCGGTGGCCCATCGACTGGAGCGTCTTGATGGCATCAGCGGAGAGCCTGTCGCTGTGGGTCTCGATGATCAGCCTGTCGGGCAGCCACTGATGGTGAATTCTCGGCGCCCGCATTGCCGTTGGCAGGTCCTCACCGAATTCGACCACGGCCAGCACCATTTGCAGCGCGGTGTTGATGATGGTCCGGCCGCCGGGGC
>CAWVUS010000313.1:0-5800 GCA_963933195.1 uncultured Planctomycetaceae bacterium
AGGAGAAAACAATAAAACTGGTCATCAGATCAAAAACACTGGGCCCAGTTTCAGCGCCCTCTCGCAAACGATCAACAAGCAGGGTCGACCCCACCAACAAAACGACCCCCATCGCCGCCTGAACGGCAATCGCGCGAGCCGGAGTCCGGAATCGCGGATTGACGGAACCCAGCCATCCTAAAAGGCGGTCGTCACGCCCCATCGCAAACGGAACTCGTGGGCCTAACAGCAGGTTGCTATTGATCGCTCCAAAGGTGCTCACCATCACCCCCACGGCCATCAACGTCCCCCCGACTGGCCCCAGCAACCGATCGAACAGAAGTACTGCGACTTTTTCGCGATTCCCTTCGGCGATCATTTCTTCCATCGGGACGACGAGGTGGTAGGCAATATTGGCCGAGACATACAGGGTCGTTAGTACCCCCACTCCGATGAGTAACGCTCGTGGAATGTTCTTGCCCGGATCTCGAACTTCTTCGGCTACGGGAGTAATCCCATGCCAACCGTTGTAGGCCCACATCACGGCCAACAACACCAGGGCAAATCGTGATGTCGCCGAGGCCGCCTCGTCGCCCAGCGGCAAGGCCTTTGTCCACAGGTCCCCCAACGACGTCACCGGCTCATCGGCACCGCCGACACAAAATGGAAGTACGGCCACCGCCAGCACGACTCCCGCCTTGAACACGGTTGTCACACTTTGAACCCAACCGCCCCACAAGACTCCGACAATGTTCACAGTCGCCAAGCCAACGATCAAAGTCACCGACAACGCCAGCGTCATATAGCGTGAGATCCCCTCGGCATTCTCTGGATAAAGAATCTCACCAAGGTGCGCCACGAAGATGATCGAAAGAGCACCCAAAGAACCAGGATTCCCGAAGATGAACTGGGTCCATCCTTGAAGGTATCCCACCGGCCGCCCGTACGCATGCTTTAGATACACGTACATGCCTCCCGCCCGAGGCAACATCGCCCCCAGCTCGGCAAAACACAGGCCACCTAGAAGGCTCAACACGCCCCCTGTGACCCAGGCAGAAATGATCAGCGGAAATCCTCGTCCATCGTTGGCAATCCCGCCAGGAGTGGCAAATATCCCCGATCCGATCACGTTGCCAACGACAATCGCAACGGCCATCCCCGGGCCGAGAGCTCGCAACAATGACACTTTTTCGTTCGACTGCCGTTCGTCCACCTGTCCTCCACATCACGCAGGCCGTACGTCAGAACCCCGATTCGGGGCCGCCAGCCTCACCATCCTCAAACGACGGAACGGTTGTGTCCGCCTCAAACCACTCCAGGCAATGTTTAATTCCATTTTCCAGCTGTGCCGGATTGCTAGCTTTTTGTGGAACGACGAACAACAGAGCAAACTGAAGTTCCTCGTCAGGTGCCGGCCCATCATCAGCTGTTTCATCGCCACCTTCCACCCGTGGTCCCGGATGAAGATACAGACGATACTCAACGCCTCGCGCCGCGAACTTCACAAGCGTGTAGTGATTGTCCGGAGCCGTGATTGCCCCGCCGGACGCCAGATAATAACCGCCGAGTTTTTGCACTTTCTCGTACTGCCATTCGCTTTCCGCCGGGGAGGCAACACCGACAGCGTCTGCCAGTTCATTCACCAGGTCGTCGTAGAACGCCTGCGGTTCCACCCTGATCCCAGACGAACGATCCTTGTACCGCTGATAATTCCCAAACAAGAACATCCAACTCGACCCGCGACGCGGTTTCCCATCGTCATCGGACACCACTGCGTACCAGCTGCCCAGCAACCCAGGTAGTCCATTCCGCGCGAAACGCGGTTGTCGTTTCCGGTCCTCAGAAGCCGGAACCGGTTGTTCGTTTCCTTCCCGATCGCGCCTTGTTGTTGGAGGAATCCAGCGAAACCGCGAGGGCACCCGTAGTTTCACTCCGAAATTGGCGACATCATCCTGATCGGACCCGGCCAAAACCGCCTGGGCCTTGCCCAGGTAATCGAAGTACTCCGACGAAGCGTCCATTCTCGCTTCGTATTGTTGCCACCCACAACCACTCGACCCGACGATCAGAAAACAGAAGCTGACCCCGGCGGCGATAGTCACACGCACCTTGTTGCCTCCGAATACCAACACGCAACCAATTCCTCGCACCCTCAACTCGATTGTCAGCCACCAAAAAGAATGCGTCAAGTTCCCGAGTCCCGCCCCTTGTTCCACTCGTCTATCGCTTCCTGAGCCCGCTCCATCAGTTCTCGTTCATACCGCCCAGTGACACTCCCATCCCCGGGGCCCGTTTTGCGATTGTCTGCTTTGAGTCGCTCGACGATCTCTGCAACTTCCGCCGTACCCACTTCCATCTCGCCCCGCTTGATTTTTTGTTCGATTGTCGGCTCCACAACTGGATCAAAAGCAATATCCCGGTCCCAGAACTTTTCGCTATCCATCCAGCTGGCGCGTTTTCGCGAGGCAGCTTTCTGCAAACGGTGATCGCTGGAAATGACAAGAACTTGCCTGGGAGCGGGATGCTGTGCCAACATCGCTTCAATCATGCTGTCGGCATCCGAACCCACCGAAAACACGACGCTGATTCCAGCGAATCGTTGTACCGACGGCACATCATCCGGTGCCTGCTGCGCATCAAAGACGACCGTCGTTCTGGCTCGCTGTTCGCCCGACAGTCGATCTGCCAGTCCCTGCAATAAACGTTGCCGGCAGTTTTCAAATTGTCCTGGGCCATATCGCTCCCGCGCAAAGCCCGCGGCGTGTAACAGGTTGTAACCGTCAATCAGCAGGAACCGCGTAGACACCGCTGCACCTCCACCGAGTTTTCAGTCACCCCTGTCTGCTGGATAAACCGGTTTACCGGACACGAAAACCGATTCGACACGGCCTCTGACCTGCCACCCTCCAAACGGTGTATTGGCACAACGCGACCGGAACTCCGTCGGGTTGATCTCCCATTCCGCATCGGGATCAATCACCACCACGTCGGCGTCAGCACCCACCGCGAGCGTCCCCTTATCGAGACCAAGAATCTTCGCTGGTCCGGTTGTCAGTCTTGCTATCAAATCCGGCCACTCCATCCGTTCGGAATCGATCAGGGCACGAACGCACAGCGGCAATAACGTTTCCAGGCCAACAATCCCAAAGGGAGCCACATCAATTTCCAGCTCCTTTTCCTCAACGGGCACGGGCCGATGGTCCGAACTGATCACGTCTATTGTCCCATCCACCAACCCAGCGACCAACGCCTCAACATGTTCCCGACTACGAAACGGAGGATCCACCTTGCAATGAGTGTCAAACGTCTGCAATTCCGCATCCGTCAGCACAAGGTGGTGTGGCGTCACCGACGCTGTCACGTCCACCCCTCGTTCGCGAGCCCGGCGAATGATATCAACACTTTTCGCCGTAGAAATTGTCATCAAATGGAGACTGCCACCAGTGAGTTCCGCCAGGGCAACGTCACGGGCCACGAAAATTTCTTCAGCCTCTGCCGGCATCCCCCCGAGTCCCAGCAACGTCGAATACAAACCCTCGTGCATCACCCCACCGGCCACCAATTCCGGAACTTGGGGGTGATGGAGAATACGACAGCCAAACATCTTCGCGTATTCCAGCCCTCGACGCATAACTTCGGCATTGGCCACGGGCCGCTTACCGTCACTCAATGCGACCGCGCCTCCTTCGACCAACTGGCCAATCTCGGCGAGTTCTTCCCCGGACCGATTCTTCGTCACCGCTCCGAGTGGAAATACGTGACAGGTACCAGATCGAAACGCCTGTTGAAGAATGAATTCCACAGCAGCACGGTTGTCAACAACCGGTTCTGTCTCTGGAAGGCAGGCGACACTGGTGACCCCACCCGCCACCGCCGCGGCCGTGCCGCTCACGATTGTTTCGTCGTCGTCCCACCCCGGTTCTTGCAGCGTCGCCTGGGTCTCGATGAAACCGGGACAAACAATTTTTCCAGTCGCGTCCAATTCGATCGTTTGAACATCTCCGGGCGTGCCGTCGGCAATCCGTCCGTCGACCATCCAAACGTCACCAACCGCATCACGTCCCGCGGCAGGATCGATGACCCGCCCTCCACGAATCAGGCAACCGCTCATCCCTCGCCTCCGGTCGCGTGATTCTGGTGCAACAAGTACAGGCACGCCATTCGAACGGCGAGCCCATTTGTGACCTGGTCGAGGATCACCGAATGAGGACCGTCGGCAACATCCTGGGTCAACTCGACACCGCGATTGACTGGACCGGGCGCAAGAATCATCACGTCCGAACGTGCCGCTTTCAATCGTTCGGAGTTCATGCCGTAAAAATGCGTGTATTCACGTATCGATGGAAAAAAGGCCCCTCGCTGCCGTTCAAATTGAATCCGAAGAAGATTCACGCAGTCGGTCTCTTTCAACACATCATCCAGGCGGTGCGCCACCTCGACACCCAACTCTTCAATTCGAGGCGGAATCAACGTCGAAGGACCGCAAACGATCACCCGAGCACCCAATTTCTTGAGTCCCCAGATATTCGATCGAGCGACGCGACTGTGCAGGATGTCGCCAACCAACGTCACCGTAAGGCCTTCCAACGAGCCTCGTTTTTCGCGAATCGTAAACAGATCCAACAACGCCTGCGTCGGGTGCTCGTGCGTACCGTCTCCCGCATTCAAAACACCTGCCTTGATTCGACCAGCCAACTGGTGCGGCGCTCCAGGACTCCGATGTCGCACAACGACAAGTGATGCGCCCATCGCTTCGATGTTCCGGGCCGTGTCGACGAAGGTTTCGCCCTTCGAGAGGCTACTGCCGGAAGCGGTAAAATCGATCGTGTCGGCGCTCAACCGTTTGGCCGCGAGTGAAAAACTTGTCCGAGTCCGCGTCGACGGCTCAAAGAACAAGTTGGCCACGACCGTGCCGTTGAGCAGGTCGAGTTTCTTATTGGGCTCGAGTGATCGTTTTTTGAAATCAGCAGCCTGGTCCAGAATGGCCGTGATTTCAGCTGCCGACAAATCCTCCAACCCCAACAGGTGTTTACCGGTCCACACTGGACCGTCCGAGGTCCCCGGCTGGTCATCGGAGGGCGTTGTCATCTGGAGGCTTCAATCGCATCGGGAACCGTCAGGCTCACACATCCCACAGAGTCGCTGACGGAATCGGCGTGCATCGTAGCACGCGCTTCCTCACCGTCAACTCTCCCGCTACGACGCGGCCACACTCTCACCGCACTCCGGGAGCCTCCACGCCGACTCCCGGCACCCCCGCCGGCACACGTGACAATTTTGAGTCTCGTGGGTCCTTGGTCGCTGGCCCTCGAAAAGTCGGTACAGCGGCGACCAGACCTTCTACCGTCGCCGTTCCACGAGTGACGACAGTCCCCGGAGTCAACAAGGTTCCCCGCCCTTGCAGTCGAACCGTGCCGGACGGTGTTCGCCGACTTTTACACAACACTTCACCGGGACGAACAGCCAACACGCATTCCTCGGCGCCTATCCGGACGGGCCCCTCGGACCACGACAACAACCGTCGACTACGTCGCAACGTACAGTGGACCAGGTCGAATTCCAGGCCTCCTACATCGCTCGAATTCGGCCGTACCCAATCCAGCCACGACTCACCACCAACCTGCAAACAATCAACCGCTGTCACTTCCGCTCGGGCAGCCCGTACACGGACCGCTCGAGCCAGGCGGTGGACCATCATCTTGTGGCATTCAACAAACACACCTTCCTTCTGAGCAGAGGCCGACACTTCCAACGCGACGCTATTCAACTCATCAATCGCACCAGATTCCGCAACAAACTGGCAATCGCTCACTCGGACGAC
>CAWVUS010000314.1:0-5759 GCA_963933195.1 uncultured Planctomycetaceae bacterium
AGGGGGGAGCGATTCCAGCGGAGTTCCAGGCCAAGAACAATTTTGATCGAGTGGAGACCCTGGGCACTGTATTCCTGGGGATGTCGCTGACATGTGCAAGATGTCATACGCACAAGTACGACCCGATTCCACAACGGGAGTACTACCGTCTGATGGCTTTCTTCAACAGCACGGCCGAGTCTTCGATGGATGGGAACAAATACGAGTATGGCCCGGTGATTCGCGCTCCGGGGAGCCTGGCCGGCTGGCGGGATTGGGATGGTCTGCAGGTGATGCAGAAGGACCTCCTGGCCCGCAGCAGTAAACAATTGGAATCTCTGAAAACGGTGACCCCGGCGGCGAAGAAAACCTGGGCTGCGACGGATCCGGCTGGCCGGTTGAAGCGGGTCGCCGATCCCAAGGGACCGTTTGCCAAGCTCGAACTTCACAAGCAGGCGGTGGCACTGGTTGGGCGAATTGCTGAAGTTCGAAAGACTTTTACGTCGACGTTGGTGGCTCGTGACCTGGCCAAGCCACGCACCACCCGGCTTCTGGAGCGGGGTGAATACAATCGGCCGCAAGGGGACTCGCTGGAACCTGGCGTCCTGGCCGTGATGGGCCAGTTTCCCGAGGGGGCTCCACGGAACCGGCTGGGGCTGGCTCGCTGGCTGACGTCTCGGAACCACCCGTTGACGGCGAGGGTGTTGGTCAACCGCATCTGGCAACGGACTTTCGGTGAGGGCCTGGTGCGGACCCCGGAGGACTTTGGTCTGCAGGGACAGCAGCCCACCCATCCCCAGTTGCTGGACTGGCTGGCCGTGGAATTGCACGACAGCGATTGGGATCTGAAACACATGCTGCGATTGATGGTGACAAGTCGAACATTTCGCCAGAGTTCTGCGAGGCGACCTGTGGTGGAGGATCCGGAAAATCGGCTGTTGGCGCGGGGCCCCAGCCACCGCCTGGATGCGGAGGTGATCCGAGATATGGGGTTGTGGGCCAGTGGACTGCTGATTCCGCAAGCCGGTGGTGAAGGGGCCAAGCCCTATCAGCCCGGAGGCTTGTGGTCGGCACTGATGCACCCGGCCAGCAACACCAAGCGTTACGTTGTCGACAAGGGGCCGCGGCTTTATCACCGCAGTCTTTACGTGTACTGGAAGCGAACCAGTCCTCACCCGATGATGACACTGTTCGATGCTCCCAGCCGGGAATCGAGTTGCGTCCGACGGTCTCGGACCAACACGTCGTTGCAGTCCCTGGGTCTTCTCAATGAAACCCAGAGAATGGAAATGGCACGGGTTCTCGCCGGGCGGTTGCTGCGTGAGGCGAAGGATGATGATGGCCGTCTGAACCTGTTGTTTGGATTGCTGGCGTCCCGGAACCCCAATCCACGAGAACGTGCGGCCTGCCTGGGGTTGCTCGGGGTGATGACCACCCGTTATTCGAAGTCCTCCAAGGCCGCCCTGGCATTGCTGGGGACGGGCGACTCGCCTCGAGACGTAAAACTCGACACCGCTTCACAGGCTGCTTGGACCCAGGTCGCCGCCACCGTGTTGGCCAGCGATATCTCGATTCTCCTCTATTAGCGGCCTCATACGATCCACCTCGTCCGATCCTTCAATATTGTTTCCGACAACTCCCGGTGCAATCACCATGAACACACCTCGTGACTTCGAGTTGAATCTGACCCGCCGCCAGTTGTTCGGTCGTGGTGCCCTGGGCCTGGGCACTGCGGCGATGGCGCAACTGCTGGGAACGGACCTCCAGGCCACCGGTGCCGATGCAAAATCAGGACTGCATCACCCGGCAAAGGCCAAGCGGGTGATTTACCTGTTTATGAGCGGCGGCCCCAGCCACCATGACCTTTGGGACGACAAGCCCAAGATGCGCGAGATGTATGGCCGGCCACTGCCCGAACACATTCGCAACGGGCAACGGATCACCGGGATGACGGCCCGGCAGAAGACGCTTCCCGTTTGTCCGAGCAAGTACAAGTTCACCAGGCACGCCAACAACGACCGGGGAGTGTGGGTCAGTGAGTTGCTGCCGCACACGGCCTCGGTTGCACGAGAACTGTGCGTGGTGCACAGCACATTCACCGACGCGATCAATCATGATCCGGCGATCACATACATCCAGACCGGTAGCCAGATTCCAGGCCGTCCCAGCCTGGGTGCGTGGTTGAGTTACGGGCTGGGCAGTATGAACGAGAATCTGCCCGGCTACGTGGTGATGCACGCCCGAACCAGTTTTGCAGAACAGAGCCTGTTCAGTCGCTTGTGGGGGACCGGTTTTTTGCCCTCCGATCACCAGGGGATCCTGCTCCGTAGCCAGGGGGATCCGGTCCTGTATCTCAGCAACCCGGCCGGCGTGGCGAGACGAGATCGGCGAGTACAACTCGACACATTGGCATTGCTCAATCGCGAGCAGCACAAGCGTTTTGCCGATCCGGAGGTGCTGGCACGGATCAAGCAGCACGAGATGGCCTACCGTATGCAGTCCTCGGTTCCTGAATTGATGGACTTGTCGCAGGAATCCAAGGAGACGTTCGAGTTGTACGGCGAAGCAGCTCGGCAACCGGGGTCATTTGCTGCGTGTTGCCTGAACGCCCGCCGACTGGCCGAACGAGGAGTTCGGAACATCCAGGTCTTCCACCGTGGTTGGGACGCTCATGGTTCACTGCCTCGCGAGCACGAGTCCCAGTGTCGTGATGTGGACCAGGGATGTGCCGCTTTGATCAAGGACCTGAAACGTCGAGGAATGCTCGACGAGACTCTTGTCGTGTGGGGAGGCGAGTTTGGCCGGACCTCTTATTGCCAGGGCGGATTGTCCAAGAGCAATTACGGTCGAGATCATCATCCGCGGTGCTTCACCGTCTGGATGGCTGGCGGGGGCATCAAGCCTGGGATCACGTACGGACACACCGATGACTACGCCTACAACATCGCGCATCCCGACGGCCAACCGATGGATCCTCAGCCCAGTCGTGAAAAATGGACTCCGGGTTCGATGCACATTCACGACCTGAATGCCACGATACTGCATCTGGCCGGGATCGATCACAAACGACTCACCTATCGGTACCAGGGCCGTGATTTTCGGCTGACCGATGTGCATGGGCACGTGATGACCGACTTGATCGCCTGAAACACCGGTGTTCACACACGCCGGCCGTGAATGAATTGAGCCAGACAGGACAAGGCTGGTGGCAGACGACCGGGTCAGTCGGGGAGTCCGTCGAGGTGTGCGACCACTTCGTTGACCGGGGTGACGTCGCCCAGGTCGATGTCGATGTCCAACAGGTTCACCTCGTGCATCAACTCGCACCGCTCGCCGATCGCTTCGCGGGGGACGATTACACGGAAGCTGTCAACGGCATCACGGCACGTGGCATACACGCAGTGGCTGGTGCTAATGCCGGTGACAATCAGCGTGTCTATTGATAAGGACGTCAGCATTTCGTGCAGGTTGGTGCCCTTGAAGGCCGACGCATATCGCTTGTAGACGATCTTCTCGTCGGGACGGTGTTCGAGTCGCGGGTCGAGAGCAAACAATTCGGCGGCGTCTTCGTCGGGGACTGTCCATTGGAGCTTGCGATTTTGAGGGCTCGGTGGGTCGGCAGGATCCCAGGCCAGGGAAGTGAAGAAAATGGGCAACCCGGCCCGTCGAGAGGCGGACAGGACCTGGCAGGTTCCCTCCATCACGCTGTCGAGAGTGCTGCCAATTTGGAGTTCCGGGTCGAGCCAATACCTGGCCATGTCGATGACGATCAGTGCCGGTCGCTGTCCCCAGCCAACACGCATTCCCCACCCGCGTTGCAGGTAGTTGTCCTTCAATGCCGCCAGGTGGTCCTGTAACGGACCGCGGAGTTCATCGGGGAGTCTCAGGTCATCGGCGCCGAATGGCAGGCGGGGAGCATGCTCGGTGGTCATCGGTGGTCCCTTTGAGTTGTGATGCCCAGGCTGTGGAGTGGACGTCCGGATTCTCGCACAATCGACCTCGCAGTTGCACGGGGCGGGGCTGGAAAGAAGGGACTCAATCGGGAAATTTGAACGAGACGCTCGTGCGGAGTGTCGGGCAGGATGCCTCGGCGTGATTGTCTGCGTTACAATCGCCTCGATTGGCTTTCGGTTGGAAAAACATCGAAAGGTGGGACAACATGTCAGATCGAGGCCGGAGCAGACGGTCGACTGGTCGCGAGGTGCTTGCCGGCGGATTGCTGACGGGGTTGGCAACGGGGTTGGCCTGGTCGTCGGTCGTTGAACTTCTTTCGATGGACGGGGAATTCAGCGGTCCCGAGTTTCTGACGTCGCTGCCTGTTCCGGGTCTGGCGGCCGTGTTGATCTGGAAGTTCTGGCGGACCGGAATCGTTTTGGGAGTGTTGGTGGCCTACCTGGTGCTGCTCATCCCGTTGATTGGTATCGGTATGGGCGGAGCCAATGTTCTGCAGTCGACAATCGCTGGAGCAATTGCCGGGGTTGTTTATGGTTCCCCTTGGGCGATCTGGCGAGCATTCAGGCCGGCGAATGATCATGGGGGGGTGGTTGAATCGACAATCACGGCCACGACACAGACAACGACCGTTGAGGCGAGTGGCGGAATTTGTCCGGACGAGTAAATCCGTCGCGGCGAGAGGCACCAACCTGTCGAAAGAACCACATGAGTGCATCCACAACATTGCAGGGGCAGGTGGCCGTGGTCACCGGCGGAGCCTCGGGTATTGGGCGAGCGGTTGTCGAATTGTTTCTCGAGGCGGGGGTTGCCGGCCTCGGGGTGATCGACATCGCCGAGTGTGACCTGTCGGGGATGGATGTGGACGTCGTGACCGGTCAGTTCGATGTGTCCGATTCGGACGCAGTCGGTGGATTCGTGTCAGACGTGCACGATCGCTTCGGCCGCATTGATATCCTGGTCAACAATGCGGGTATCGCTCCGCTGGTGCCGTGGTCGGAGGTGACCGAAGAAAACTGGCAACGTGTGCTGGATGTCAATCTCAACGGTGCCTTCCACTGCACCCGCTCCGTCTGGAACCACATGCGAGACCGCCAGTACGGCCGCATCGTGAATATCTCTTCGATTGGCGCGTTTCTGGGCAGTGTCAGCGCACATCCGGCTTACGGTGTCAGCAAAGCGGGGCTGATTGCCCTGACGAAGTCACTGGCCAAGGAAGGCGCGGCAGACGGCATCCTGGTCAACGCGATCGCGCCCGGGTCCATCGACACGCCGATGCTGGAGAGTTTCGGGCCGGAAGCCCGCGCAAAATATGCCGAGGTGGCTTTGCTGAAACGGCAGGCGACCCCGAAAGAACTGGCCGAAACGATTGTGTTCCTGGTGTCTCCGGCATCAAGTTACATCACCGGGGCCACATTACACGTCAATGGCGGAGCACTGTTGGTCTGAACCGCTGAATCTCATCAAGGCTTTTCAAGGAACGACAATGTCCAATTACGAACGCTGCGTGATCGACCCTGGGCAATTTCCGGTTTTCGAGGCGCCGGACGGATCACGAGAGGTCCAGGGCTTGATCTCCGCTGCGAGTTGCGGTGCAAACGACATGGCGGCCGGTTTGTGGTGGTTGCACCCCGGCGAAGAGTGCGACACGGATATTCATCCCGACGCGTCGGAGATCTACTACGTGGTCAGCGGCGAGGGCACCTTGAGGCTGGGGGACGACCGGTATCCGGTTCGCAAGGGGATGGTGGTCTACATTCCCCAGGGGGTCGAGCACCAGACGTTCAACACCGGTGATGAAGACCTGTGTTACTTCTGGACGTTCGCAC
>CAWVUS010000315.1:0-5703 GCA_963933195.1 uncultured Planctomycetaceae bacterium
CAACGACGCCAGGAACATCCGGCGACTTCGACTGTAAGCTTTCGTGGTACTCATCGCATCCTCCATGGAAATCTGTGACTAGAGAACCGATCGCTGCGGCGACCCTCCGGCCCTCCCTTGATGGCCAATATCAGAAAATCGTGGTAAACAGATGACCCGCGACCAACGGGCATTCCTTCGACTCGTACTGCAGAGACTGACCCATGACATTCGGAGTCGGCGTTATCGGAGCCACGGGGTTCATCGGCACACCATACCGGGCCGAGATCCGAGAATGCACGGACGAGGCACGGATCGTCGCGCTGTGTGCCCGGCGGCGGGATCGTCTCGAAGCCGCAGCAGCCGAGGACGGCTGCGAGTTTATCACCGACGACTGGCGACAGGTGGTCGACCATCCCGAGGTGGACCTGGTCCTGGTGCTGACCCCCGACGCCCTTCACCTGGATCCGGTACTGGCCACCGCCGCCGCCGGCAAACATCTCTTCTGTGAAAAGCCCATCGGGGTCAACATCGACGAGGCGTACCGGATGTGGTCGGCGGTTCGTGACGCGGGCGTGGCCCACTATGTCCCGTTCTGGACTCGTTACGTTCCAGCTTTCGCGCGGGCCCGCGAGATCGTCCAGGCGGGAACGCTGGGCGACATTCGAGGCATCATCTACCGCTGGCAGAACCCGCGGCCGGCCGCGATCCCGCACACCTGGCGCGACGACGCCAGCCTCTCGTCGGCCGGCTCGATTGCCGACGTCGGCAGCCACGCCTACGACATCGTCCGCTGGATCACCGGCTGCGAAACGCGGCGGGTACTCGCCCACGCCGACGTCGTCTCGCCTCCCAAGCCGGACCTGGGAGACATCGACCTGGGAGAGGCCATCGGCTGGGGCCAGGACAACCAGGTGGCCGACGACCAGCAGGTGAAAAAAGGAACGGCGTTCGATTACGCAACGATTGCCTGGGAATGGGAGAACGACGCGGTCGGGGCGATCATCCTCTCGCACGCTCCATTCCTGCGAAAGGGGATGGCGCCGGAACTGGAACTGCACGGAACAAAAGCCTCCCTGGCCATCGATCGCATCCGCAGCACCGTGACGCTGTACCATCCCGACGATACTGACGGACAGCCCGAGACGATCGAGGATGACGGGTTCGGCAACCGGGCGGCCAAGCACGTGTTCGGCTCGTTCCAGGAACAGGTGGGCGGAACCCGGGGCGAACACCCGGGAATGGACGACGGCTGGCGAGTCCAATTGTTCACCGATGCATCCGCCCTGTCGGCACGCCGGGGCGGATGGGTCGAACTGGCCGAACTGGACGCGGAAGCGTAACCGGCCCCGGTTACGCCACCGTTTCCACCCGTCCACTCTTGCCCGAATCGACCGCAGCCTGAACCGTGGCGGCGATCTCGCGACTGGTCACAGCGTCCAGGATACCGCCGCTGCCGGCATCGATGGCCCGGGCAAAATCTTCCATCAACTGGTAATCCAGGTCGATGCCCATCCGACGGTGCCGGAATTCCTGTGGTGGCTGATTGCGGTAATACACGCTGACCTCCGGCCGCGCTTCACTGATCACCAGCCCACCGGTTGCACCCAGCACATGCAACTTGATCTCGCCGATGTCCGGATGCGAGGCGGCACCGATGCGGCCGATGCACAACGTCGCGATCACCCCGTTCTCCATCTCCAGCGTCACCGTCGCCAGGTCGTCCACGTCGTTGTCGAGATTGGCCTGGTGAAAGTGCGAAGCGGTCCGGGCAAACACCCGCTCGACACGACTGCCGACCAGGTGCTGGATGTAGGCCAGCGGGTAAATGCCCTCGATCTTCAATTCCCCCATCGGATCCACACCGACACCACCATCGGACCCGTCGGAATGTGCCTCGATCTGGCGTTCGAGCCAGTTGATCGGCGGGTCATCCGGCCCGCGACTTCCCTTCGGCGGCCCCGAATCCTTGGCGAAATAAAAGTCGACGTGCAGGGCATACGGACGCCCGATGCCGCCCTCGTCGATCACACGCTTCGCCTCGTTCAATGCCGGCAGAAAGTTGCGATTCCACATCATGAATCGCACGTCATGCGCGGCGACCGCCTCGACAACCCGATCGCATTCCGACAGGCGGTTTGACATCGGCTTGTCCTGCACGATGTGCAGGCCCAGCGCGGCACATCGCACCACCAGGTCGCAATGCCGCTCGGCCTCCGAACTGACAACAGCCACCTGCACATCATGTTCGGCGAGCGCCTCCTCGATTCCCCGGACATAGGGAATGCCATGCTCGTCGGCATAAAGCTGGTTCCGCTCGTGGACCCAGTCGGGCTGATCGGCATCGTCACAAACCACGACCAGGTCAAAGCGTGGATGCACCTCCACCCCATTGGGCACATAGGCGTGCTTGACCACGCTGACCACCGCACAACGGAACACTCCGCCGGGTTCAACCGAGTTCATAGCCGTCTCCTGTTTCGCCCAGTCGCAGCGGCTCACCCGCCTCGATCGATCGCTCGGCGGCCTCGGCCACTTGCAGGGCGGCCAGTGCATCGGCCGGACCCGGAACCGCCGCACGACCGCCGTCCACCGCAGCCATGAATTCTCCAAGCAGGTTCACCAGCCCCGCCACCCCCTCACCACCGCGGACCGCCTCGGGTTGTCCACCGGCATACAGCAGGTGCATGTTGTGGTGATCATCGGCGTAAACCGATCCGTTCCCGCCGATCAGTGACAGTGAGTAATAATCCTCTCCATCGGGAAGCGTGGTGGCGACATCAACCAGGGCCATCCCGTCACCGGGAAATCCCAGGTGCACATGAACATAGTCGCCCGATTCACCTCGGCGAACAGCATAGACCTCCGTCGGAAGTGTCCCGAAGAGCCAGTTGGCCAAATCGAGCTGGTCGGCCAGGTCCGCCATTTCAATGGGCCGACCACCGGGCATCCAGCGATGAATTCTCAACAGCCCCAGCGGTCCCAGTGCGCCGTTGGCATTGACCGCGTGCACCTCCTGGAGCGACGGTTGAAACCGACCGGTGGCGGCCAGCATGACAACGATCCCCTCGGGCGACACGAGTTGTCCGGCATCCACCGGGCTGGCCAGTGACCCGGGGTGCACCAGCACGTGCTGTCCGGCAGCGGCGGCCTGGTTGGCCGCGTCGACCCCGTCCACCACGACAGCGTCGGCCGAATCGGCACCAACGATCGTCACGGGGGCCAGCCTATCGACAGCCGCCCGCCAATCGTCGGCCGTCGTGGAACCGGTTCCGATCAGTCCAAGTTTCATGTTGCCACTCACGATGATATCTCGCCACGCAGATCCACTAGTCTTCGATCTCTCCACCGACTCCCGAGGGGAGCAACAGGATGCCGATCGCCCCCAACAGGTAGATCAGGCTCATGATCTTCCCCAGCAGAGCATAGTCCTCGTCGAACTGCTGGATCA
This sequence comes from uncultured Planctomycetaceae bacterium, assembly GCA_963933195.1. GTDB lineage: Bacteria > Planctomycetota > Planctomycetia > Planctomycetales > Planctomycetaceae > UBA8437. The sequence continues at coordinate 3,431 of CAWVUS010000315.1, forward strand.
GGATCGCCCCGGCGAACACGGTCACGGCCGTGATGATCCGGCCAAAGTTGAAACAGACACCCGCTCCGGTCGACCGGATCCGGGTCACGAACAACTCGGGTAAAAACAGAGGCAACCAGCCGAAGAAAATCCCGCTGAAGAATCCCAGGGCGGCGAACCCGGCCAGGAACTGCCATTGCTCGGGAGTGTGGAACATGTAGACGAATTCGGCACAGACCAGGCACAGGATACTGGTCAGGAAGTACGTCTTCTTGCGGCCCACGGCACTCGCAATCACCCCGCCCAGGAAGCTGCCGATAATCCCCGTCAGAGATCTCGCCATCCCGATATCGGCCTTGAGACTGGTTTTGCCGATTTCCTCACCGACCTTGTCCGCCCAGGCCTGTGACCAGCTGGAGGCTCCCCAGCCACCCAGCAGTGGCACGGTGGCCAGCAGGATTCCCACCAGGGTGACCCCGATCAGCCCCGGCTTGAACACGTCCCAGGTTGAAACGGCGGTACCGTCCTCGGCCAGGTCCTCTCCGGAGAGCAACTTCTTCCGATCCGCGATCCAGGTCGGCGACTCCGGTACACAGGCAATCACGATTCCAGCCAACACGATCGGAGATCCACCCATCAAAAACACCCACCGCCACTGGTCGTAGCTCACGCCCACCTGGCGACCAACCCAGAAGGTCAGGAAGATACCCACGTTCGCGGCCGTGCCGATCACGCCAGCCAGCATCGGTCGAGACACTCCCTTCCACGCCTCCGACATCAACGCCACGCCATTGGGCCACATCCCACCCACACCCATGCAGGTGATAAACCGGGCCAACCACAACTGCTCGGGAGACTGCGAGAAGTAGCCGATGAGCGACATGCCCGAATAGCAGGTGATCGCCGCCGCCATGCCCCGGGATCGCCCGTACCGATCCCCAATCCGTCCAAACACCAGGCCACCCAGGGCGGCCCCGAACAAAAACGCGCAGACGTAGTACCCAAACCAGCCACCGGCACGCCCACCCAGTCGCGCATCGACCACGTACCGCTGGAGCTCCTCGGAAGAAATCTCTCCGTTTTTGTCTCCAGCTTTCCCAAGAATATTTACGACATCCGGATTCTTGGTCAGGCCAACCGCCGTCAGATCGGCCTTTGTGATTTCATTCTTACCATCATCACCGGCTGATCCGGACTTTCTGAAGTGAGCCGTCTGGATCACCCCATCCTTGTCGATGTCGAGCGACTTGCTGAGTCCATCGATTGTCGTCTTGTCCTCGGCTGTCAGTTCACCTTCACCGGAGATGACCAGCAGTTCGAGTGCTGCGGTTCGCATGGCCAGGCCATTGATGGCCATGTGCGTCCCACCGAAAAACCAGCCCAGGAAGGCGGTCACAATAATGAGATACTTGCCCAACTGGGTAAGCGAGGACCCCTGGTCATCCTTCACATCGGGAACATCGGACACGGCGGGCCTCGTTGTTGGCCATCTGGATTGTCAGCAAATCCACGGCATCGCGTGTGGATTTCCGGTCGTGGATTCTACCCGAGCCATCGATGGGATTCGATTCAGCAGCCAACCGATTGCCGTCACGGTGGTCTCGACGGGTCCACGTGGTCAGAATCGGTGTTCCCAACTCATCGAGATCCACGCCAATGCCACACGACACCGAACTCCGCAACCGACTCAAGACCGTTCACACCTACGCGGCCACTCCGTTCACCGACGATCTGCAAAACCTCGACCTGGCCGGCTTCGAAAGGAACCTCGAGTTCCTGGTCGAACACGGCATGAAGGTGATCGCGGTGGGGGGTGGAACCGGAGAGATCGAAGCGCTGACACTTGATGATCTCGAAACGCTCGTCGGCACGGCCCTGCGGACCGTTGACGGCCGGGCGCTGGTCATCGCCTGCCTGCCGGCGAACCTGGGAGAAGCGATCGAATTGCTGGGCCGCTACGAGCGGCTGGGCGTGGAGATTTGTCTCGGGATGCCACCGTTGATCCGTTCCAAGATTCCCACCGACCTCTCGGGAACCTGGAACTACTTCGACCAACTGGGTCGGGCGACGGGACTTCCGCTGATGCCCTACAACACGCAGGGCTGGCCGGCCGAGTTCGTGGTTCAACTGGCCGAGATCGAGGCGATCATCGGAGTCAAGGATCCCTGTTTTGTCCCACACGAGTTCTTCCGGGCCATCCAGATGCTGGGTGACCGGTTCGTCTGGATTGGCAACAAGAAACATGACCCCGGTGTGGCCCAGCTCCGTTTCCAGATGGGCATGGAGGGTTTCAC
>CAWVUS010000316.1:0-5683 GCA_963933195.1 uncultured Planctomycetaceae bacterium
GTACGTATCAGCGAATCTGGAAACAGAAAATGGCGAATTGCCTGGCCAATCCGAATGCCACCAAGCTGGGTGGTTTCTGGTTGTGAGCTGGCGGGTTGAATGGCGACCCTGATAAGCCGAGACTGTGGTTCGGAGTCCGTCCCTGGTGGCATCCTGTGAATGATGTTTCGAGGTCACTGGTCACACGTGGTGGGCCAGGTCTTGGTGCCTATCAGCAGAATCGCTTGAGTCATGAATCCTGACAGCTGCTTTTCTTCGACCGGTTCGATCTCACGGCGTTCGTTTGTGATGGGCTCGCTGGCCGGGCTGGCCGCGGTGTCTCACCAGCGTCCCGCGAATGCTGATCCACTGCGGTCAAAGGTGACTTTGCCGAAGAAGAAGCTTATCGGCTGGGGTACGGACGTCGCTTATCCGGCCAAGGTTCAGAACACCATCCGCCAGGTCGAGGAATTGCCGCTGGACGGGATCGTGTTGAGCAACTTCAGCGGCAAAAAGGCCGGCAAGGACTTCACGTTTGACTGGGAGTGTTTCGGCCGGCAGAAATTCGAACGGGATGACCTGGCTCCGATGATCCAGATCCTGGCCAATACAAAATTCAAACGATTCACCGACAACTTCCTGCGGTTCACCGTGCAGCCGGGGAACTTTGACTGGTTCGACGATTTCAGCGCTCCGCTCCACAACGCGCGCCTGTGGTCGGCCGTGGCCGGCGAGGTCGGTGCCAAGGGTTGGAAATTCGATGTCGAGGACTACAAGGAACGGCTGTTTGTCTACAAGAAGCAAAAGCACGCGGACACGAAGAGCTTTGACGAGTACGCCGCCCAGATCCGTCGCTGCGGACGGCGAATGATGGAAGCCATCCAATCGGCCAATCCGGAAATCGTGTTGCTGCTCTCCCTGGCTCACAGCTATGTGAACCGGACTCCAAACGCCAGCCGGCAGTTGGCCGAGTTGTCATCCTACGGGCTGCTGCCCGCCTTCATCGATGGGTTGGTCGAAGCAGCCGGACCCCGGGTACGAATCATCGACGGACAGGAGCAGGCTTACGGCTACCTGGAAGCCGAGGAGTATTTTCGGGGTTATCACGACATCAAGCAGCGGGCCCTGGAACTCGTGCCAGGTGACCTGCACGAAAAATATCGGAACAAGATGGAAGTGGGCGTGGCCATCTTTGCCAACTATCAACTTGCCGCATATCGAACCACTCCCAGGTACTGGCCAGCACACTACATGACGCCCGCCACGCGGCTGCGGCTGTTCGAGCAGAACATCTACCACGCGCTGAAGACCACCGATGAGTACGCGTGGCTGTATAGCGAACACATGGGTTGGTGGGAGTCTGGATACCAGGTGACGACCCCCGACGGAGCTCTCGAGGCGATCCGAACGGCCCGAAAGAAGTTCACTGCCAACAAGCCCCTGGGGTTTGACCTGGGAGATGAGATTGCCGACGCCCGCGCCAAGATGAAAGCGGCGACCCGGAGCAAGAACTAGCGGCATTGGCCAGCCGTCATGACTGTCACGATCGGTGGGATGTCTTGTCGGCACGTTCTGTTGAATCGAAACACGCGCAATCCGAGTGGTCCGGAAATCGGTGGCAGGTCACAATGGTAACCGGGTGTTGACCCTGGGAATCACTCCGGATGGTTCATGATGCGCTACGCGACCACCTTCCATCTCTTGCTGCTGGCGATGATCGCATCGCCGACGAGCGCCGAAGATGCCGCCGCGCCCTTCGTCGTACCCGGGAACGCGCAATCTGTTTTCACAAGCCGTTGCCTGGATTGCCACAGTGGTGCCGATGCCGAGGGCAGCGTGCGATTCGACAATCTTGCAGAAATCGGCACCGAGGCACGATTGAAACTGTTGAACAAGGCCCAGGCGCAACTCTTCTTTGAGTTGATGCCGCCCGCTGATGCCGAGCAGCCGACCTCGTCGGAACGCACCACGCTTGGCGGATGGATTCGCAGCGAACTGCTCAAGCACAATGCTTCGGACCTCGATGAAAAGCTGCGGTATCCGAGATACGGCAATTACGTGGATCATGCCCGGCTGTTCAGCGGTGAGATCCACGTCAAGTCCTGGACACCGGTTCGTCGATGGCTGGTCAGTCCGCAGATCTTTCACGAGCGGGTGATGGATGTGTTCGGGCTGCAGGACCGGGTTCGCAGAAACCATGCGGTCCGAAAATTTTACGGGGTCACCAACCCGTTCATCCTGCCGGACCATTCCGGTGTGCGTGACTACGACATCGCGACTCTCGAGGGTGGCCATCTGCTCGTGATGGTCGACAACGCAAAGTGGATTGCGGAGAAGCAGATTTTTGCGGCCAGGCTCAAGACCCGGGACAAGGAGCAATTGCTCAAGGGGCAGGACAAGCGTGATCGCTGGTACCCGACCAAGACTCCCGCAGCATTCGAAACGATCGTCCTGAAGAACGCGCCGCCGACGGACCAGGAGTTGATCGCGGCCATTCACTCGCAGTTTGACCGTGTGCTGAGAAGACGGGCCACCGACGGTGAGGTTGTCGAATATCTCGAGCTGTTGCGGGCTTCGATCGAACTGGGCGGCAACACCGACGGACTGCGGCAGATGCTGGTCGCGGTGCTGCTGGAGTCGGAGTTTCTTTACCGGTTGGAGTTCGGTCGTGAGGAGGTGGATGAACATGGCCGGAAAAAGCTGACGCCGCGGGAAGCGAGTTTCGCGATCTCCTATGCGCTGGGCGACCGCCGTCCAGACGCCAGGCTGACCGAGGCCGCTGCGAATGGTCGGCTGGAAACAAGAGAGGACTTTGAGCGTGAGGTGCGGCGACTGCTCGCCGACAAGAATTACTATCACGGCCAGATCGATCCGACGCTCAACGGCAAGCACTACCAGTCCAACCAGACCACGCACCCGAAAATCATCCGGTTCTTTCGCGAGTTCTTCGGGTATCCCGGCTCGCTCAAGGTGTTCAAGGATGGCAAACGCAGCCAGGGCAAGTACCGCAACCCGGGACGCGGCAGCCAGGCAACGCCCGGCTGGTTGACACTCGAGGCGGACCGGATCGTGACCTGGCATGTCGAGAAAGACAAAGACGTCTTCGAACAGTTGCTCACCTCCGACGAGTTCTTTGTCTACCACAACAGGGATGACGAGGCTGGGCAGAGAATCATCGAGGAGTGGCGGGCCGTCCACGAGAGGCTCAAGGACACCGCGTGGAAGACCGAGCCGAAGAGAGTTCTTGAAGAGAACCTCGAATTCCTCAAGCAGCAGAAATCACTGCGGGTGACCGACGCCTCTCGGCCCGGGGAACTGGTGAATTACATGCACTTTTTCGCCGAGTCTTTTGGACAGGGCCGCACGCCCTTTACAACGATTCCCTGGGCGCATGGATACACCTTTCACCACTCGCCGTTTTATAGTCTCCCACCCACGCCGGGCATCGGTCGCTACGGAAGTTGGAAGTCCACGAAGTACAACGGCAAGCTCGCGAAAAAGGTCTTCTGGGATTACCCGGTCCAGCAGCCTTTCCGGATCAAGAACCGCAAGGGCGTCCTGACTCACCCGGCGTGGCTGATCGCCCACTCGACCAATTTCCATTCCGACCCGATCCGTCGTGGCCGGTGGATCCGCGAGAAACTGTTGGCCGGTCGAGTGCCGGACGTGCCAATCACCGTCGACGCGCAGGTCCCCGAGGATCCTCACAAGACATTTCGCGAGCGGGTCGAGTCGGTGACGAGTGACGCGACGTGCTGGAAGTGTCACAAGCAGATGAACCCGCTGGGCTTGGCGTTCGAGATGTATGACGACTTTGGCCGATACCGTACCCAGGAGTCGCTGGAACACCCGGACAACTTGTTGAAATCCGGGAATGGCAAATCGAGCTTCGACGTTTACAAGATGGCTCCGATTGTTTCGACCGGTCGGCTGGAGGGCACCGGGGATTCGGAACTGGATGGCGATGTAAAAGATGCGTTGGATATTATTGGTCGACTGGCTCGGTCTGACCGTGTGCGTCAGTCGATTATCCGTCACGCGTTTCGGTTTTTTATGGGGCGTAACGAATTGCTCTCTGACTCCCGGACTCTGATCGATGCCGACCGTTCGTACGTCGAAAGTGGTGGCAGTTTCCAGGCGGTGATCGTCTCGCTCCTGACATCCGACTCGTTCATGTACCGCAAGGATACAAAGATCCGGAGCCGGCCCCCGGCCGCGGCCAGCCCATAGCTCGACGTGTGAGCGGAGCTTTCTTCAACAATTCGGATTACGAAAACGCAGGCAAAACCGCACACTTCTGGCGATTGCACTCCCAAGGACTTTCCATGACCCCGACTCGACGCGACTTTCTCAAGACTGGCCTGTTCAGCGTCGGCACGATGGCGTTGTTGAATTCGTCGCGTCTTTTGGCCGCTCCGACTAAGCCGCCGATGCGTTTCATCTTCATGCACCGTGGCAACGGGCTGTGGCCTCGGGTCATGGTCCCACCGAGCTTCGACCAAACGCTGATGCAGAAGGAGAAACGGAAAGAGGCCTTTGAGGTCGACCTGGACGGGCACGAGCTCCCTGGATGGATGAGTCCACTCGCCGATCATGTCGACAACATGACGATTCTTCAGGGCCTGTCGGGCAAGATGTGTACGACGGGGCACCACTCCTGGTGTTCTTCGCTTGGCGTGTTCAAGGCCAACGAACGGCTCAGCTCGATCAAGTGGGCCACGGTCGATTTCGAGCTGGCCAAGCTGTTTCCCTCGCCGGTCGAACACATCGAACTGGCGTGTTTTCCATTGGGCGGTGGCAACGCCCGGGGCAGTCTCGACGGTATCGCCACGGGTTTCTCGGCCCGTGGTCCGCAGCAACCGAACTACGCTTTCGGCTCGCCCCGGGTCGCGCTGGAAGAGTTGTTCAAGTCCGTGTCGACCGAGAAGACCGCACGGATCCAGTACCAGCTTGACCGCAAGGTGCTCGAGTTTGTCGCCCGCAACGAGGGCGCGACCGCCAGTGAACTGGCTGGCATCGAACGGGGCAAGGTTCAGAATTACGCGGAATCTGTCGAAGCCATCCGCGAACGGAACCGCAAGATCGACGCCATGGCCGACAAAATTGGTCGCCATGTGCCCCAGCTTGATCCGAAGTACCTGGACGGAGACGTGAACACCTTCGACAGGCAGGTGGGCCATGCAGAGGTGTTGCTGGGTTCTCTGATCTCGGGGCTGACCAATGTCGTGGCCTTCACTGTCGATGAGCTCGGACACCGTTACACGGGGATTCCCGGCATCGAGAATGAAAAAGTGAACATGCACGATGTCGGGCACGGAAAGACGATCCGCGGTCTCGAGGCCGAAGAGGTTCGTGCACGGTGCCGGCGTCATCACATGACGCTGGTCGACCGCATCGTCAAACGTCTCAAGAGTGTTCCCGAGGCGGGTGGCACGATGTTCGACAACACCATGGTCTTCTACTTCCCCGATGGTGGCGAAACTCATCACTCTCATGGCACCGAGTTTCCGTTCGTCATCGTGGCTGGCGACAACGCCCGGGTCGATCTTCGCCGTCGCTACATCCGCCTGCCCAACTATGGCCAGGAAGGCCACAAGACCCTGGGCAACTGGTACACCACGATCCTCAACGCCCACGGCAATGCCATCCCGCATTACGGGGCTCTTGATACGGGCCTGGCCAGGTACAACATCGACCAGTCCGG
>CAWVUS010000317.1:0-5658 GCA_963933195.1 uncultured Planctomycetaceae bacterium
CACCAGACGTTCAACACCGGTGATGAAGACCTGTGTTACTTCTGGACGTTCGCACCCCCGCCAGGGGGCCAGTCACTGGCAGAGAAACAGGGCTGGAAACAGGTGTCGTAGTTCCAGTCGGGTTCAGGCGATCAGGTCTTCGATGACGTCGCCTCCAAACTGGCTCAGTTGCTTGAAGCGGCCAGCGTGGAAATACGTGAGTCGGTTGTCATCAAGGCCCAGCAGTCTCAACAGCGTCACGTGAAGGTCCTGGATCGGGTGGACAACGTCCACGGCCGTACTACCAATGTCGTCGGTGTCCCCAATGGTGTGGCCGGCCTTGACGCCACCTCCGGCGAGCCAGACGGCCATCGCATTGGGGTTGTGATCACGTCCGTACTTGATGCCCCCCCGAATGCCGTTGTCGGGGGTCCGGCCGAATTCGCCCATCCAGACGATGAGCGTGTCATCGAGTAATCCGCGTTGTTTGAGGTCGAAAATCAGGCCGGCGATGGGGCGGTCGACACTGTCAATCAGTGATCCGTGTGCCTTGGCGATGTAGTCGTGGCTGTCCCATGTGCTGGCGTAGAGTTGTACGAAGCGGACGCCCTGTTCGACCAATTTGCGGGCCAGCAGGCAGCGGCGGCCCAGGTTGTCGGTCTGGGGTTGGCCGATGCCATACAGTGCCTGGGTGTCGCGGGTTTCCCGACTCAAGTCGACCAAATCGGGAACCTGGGTCTGCATGCGAAATGCCAGTTCATAATTTTGCATCCGCGCCGTGAGTTCGCTGTTTTGTGGGTGTTGCTTGGCATGACGGCGATTGAGTTGTTTCAGGAAATCAAGGTTTTGCCGTTGCTGCGGTGGAGTGATGGTGACGGGTGGCTTGATGTCCAGCAGTGGAGGGCCTTGTGGTCGCAGAGCGGTACCTTGGAACCGGGCCGGCAGGAATCCGTTGGACCAGTTGGCCGGGCCTCCCTGGGGAAACGAGAGTTCCGGGAGCACGACAAAACCCGGCAGGTTGCTGTTCTCTGAGCCCAGTCCCAGGTTGACCCAGGCTCCCAGTGCCGGGTCGCCACCGAAGCGATTGCCAGTGTTGACGTGGTAGTTGGCCGTGGGGTGGTTGACCGACTCTCCCTGCAAACCTCGATAAAAGCAGATGTCATCAGCGACGCCGGCGAGATGTTTGAAACGGGTGTTCAGCCACGCTCCACTCGCGCCGGCCTGTCGAAATGTGAAGGGGCTCTGGACGTAATACCGTTTCCCGGAACTCATCGCACTTTGTTCTTCGCCGCCCCGCTGAAATTCACTCAGGTGCAATTGCCCGAGTTTGGGTTTGGGGTCAAACGTGTCCAGGTGGGAGGGACCACCTTCCATGTAGAGAAAGATGCACCGCTTGGCCGGAGATCGGCTGTGGTGCGGGCGGGGTGTCTGCCCGGAATCCTCGGCGACAGATTCAGAAAGAAGTGAGGTGAACGCAACGCTGCCCAGGCTGGCGCCCAGGCCGTACAGGTCATGGAAAAAGGTGCGGCGTGTCACGGGAGAGAGTGAGCCGATAGTCGAGGGTCAGTCGATGTAGAGGAATTCATTGGCGTTGAGCAGGACCAGGCACAACTGAGCCAGACCACGGCAGCGGGCGTCAACCTGTTGAGGTTGCAGATCTGGGACATAGTCACGGTGTTCAAACAGGGTTTCAGTGTACGTGAACGGTTCGCCCGTGTTCTCCTCGTTGGCTCGGCGTGTCACGGTGGTGGGGAGAGGCTCCCGACGATGAGCAGGTTTTTCCTGGAGAGACGTCGAGGTCTTCCAGTGAGTCAATGCAGCCTGGAATTCAAATGGACTGGGGTGGCGGCCGAACGCGAGTTGAAACGACAGGTCAATCGCCGATCGGTCCGAATCAGTCGCTGCGAGCACTCGGTTTGCCAGCGCCAGTGCCCGGTCTGAGGATTCCTGGCTGTTGAACAATGCGAAAACCTGGGGGGTGACGTTGGAGGTGTCGCGGCGTTCACACGAGGAGCCCGACGCCGGTTGGTTGAAGGTCTCCAGGAATGGGTCGCGGTGGCCCCGGAGTTTCAACGCGTAGATCGTTCGTCGATTTCTCTGGGCCGGCAACGGGTCGGGCACGTAACTGGGAGCAAAGGTGCCCATGATCATCCGAGGCTGAAGAGCGGCCTCGAGGTTGCGGTCTGGTCGAGCCGGAAGACCTCCCCGTTTGGGATTGAGTTCACCGGAAACCGACAGCATCGCGTCGCGAATTTCCTCGGCCGCGAGTCGCCTGGGTGAAAAAACAGAATAGGTGTTGCCCGCGGGGTCGAGTTGAGCGACGACCGTGGGCTGGGGGTGGGTGCTCGAACGACGATACGTTGCGGAACTGACAATAAGCCGGTGTAGTGATTTGAATGACCAGCCGTTGTGGATGAATTCGGAGGCCAGCCAGTCCAGCAGCAGCGGGTGAGTGGGGGCTTGGCCGGTCGCTCCGAAATTGTTCGGATTGGAAGCCAGCCCTCGTCCGAAATGTCCCTGCCAGATTCGGTTGACGATCACCCTGGCGGTCAACGGATTCTTCGGTTCAGTGATCCATTTCGCCAGGGCGGTGCGGCGGCCATCAAAGGTGGTTGGAATGATCGCAGTGAGGCCTGTGGCCGAGAGAACCCCCGGGGAAACAGGGTCGCCGCTGGAAAAGACATCACCGCCTTCAAGTATCGCTGTCATTTCGGGCTTGGCCAGTTTCCGGGCGCGGTGAGGGGGTTTCTGGAGCCTCGAGGAAACCTGGCGCCCGTTCCGGTTGGGGCCGTTGTATACGGAGAAGGCAATTGGCCGATAACTGTCTTCGGCCCAGGTCAAAAGGCGTTGCCATTTGCGGCCAAGCCGTTCCCGGCCAAAGTCATTGGGCGTGACTCGTTGCTTGGGAAGCGAGGCGAGCATGCGGTTGTTGGCCTGTTTTCGCAGGCGATGATACCGGCGGTGATTTTCGAAGCCTTCAATGTTTTCGACCGGAAGGAAGGCTGCGTCGACTTCGGCGAATTGGGTCGCAGAAAACACGGCCTGGATCGAATAGTAATCACGCGTGGGGATCGGGTCGAACTTGTGGTCGTGACACCGTGCACAACGCAGAACGTGTCCCAGGAAGACCTGGCCAACCGAATTGGTGACGTCGTCCAGAAACAACTGGCGCGTGATTCTCGCCACGGACATCCCGGTGTGTTCCCAGGGACCCATTCGCAGGAAGCCGGTCGCGATGAGGTGTTCGGGGGTGGTGGGTTTCAGCTCGTCGCCGGCGATCTGTTCGAGCACAAACTGGTCGAATGGCTTGTCGTTATTGAACGAACGGATCACGTAGTCGCGGTAGCGCCAGGCATTGGGTCGGAGAAAATCATTGGCAAACCCGGATGTGTCGGCATAGCGGACAACATCCAGCCAGTGTCGTCCCCATTGTTCTCCGTAATGAGGAGAAGCGAGAAATCGGTCGACCAGGCGGCGGTAGGCGCCGGGTTGATCATCAGCGATGAAACGGTCGATGGCCGTGGGGGTGGGGGGGAGACCGGTGAGATCAAAACTGAGGCGACGGATCAATGTTCGCCGTGTGGCAGGCGGGGCGGGCGAGAGTCGTCGGGGCCATCGTGATTGAATGAATGAGTCGACGGGATGTTTTGCTTTTCCCGGAAGGATGGGCCGTCGCAGTGGGCGGTAAGCCCAGAGATGAGCTGGTTGGTATCGCCGATTGGTCCAGGCGTCGGATTGGCCCCCACTGGTCCGGACGGTCTCACCGTCGGTCGGTGCCGCCGCTGCAAAACTCGAGACTGCCGCGAGGCAGACTGACGTCAGCAATGTCACTGTGTGAGGGTTCACCGACTGTGGTCTCGCCAAGAAATTGCGAAGCTTTAGCGTAGCGTGAAAGAGTGCCAAACGAATAGGCCCGCAGTGGGTAGGCGGCGGAACTGGATTGTGTCGTTGTCGGCATCTAACGTGAAGGTCGGCCCTGGACGATGACCGTATCACCAGGGCCGTGGTGACAAATCGCCGCGTTGACAATATCCGGGGAAAACGGGGAGTGGAGTGGCCGGTGAATAGTGATGGGACACCGGCAACCTGTCGGCTTTGCGAGCGGGCCGAGGGGCAGTTGTTCCACGAGGACGGTCGTCGCTATTTTCGTTGCGACGAATGTGGATTGGTTTTCGTCGATGCCGTTTATTTTCTGGATGGTGACGGCGAACGGGCGATTTATGACCAACACCAGAACTCGCCGGAGGATGCAGGATATCGTCGATTCCTGTCTCGCCTGTACGAGCCAGTGGTTAGTCGGTTGGCTCCGGGCAGTCGCGGACTCGATTTTGGTTCAGGTCCCGGCCCCACTCTCTCGGTGATGTTCGAGGAGGCCGGCCACATCGTGTCACTGTTTGATCCCTTCTACGCCAATGATTCCACTGTTTTGGAGCACCAGTACAGGTTCATCACCGCCTCGGAGGTGTTCGAACACCTGTACCGGCCGAGGATGGAACTGGACCGACTGTGGGCTTGCCTGGAACCCGGCGGAGTATTGGGAGTGATGACCAAGCGGGTTCGAGACCAAGCGGCCTTCTCGCGATGGCACTACAAGAATGATCCGACGCACGTCTGTTTTTTTTCGCTGGAAACCTTCGAGTGGTTGGCTGAGCACTGGGCCGCTCGGCTGGAGGTTGTCGCCGACGATGTCGTGGTGTTTGAAAAATCAGCAGCCGCGTCATTGTGATCGACGGTCTTGGGCAAAACCGCCGGGCGTGGATCGAAAGCTCCGCGTCGTCGTGATCGCTTTGGCAAAACTCCCATCACCTCGTCCAACCAGCAACGAGGTGCTGCGATGGCGATAGTTGGCGGTGATCAGGTCCACGTGTCCATCACCATTGGCATCAAAGGCCAGGATACCATAGTTGCCGAGTCCGGTTTTGATATCAGTTTTCGGGGCAAAGTGCCCCGTGCCGTCGTTGAGAAAGACACTCGTGAAATCCTCGGTCCAATGCGTCACGGCAAAGTCGAGATCGTGATCGGCGTCGAAGTCGGCGACGGCAAAGAAAACACAATGTTTGCCGGCGGGCATGAGTCGCTCGGTGCCGAATGTTCCGTCGCCACGGCCAGGGAATAGCGAGACTGTCGAGCTGGACCAGTTGGCAGTGAGAATGTCGAGATGGCCATCTCCGGTGAAGTCTCGCGCCCGAACGTCGTTGATTCTGAACCCCGACGGGTTGACCGTCCGTCGTTTCATTTTTGCACCGCTCTTGAATATTGACCGGCCCGGGCTGATCCAAAACGACGCGGTGCGACCCAATTCGTTGGGGACCAGGATGTCGAGGAATCCGTCTCCGTCGAGGTCCGCGGTCTCGACGTAGTACGCCGAGATTCCGGCTTCCAGCGTGATGGGGGCGGAAAACTGCCAGGAGCCCAGTCCACGACGCAAATGGAGGCGGCCGGTCTTGAGATCTCCGCTTCTTCCAGTGCCACGGGCGGTGTAGAGCAAGTCCAGCAGCCCATCACGGTCGAGGTCAGCCAGCGCCACCCCCTTGGCGCCGCTTTGGGTGGAGAACTGGTTCTTGACGACAAACGAGCCATCGCCTCGATTCTTGATGACGAGCACCATGTGACTTGTCACGCCTTCGCATCCGACGGCCAGGTCGGGGCGGTGGTCACCGTCGAGATCGCCGGCGGAGA
>CAWVUS010000318.1:0-5647 GCA_963933195.1 uncultured Planctomycetaceae bacterium
CCTCACCAATGGCTTCGGCCTGGACCTCATCGTCCGAAACCTGCTCGTCAGCCTGTTCGTCGACCTGGTCGTCAGCCTGCTCGGCTTCGAATTCGTCGCGTGTGTCGTCTGTCATGGGTTTTCTACTTTAGGCGTCTGAAGTGTATCAGCGTCCCGTCGTTCATGCCCCAGGCATCAGCCTCCGGTTTCATTCTCCGAAGAGAACCAGTCCACCAACTTGTCGAGAAACGACTCGCGGTGGGGTGAAACATTCGCCTGTTCGATTTCGGCGAGTTGTCTGAGTAGTTCTTCCTGCTCGTCTCCGAGTTTTCGGGGCACCTCGACCTGGACCTCGACCATCAGGTCACCGGCTCGTCCACCTCGAGGATCGGGCATGCCTCCTCCACGAATCCGAAAGACGTGCCCTGGCTGTGTGCCGGCGGGCACCTCCAGGGAATGCCGTCCCTCGAGAACCGGTATATCGATATCGGCGCCCAGCGCCGCCTGGCTAAACGTGATCGGCACCTGGCAAACCAGGTGCGGCCCCTCGCGACGGAACAGGGGATGCTCATGCACATCGATGTCGACGTAGAGGTCTCCACGCATTTCCCCGCGTGGCCCCGCCTCACCCTCGCCGCGTAGACAAAGCCTCATGCCCGAGTCGATGCCGGCGGGGATTTTCACGTCGAGTGTCACCGGGCGAGGCACTCGGCCCTCGCCACGACAATCGTCGCACTTGTCCCGGATGACCTGGCCCTCTCCTCGACAGGCCGGGCAGGTCGTCTGCACGCTGAATATGCCCTGCGATTGGACCACGCGACCGTGGCCGCCGCAGTAGTCACAGGAATCGGCCGAGCTACCTGGTCGGGCCCCACTGCCACTACACGTCGAGCAGGGTTCACGCCGCGAGATCTCAATGGTCCGGGTGCATCCCGACGCCGCCTCGGGCAAATCGATCGCAAGTGTCGCCTGCAGGTGGCTGCCACGCCGGGCCCGTTGTCCGCCTCCCTGTCGGCCACCGAACCCAAAACCCTCGAAGATGTCGCCGAACATGCTGAAGATGTCACCGACATCGCTGAACCCCGGCTGGTGAGTCCCCCCGCCGCCGCCCTGCAATCCGGCATGACCAAAACGATCGTAGCGGGCCCGCTTCTCGGGATCGCTCAGCACCTCGAATGCCTCGGCCGCTTCCTTGAAACGCTCGACGGCCGATTCGTCATCGGGATTGCGGTCGGGGTGGTTCTTCAGCGCGATCGACTTGTACGACGTCTTGATCGACTTCGCGCTGGCGTCCTTTTCGACACCGAGCACTTCGTAGTAATCGCGTTTCTCGGGCATTGAGGACAGCGCGGTCTGAAGAAGGAATTGTCGAGGGGCAAAGAAACGAGCCACCCCTTTTTGCAAGGAGGTGGCCCGTTAGGTCATCAGGTTGGAAACGGTGATTCGCTTAGCGAACCGCACCTTCCACCTTTGGTTTCTCGCCACCCTCAAGATCATCGGTGCGGGTGACCAGCACCTCGGTGGTCAACATCAACGCGGCAATCGAAGCGGCATTGGACAGGGCGCTGGTCACAACCTTGGCCGGGTCGATCACACCGCGTTCGTACATGTCGACGAATCCGCCGGTCTCGACGTCGTAACCAACATTGGTCTTTTGTCCCCGGACCTCATCGGCCACGACCGAACCATCTTCACCGCAGTTCTCGGCAATCTGTCGGATGGGAGCTTCCAGGGCTCGAGCCACGATCTGAACACCGATCTTCTCATCGCCCTTGGCCTTGACCTCCTGGACGGTGTCGATGGTCCGCAGCAGGGCCACTCCACCACCCGGCAGGATGCCTTCCTCGACACTGGCTCGGGTGGCGTGCAGGGCATCTTCCATCCGGGCCTTGGTCTGCTTCATCTCGGTCTCGGTAGCGGCCCCGACCGAGATGATGGCAACTCCGCCGGTCATCTTGGCCAACCGTTCCTGGAACTTCTCGCGATCGTACTCGCTCTCGGTGTTCTCGATCTGGGTCTTGATCTGTCCGACCCGCGAGGCGATGTCGTCGGAGTTTCCAGCGCCCTCGATCAACGTGCACGAATCCTTGGTCACTTCGACCTTCTTGCAATGACCCAGCGAGCCAATCTCGATGCTCTCGAGCTTGACGCCGAGATCCTCGGAGAGCAGCGAGCCACCCGTCAGCACGGCGATGTCACCGAGCATGTTCTTGCGGCGATCGCCGAAGCCAGGCGCCTTGACGGCACACACCGGCAGAACTCCACGCAGCTTGTTGACGACCAATGCCGTCAACGCTTCACCCTCGACATCCTCGGCGATGATCAGCAACGGCTTGCCCGTCTGCGACACCTTTTCGAGAACCGGGATCAACTCGCGGAGCGCCGAGATCTTCTTCTCGTGAATCAGAATGTAGCAGTCCTCGAGGATGCACTTCATCTCCGCGGGATGGCTGACAAAGTAGGGCGAGTTGAACCCCTTGTCGAACTGCATTCCCTCGGTGAGTTCCAGCGTCGTCGTGCTGCCCTTGCCTTCCTCGACGGTGATCACACCATCGCGACCGACGTTTTCCATGGCGTCAGCGATCAATTCACCAACCGACGCGTCGTTGTTGGCCGAGATGGCTCCAACCTGCTGGATCTCAGTCTTGGACGTCACCGGCTTGGCCATGTCACGAAGTTTCCCCAGGGCGGCATCAACCGCCTTGTCGATTCCGCGACGAACCGTCATCGGGTTGGCACCCAGCGAGAGACCACGAAGACCTTCCTTGAAGATGGCCCGGGCCAGCACGGTGGCCGTGGTCGTACCGTCACCGGCAATGTCACTGGTCTTGGTGGCGACCTCGTTGACCAACTTCGCACCCATGTGCTCGTAGGGATCCTCGAGTTCGACTTCCTTGCTGACCGTCACTCCGTCCTTGGTCACAACGGGGTTGCCGAAGTTCTTGTCGATGATCACGTTGCGGCCGGTCGGCCCCATCGTCACGGCGACGGCATGGGCAAGTTGATCAACGCCCTTTTGCAGCTTGATACGGGCGGCGTGTTCGAAAAGCAGTTGCTTGGCCACAGGTTCTGGCTCCTGGAATGGCCCGGGCGGGTCGGCCCGGGGTATGTTCCGCTGGGTCTACAGGGGAAATCTCTTGATGGGACGGGACCGCAATCGTCTCAGACGACCTTGGCCAGGATGTCACTCTCGCGGAGGATCTTCACTTCGCGGCCATCGACCTCGATGTCGGCGCCGCCAAACTTGCCGAAGAGCACCTCGTCACCCACGACGACGCCCACCGCAGCACGCTCACCACTCTCGAGCAGGCGACCGGGGCCAACAGCGACCACGGAACCCCGCTGGGGCTTCTCCTGGGCCGCATCGGGCAGCACGATCCCACCCGCGGTGGTTTCCTCGGCGCTGAGAGGTTCGACAACAACTCGATCGTCCAACGGATTCAGCTTCATCTCTACTTCACTCCCGGTTGTCTCGTGTCCGGTCAATTCCCGGACACTTCGATGTTGATAATTGGTCTGTTTCTGACTTGTGTGGCACGGTCAACGGGACGGATCACATCATCCCTGGCATGCCACCCATACCGCCCATGCCACCCATGCCCGGCATACCGCCGCCCATGCCCGGCATACCGCCGCCCATGCCGCCCATGCCGCCACCCATGTCGTGGTGATGGTCGTCGTGGTGGTGATCGTCTTCTTCATCGGCCGGCTCTTCGACAACGATCGAATCGGTCGTCAGCAGCAATCCAGCAACGCTGGCAGCGTTCTGAAGTGCCGAGCGAACAACCTTGGTCGGATCGATGATGCCGAATTCCACCATGTCGCCGTACTTGTCGTTCAGGGCGTCGTAGCCGTAGTTGGTCTGCCTGGCCTTGCGAATCCGGCTGGCCACAACAGCACCGTCCTGTCCGGCGTTCTCGGCGATGGTCCGAATGGGCATCGAGAGCACGTCGAGAATCAACTGGGCACCGTACTGTTCGTCACCTGCGAGGTCGAGTTTCTCGACCACCTTGTGGCACCGCAGCAACGCCACGCCGCCACCGGGCACAATTCCCTCGTCGATCGCAGCTCGCGTGGCCGCCAGCGCGTCGTCAACCAGGTCCTTGCGTTCCTTCATGGCCGTTTCGGTGGCCGCTCCAACATTGATCTGTGCCACACCACCGGCCAGCTTGGCCAGCCGTTCCTGCAGCTTCTCGACATCGTATTCGCTCTCGGTGACCTCGATCTCCTGGCGGATCTGTTCGGCCCGACCGTTGATCGCGGTCTTGTTTCCAGCCCCCTTGACCACCGTGGTGTTTTCGGCGTCGATGATGACCTTCCGAACGGTACCAAGTTGCTCGAGGGTGATATTCTCCAGCTTGATGCCGAGATCCTTGAAGATGGCTTGTCCGCCGGTCAATACGGCGATGTCCTCCATCTGGGCCTTGCGGCGGTCGCCATAACCGGGTGCCTTGACGGCGGCCACCTTCAGGATGCCACGCAGCTTGTTGACAACCAGGGTCGCCAGTGCCTCGCCCTCGACATCCTCGGCAATGATCAACAGCGGAGCACCGGATTCGGAAATCGATTCCAGCAGCGGCACCAGGTCCTTGGCATTGCTGATCTTTTCTTCCCAGATCAGAACCCGGCAGTTCTCCAACTCGCACAGTTGCTCGTCCTCGTCGGTGACGAAGTGCGGGGAGAGGTAACCACGTTCGAACTGCATGCCCTCGACCAGGTCGACCTCGGTGTTGACCTGGCGGCCTTCTTCGACGGTGATCACACCGTCGTTGCCAACCTTCAACAGGGCGTCGGCCAGGATGTTGCCAATTTCCGGGTCATTGTTCCCGGCGATCGTGGCCACCGTGGCGATTGATTTCTTGTCGTTGGACTTGACCGGCGTGGCCATCTTGCCGAGTTGCTCCAGGCAAACCTCGACGGCCTTGTGGACACCACGAGACATCGCCATCGGATCAGCACCGGCGGCAATGTACTTCAGGCCCGACTGGTAAATGGCCTCGGCCAATACCGTGGCGGTAGTGGTCCCGTCGCCGGCCACGTCACTGGTCTTGGAAGCCACTTCCTTGACCAGTTGAACCCCCATGTTCTCGAAGGGGTCCTCCAACTCGATGTCCTCGGCGACGGTCACGCCGTCCTTGGTCACCTTGGGAGCGCCCCAGCCCTTGTCGAGCACGGCGTTACGACCACGAGGTCCCAATGTACTCTTGACGGCCCTGGCGAGCTTCGACACTCCGGAAAGCAGGCTCTTACGGGCGTCTTCATCAAATGTCAACAACTTCGGCACGATCTGTTCCTCAAGCTTCCGCTGGCAGGCTCTTCAGAATGCAATTCACAATGTTGAGGGTTTGCAATCGTCGTGCCAAAGAGACACACGACGACGCAAGACCCTCTATTGAGAGAGGTTAGGCCCGTACTGTCAAGTCACCGCGAACTTACAAAAGTCTGCCAAGTTGGCAGTCACGTCGTCTGGTCTGCCACACCGACTGCCTGACGGCCCCAAAAAACCCGGTGAGAAACCGGCAGGATGGATGCCGATACTCGCCGTTGCACTTATGTGAGGAACGGAAAACTGACCGATCGTTGACCGGGTCGCCGGCGTTGATAGAATCGTGACCTGTCCTCGGGATGTAGCTCAGCCTGGCAGAGCGCTGCGTTCGGGACGCAGAGG
>CAWVUS010000319.1:0-5634 GCA_963933195.1 uncultured Planctomycetaceae bacterium
CTCAATCACTGGGTCACAATCGACAGGGGACCGGAAACAGCCTTCCCCGAATGTCTGCAATACGATGGCATGCACCGCCGCTGGGATTCCTTCTCCAGCGGTTTTGGGCCCTACACGCAGGTCCGCCTTGCGAAACACAGCGGTGGCATCTTCTTCATGCTGCCCGGTGAAGAAGAGCAACTCACAGGCGCCGGGGCCCACGAAAATCGCAAGTTTGCGGCACTGGCGATGAAGGAATACGAGCCATTGTTGTTGGCTCGTCGGGAATACGCCCAACAGGTCACATCGCGTCCCTTCCGCGTTGCGATTTCCAACATCATCGCCCGTCTCAATCCCAACGACTATCCCCTGATCCCCGCGCATGACCCGAAACTGAACATTCAGCAAACTCACTACTCAGTCGAGAGAGCCGAATTTCAACGCCAGGCTGTTGAAGCCGGACAACGGGCATTCCGGGCTATGACATTGCTGAGCGAGGCCATTGCGATCCTGGACAAGAACGACCCGCTACGCGACGGTGAAAACTCCCAACGCTGGCGAGCCAACTTCGATCTCATCCGGGCTCAGTGCTACGCCTACCGCGTCCGACTCTTCCAGTTCCTGCTGAAGCTCGACCTGCACGCGGTCGAATTCCCACCGCTCAAGAATCCCAAGAACAACCGATGGCACTTCGGCCGGTCCCGCAAGATGACAACGCCAAACGACGCCCAGTACCGGCGAGTCCAGGTGCAACTGAAAACCAAGGCCAAGCGAGAGAGTTTCCTGGCAGAGATGAAGGAGCAGCAGGCCCGCGCTTCCCAGTTGTTTGAACTCGTCCTCTCGGAACACCCCGGGACGCCCTGGGCTCGACGAGCTCGATGGGAACTCGACGCGGGCTATGGGATGACGATCAGCGAGGGCTTTCACGACCCTCGTTACCGGGAAGTCGGCAAGCGGATCAAGATCCCCAAGTTCTAGTCCGCCTCGTCTCCTGACGCCTTCGCTGCAATCCGCCCTGCGATGATCGTGTCGACAAACAACTGCGACGCGTGGAACATCAACATCGGGAAGACAGCGAACGGATTCATGGCCGCAATCCCGATTTCGGGACTCGTGGCCAGGTAGACACCGATTGGCAGCGTCTTCTGACTGCTGCCAAACAGCACGGCGATCCGATCTTCTCGAGAAAACCCCATCAACCGTGCCCCCAGCCCGCCCATCAACATCGCCGCCAGGTGGATCACCAGGCAGCAGCCCCAGACAATCGCAATCGCTCCGGCATCAACTCCACCCGTACGCAATTGTGGACCCGCCTTCAGTGATGCGGCGGCAAAGACCAACACCAGGATCAACCCCTGGGCGGTGATTCCAATTTGCGGCTTGTGATCGGTGGCAAATCGTCCCGCCGCGGGGAGCAGCCTCGCCGCTTGTCCCAGGATCGTCGGCACCAGCACCACATAGAGCAACCGCTCCATCATCTGCATCACTTCCAGTTCCGCCTGCCCCCCCGACAACTTGCTCGTCGCCAGGTTGAGCCAGAATGGTGTCACCAGAAAACACAGGGTGTTGGTCAACAATGTCGTCAACAGGCTCACCGCATCATTTCCGCCCGCCTTCCGTGTCCAGACCGAGACGGCCGCCAATGTGCAGGGGACACTCGCCGCAATCATCAATCCCACCTGGAAACTCTGATCGCCCTGGATCCCCATCAACCCCCATCCGGCCAATGGAATCGCCACCGAATTGACCAGGGACGCCCAGAGTACCGGCAGCGGGAATCTCAACGACTCACGCAACTTCCCGCTGTCGAGGCTGAAGGCCATCAGAAACAGAACGATCCGGGTGATCCATCGGGGTGCGTCAGCCACCGCCGCTCCGAAGCCGTTGCCGGCTTCCCATCTCGCGAGGACGTCAGCCGGTATAGCCATCCCGACAGACAACCCACCGGTGACCAGTCCGACCAGCCCCACCAGGAACCAGTGTTTCTTCAAAAAAGCGATCGGCATAGACGGACACGTTAGCGACTACCCGCACCGTCGTCACCTCACTTCGCCGCCCCGGACGGCGAGTCGCTCTCCGTCGCCTTCTCCGCCAGCGGCGCCCACCGTGCCACCAGGACCTGGGCTCCGGCCCAATGAGGATCATCATCGGGAATCGACTGCAGCAGTTTCACCGCCTTGTCCCACTGCTGAAGTTCTCCTCGCCACACCCCTTCCAACCACACGGCCCCCGATTCCCACTCGTGAGCCCCGGTGTGTTCCATATAATCCCGCAGTGCCTCGGCGGCCGATTCCACCCGGCCCTGTTCATACTGGCACACCGCAGCCCAGAACGCGGCATCATCGGCTGCCTCGGCGTGGACCAACCGCACACGAGTCGGCAACAACGCTTTGAACGCCCGCTGCTCGTGCCGCTCGATAAACCTCATCTCCTTGGGAAGCGGAGGAACATCTCGCCACATCCGAACCTTCAAATATGTCGTCACAACCGATTTCCATTCGCCCAACAGTTGACGATTCCTCGCCTTCCTGTGGCGAAACTCACCTCTCTCGGCAATGTCCAGTTGAATCTCCTGGGTCTCACGGTCCGACAGAATATTGAGAATCGGAATCGGTGACTCAAACGCCCGTGACCGCAACGCGAACAACTGAAGTTGCGTGGTATTGAACGCCACGTTTCCGTCGAGCCGTTGTTCCGGATAGTCCCAGATTCCGATTGACGCCTCCTGAAAACCATCGGCTTTCACCTTCGCCACTCGCGACAGCACGCCCTCGGGCACGATGTCGCTTTTATCAAGTGGCTGCCACAACAAAACATTATTCTCACTCGAGAGCGCCAGTTGAAGACGTCGCATCCGAGCAGACCAAAAACTCGTGGCACCGACCAGTAACACGCGAGCCTCGCCCAGCGACGTGGCCGTGAAAGGGTAGGGGGTGTCGGACGATGCAGACATCGCGGCGAACACTTTGGGATTTTTCGCAGCCTCCGACAGTGTCGCCGGCCGGTCTATGGCACCCGCCGTGCCATCACCCTCTAGCGTCAACACCGGCAACCCGAGCTCTGGGTCATAGAGATAGACCTTTCCACCGAGCAGAACGCCGACCAGCACGTTCTCCGGCGACTCCTTGGCTTGCAGCACGACCGCATCAATCCTCAACTGCCTCAGCAAGTTGACGAACAACCAGGCACGGTCACGTGGATTCCCCTCGCCAAACATCGCCACCCCAAAGGGAGCCAACGGCAAGGTGGAATCTTCCTCGGAACGCAACACGATGTTGCGGGTGACGTAAAAAAACAATCGCGTCGCGCGTTCGAGGTCGGTGTCGGCTGCCGATGCCACCAGGGTGGAAATCCTCGCGTACCACAGACCATCGCGAATATGCGTGACATCCCGTTTGGAAAACCGTGACCCCTTGATACGGTCAACAAGCGATTTGTCGAGACGATCGACATACACCTTGCTCACCGGCTCCTCCTGCTGATCCAACTCACCACCCATCGACACCCAGTCGTTCAACAGGCTGACGACGGTTGCATGCTTCGTGACAATCAGCAGGCTCTCCGGCTGCGACATTTCAACCAGAGTCTTCAACACATCGTCGCGACGGTTCTTGCGACCGGCCGCCGTCTCGGAGTTGCCGCCGGTTGACTCGATCACAGTCTCGCCGGAACACCCCCAGCAAATCCCCACGAGCATGATCCCGACGAATGACCGTCGGGCCAACAACCATGACGTTCTTCCGCGATGGCTCCACACCGATCTATCTCCTCTCAAACAGCCCTGAACAAACCGCATTCTTTTCACCCTTTTGATCAAACCACTCCCTGTCAACCACCCGGTGCCCGGGGCACCTGTCACGCCACCGGATCTTGAACAACGTCTCGAATCTGCAGTAATTTCAACCACAGCGGTTCCAGTTCGTCGAGCGGAATCATATTCGGACCATCGCTACGGGCCGAGTCTGGATCCGGGTGAGTCTCGGCAAAAACACCATCACACCCGGCCGCGACCGCAGCTTTCGCCAACAATGGAACCATGTCTCGTTGCCCTCCCGTCGTGGCGCCACCCGGCAATTGAACGCTGTGAGTGGCATCAAAGATCACCGGGACCCCCGTCTGCTGCATCACCGGAATCGCCCGCATGTCATTCACCAACCGTCCATACCCAAACGTGGTGCCTCTTTCGGTCAACAAGATGCGTTGATTCCCAGCTTCCACGCACTTGGCCACGATGTGCCCCGTATCTTCCGGGGCCAAAAACTGCGGCTTTTTCACATTCACAACTCCGCCATGCCTCGCCGTGGCAACTGCTGCGGCAACGACCAGGTCAGTCTGCCGAGACAGAAATGCTGGGATCTGGAGAATCCCGCACACTTCGGCGGCGGGCTCCGCCTGTTCCGGCAGGTGAATGTCTGTTGTCACCACCAGCCCCGTCTCATTCCGCACCCGTTCCAGTATGGCCAACCCCTCGTCCAGACCCGGCCCGCGAAAACTGTCGATACTCGTTCGATTGGCCTTGTCGAAACTGGCCTTGAACACCAGTGGAGCTCCGACTCGCTCAGCCATCTCTGCCAGTTTTGCGGCAATTTCCCGAGTCAATGCATCCGATTCGATCACGCACGGGCCGGCAATCAAAACCAGTTTTTCACCCGTCCCGCACGATGCCTCACCCAGGGGCAACGGATTCTCAACCACGCTGACGTTTCCTTCATTCACCTGGCACAAAAACCCGCAGCGAGCCCGGCAGACACTCCAACTCGACCGGAACCTCACCGGCAGGATCACCATCGACCTGGAAGGGCACCGGTCCCCGGCCGGGCTCAACCGGCACAATTCGCACCTTCCGGGCTTTCACAACTTGTACATCCTTTGCCAAATCGTGCGTTCCGCGCCACAACTTAATTGAGTACCGAATCATTTGGAACGCCGATCCACGCTGCAACACCGTCACAACAAACCGACCGTCATCCTCCCGGGCCGTGTTCCCCACCTTCAATCTCATCCCGTAAGCCGGGAGATTGGACACCATCACCTCAACACCGTCGATGGGGTCGGGATTGTCGTCCAGGTAAACATGCATCGTGGGATACTTGTATCTACGCAAAGCCTTCCAGATCGGTTGGATATAGGACATGTGCGTGATGTGCCCGGACCGAACTCGATCGAGTTCGTGCGCAATAAAGGCGTCGAATCCCGCGCTGGCCACCAACGTGAACAATTGCCCGTTGGCTCTGCCAACATCAATTTCCCGCGTGCATCCATTCGCAATCACCTCCCCCAGTCCCCGGCCGTCCCGGGGCAAGCCTAGAAAACGGGCCAGCAGGTTTTCAGTCCCCAGGGGGAGCACAGCCATTGGAACGTCTGAGTGTCGATTGACGACATCAACCACCGTCCCGTCTCCTCCAGCCGCCACAATAGCCACCAGGTTTTGACGTGAAACGGGCTCCCTCACCCGGGCGTCCAGTTCGTCCCGGTCACGAAACAGCCGGGGGACAATACTGTGTCGACGCAAGGCACAACACAATTCGACCAACTCCCGGCGACGACGACCTGCCCCCGAACGCGGATTGCGTTGGATGGCGACCCAGGGTGTGCCCATCACAACTGTCACGAAAACCATTCCTCCAATTGGCTCAACGTGCCAATCGCACTTGG
>CAWVUS010000320.1:0-5619 GCA_963933195.1 uncultured Planctomycetaceae bacterium
CCTGGTCCTTTACGAATACTGCATCCGTTACACGTTCATCGGGACCCAGATGAACGGCCTCCGCACCCGACCGTCCCGGGACACAACACCGCCGGATTCCACAACGGCTTGATCGGACCGGTACCGGTTCACCGGCTCCACAACTCGTGTCGACGCGATTTTTCCAGGATCCGCAGCGCGTCTTCGTCGAGAAGTAGTTTTCTGCGCCGGAGATCGAGAACCGCGGCAGCGATTTTCGAGATGTAATCGGCCCGTGTCGGATACCGTTCCTGGACACTCCGACGGGGATCGCCGCTGGCTTGCCGTTCCTTTTTGGTCCTGGCAAACGGCATCCAGCTGCCGGTAAAGCGACCCAGCATTCCTTCTGCACCACCCCGTTTTCCCCGGACGTTCCACCCGCTGTAGGCCCCCAGCGGCACCGAGACCCGCGGCAACTTGATCCCCGCCCGCTCGATCCCATCCGAATCCACAGCCGGTACCAGCGTGTTGTAGGCCGGACCGATTTTAGGCGGCACATGATCTGCAATGCCCTGGGTGAACCAACGCGGCCCCGGATCCAGTCTCAGCGGACGGAACATGATGCCCGACCTGGTCATCCCCGGGACATCGGGAAACTGTTTTCGCCATGTCGCCAACTCGACCAGCGTGCCGTCGTCGATCCGGGGAACCGCCGTCGGCGGCGGCTCGACACCCGAGGTCACCCAGCGATCCAGCGCCACCAGCAGGGCCCTGAGCAGCGGGTAGTGGTTCAGATCGTTGGTCGGGTTCCGGTAAATCCCTCGTGACGTCGACCCCGATACGCCGTGCTGGGCACCGGTGAAAAAATACAGCCGCAGGTTCGGATCAATTCCTGCATCGGTCTTGCCGACCGTGTCGGTGTGCAACAACGACGCCGCACGACTCCAGTACTCGGCCGACGTCTCGGTGAAGAACACCTTGGGCAGGTGACCACGTGTCCGCAACGCCCGAAACGAATCGCCTTTCTGACCGGTCAACGGGTCCACCTGCGGAACACTGTTGAAGGGAAAGAAGTCCGACGCGAACAAGTTGTCCTGGTGCTGGCTGCCATGACGAGTGGTCTGGGCAAACCGGTAGTTGAACTGCCCCTTGCCGCCGCCGCCAACATGGGGCATCGCGCCATCAACCACCATCCGGCCCGATTCGTCGGTGTTCATCGCCTCGAACAGAAAATGGTGGATGAAGCGGCCCGACTGGCTGATCCCGAAGATGTAGGCCTTCTCGATCGCACCGGCCAGCGGGTTCTGTGTTCCGGACGCGTCGGCCCCTGCGTAGCGGAAGAACGAAATGCAATCGCGGACCGCGACCAACCCCAGCCCGGTCGCCCGCGGATCCTTTCCGGTGTAAACCAACTCGTAGATCCACCCCGAACGGAACCCGTCACGCAGGTGCAAGTGCCCGGGACTGGGCACGACCTGGCCATTCACAACCCTGGCAAACGACCACTCCTCGTGAGGCACCTCCTCGGGGGGAGTCGTCCGGTAAGGACGTCGAGTCAAGCGAGCGGTTCCGTTGTCGAGGCTCACTGCCGGGTAGGCAACCGAGTTGCCCCAGTACAAAGGCTGGCTCTGCGGGCGACCCGTCACGCAGATCTCGGCATAGATCCTCGACACGATCGAACTGCCATCGGCATTCTTGACCACGGGCAACTCGATCATGATCCGATCACCACCGGGACGCACGTCCCCGTTCCAACCACACCACAACACCGAGTACCCCTGTCGCATCAAAAACCCGTTGCCCGCTTCAGCCAGTGTCCTGGGGTTGTTCCGATTCCCGGTCGGCCGATTGAAGGCCCCCAGGGCCAGCTTGTTGCCACGGTTGTTGACGTCGTAGAGAATCCGCCCGTTGCCCCGTCGTGCATCCACCGGCTTCAACAGGAAAAACTCGGTCCGGAATTCGACCTTCCCCTGCTTGTTGGGGGTGACCAGGTCAATGTCGGTGATCCTGCGATGCAGTGCTGCCCTGGGATCAATCGCGATCGTCAACCAGCCCTTGACCCGCTCGTAGGGTCCGACGTTCCCGAAATGGTGCCCGTCGGCAAAGGACGACCGCTCGGAAATCTCCAGCGACACCACCTCGCCATGAACAGGACAACCCAGAAACAACAGCAGCACGAAAGAGCAATTCCAGCGATGCATGGCAAATCCGCTCGATGAACAGGAACTACGTGACTTCGACCCACGATTGTGCCAGACCCGCAGGTTATGATCTAAGGCAACCACGACATTATTCGCACATGGTTCGACCACCCACCGTGACCACCAACGACACGCCAGAACCCGATTCCGATGCCCTGCTGGCCGACCTGCTCGAGAGTCTCCTGGCTCGATCCGGTGCCGGTGAAGACATCGACATCGAGCACGAGGCCGCGCTGCAACCGGAACTGGCCGAAGAACTGAAACAGCTTTGGGCCATGGCCAATGTCGCGGCCGAGTTCAGCACGCTGGCCTTCGACGACGATGATCCACCGCCGCCCCCGGTGACAATGCCCAAGTCGATCGGAGAATACGAGTTGCTCGAGGAACTGGGCCGGGGCGGAATGGGGGTCGTGTACCGTGCACACCAGTCCAGCCTGGATCGCGATGTGGCCGTCAAGATGGTTCTGCGGGGCGACTGGGCCTCACCAGTTGACCTGGCGAGGTTTCGTGCCGAGGCCGAAAGTGCGGCTCGGCTCGAACATCCCAACATCGTGCCGATTTACGAGGTCGGCGAACACGAGGGGCTGCCCTACTTCTGCATGCGGTTGATCGACGGGGTCACGTTTTCACAGAAGCTGGCCAACGGACCGATGGCCTCACGAGAGGCGGCCGAACTGATGTTGCCAGTCTGTCGTGCCATTGCAGCGGCGCACGACGAGGGAATCCTCCACCGGGACCTCAAGCCGTCCAACATCCTCATTGACCACGACAACATCCCCTACATCACCGACTTCGGATTGGCCAAGAGAATTCCGACCGAGGCCAATCCATCGTCCCCTGACACGCTGACCGGCAGTGGAGCCATCCTGGGAACACCCTCGTACATGGCACCCGAACAGGCTGCGAGCCAACGAGAACGAGTGGAAGAGCGGACCGATATCTACAGCCTCGGTGCCATCCTCTACGCGCTGATCTGCGGTGAAGCCCCGTTCCAGGCCGCGACACCCGTCGACACGATCATGCAGGTGCTCGAACAGGACCCCGTTCCGCCACGGCTGGTGAATCCCGATGCCGACGCCGACCTGGAAATGATCACGCTGAAATGTCTACAAAAACCCATCGACCTGCGGTACAAGACTGCCGACGCACTGGCCGATGACCTGCAGGCCTTTCTCAACAACGAGCCCGTCTCGGCTCGCTCGTCGCAGTTCTCCCAGGTGCTCAGCCGCGCCTTCCGGGAAACCCACCACGCGGTGGTACTCGAGAACTGGGGATTGCTGTGGATGTGGCACAGCCTGGTGCTGATTATCCTGTGCCTGCTGACCAACTGGCTGCAGGCACGCGGGTCCAACACGCCCTGGCCGTTCCTGTGGGTCTGGGGAGCGGGAGCGGGATTGTGGGCACTGATTTTCTGGAATCTCCGCAAGAAGGCGGGCCCGGTGACCTTTGTCGAACGCCAGATCGCCCATGTCTGGGCCGGCAGTATGGCCGGCAGTATCTTGCTGTTTTTGGTTGAACCGATCCTCGGCTTCCAACCACTCCAACTCTCACCCGTCCTCGGGCTGCTCTGTGGAGCTGTCTTTTTGGTCAAGGCCGGGATTCTGTCGGGCCGGTTTTATGTCCAGTCCGTGGTCCTGTTCGCCAGCGCGCCGCTGATGGCATGGATCCAACAACAGGCTATTGCGGCCAATTCACCCGACTACAGTATTTCGCTGTTCGGGTTGCTCTCCGCCGCCAGCTTCTTCTTCCCCGGGCTCAAGTACCACCGACAGCTCAGGCAGGGACGCTCCCGGACCAGTGTCTCGATGGAAAACCCGAAATCCTAGATCTAGATTCATCCTGATGTCTGTTCCGGCCCCCGCATCGCTTCGATTCCTGCTACTGCAGGTCCGCAATGCCAACGACCCCATGCGGGAACACGAACGGTTGGCATTCGCACGGGCGTTGGCAATCGAACCGGACCACTGCGACACCGTCGATCTCCTCTCCACTCGGCCGTCCCCCACTCAACTCGACACCAGCGACGTGGTGCTCCTGGGCGGCAGTGGCGATTACTCGGCCACCGGGGAAGGCGAATGGCTCGACCGTTCACTGGATGTGCTCCGTGAACTCGTCCAACGCAACCAGCCCACGTTTGCCAGTTGCTGGGGCTTCCAGGCCATGGCACGGGCGATGGGCGGCACGGTCGTCAACAACCCGGACACCGCAGAAGTGGGCACCCACCAGTTGTTCGTGACCCAGGCCGGCCGGAACGACCCGGTCTTCGGATCGCTGGGACAGAGCTTCCCGGCACAGATGGGACACGAGGATTGCGTGTCGGTTTTGCCCGAGGGCACCACGCTGCTGGCATTCTCCGAACGCAACACGCACCAGGCCTACCGGGTCGACGACGCCCCCATTTATTGCACGCAGTTTCATCCCGAGTTGACTCGGACGGACCTGAACCAGAGAGTCGAGGCGTACCCGCAGTACATCGAACGGATCACGGGACAGACCCCCGAGGAGTTCATCGCGGCACTCGAGGAGACACCCGGGGCCGAGGCACTGCTGCAACGGTTCGTCGCAACGGTCTTTGCCGGTTAGACTAGCTTCATGCACATCGCCATCGTCACCGCCGGCGGCGCCGGGATGTTCTGCGGATCGTGCATGCACGACAACACCTGGGCTCGATCATTGATCGACGCCGGGGCCGATGTCAGCCTGGTCCCCACGTACACCCCGATTCGCGTCGACGAACAGGACGTCAGTACCTCCGAGGTGTACTTCGGTGGAGTCGGCGTCTACCTGGCGCACCGCAGTCGCCTGTTTCGCCGCCTGCCACGAGTCCTGACCCGCTGGGTCGATCGTCCGTGGGCCCTGAAACTGGCCACCCGGTTCGGGGTCAGTACCGACGCCAAGCAACTGGGAGCCATCACCCTCGACATGCTCCGCGGCGAGGACGGTCCACACCGATCCCACGTTCTCGAACTCGCCGAAGCCTTCGCAACATCGCTCAAGCCCGACGTCATCTGCTTCTCCAACGCCCTGCTGGCCGGTACCGCCCGGGCCATCAGGCAGCACATCGACATTCCCCTGCTGTGTGTCCTCCAGGGAGACGACGTCTTCCTGGAAGACCTGGTCGAGCCGTATCGCACCCAGGCGATCGAATCCATTCACGAACGAGCCGCCGACTTCGACGGGTTCATTGTCCACAGCGACTACTACCGCGATCACATGGTCCGCTACCTCGGGCTCGACGCCCGCAAGTTCCACACCCTGCCACTGGGCATCGACCTGGCCGAACATGATGGCCAACCGGGGACATCCTCGGATCCCCAGGACGAACCGTTCACCGTCGGATACTTCGCCCGCATCTGCCCCGAAAAAGGACTCGACCGACTGGTCGATGCCTTCCGCATCCTCCACGCACGGCGTCCCGGAGTGCGATTGAAGGTCGGAGGTTACCTGGGCCAACGCGATC
>CAWVUS010000321.1:0-5594 GCA_963933195.1 uncultured Planctomycetaceae bacterium
TGCCTGTGTGGCCTTGTCGAGTTCGGTACCCAACTGGGCAAAGGCTTCGAGTTCGCGGAAGGCGGCCAGGTCCAGTCGCAGCGAACCGGCGATCTTCTTCATCGCCTTGTTCTGGGCGTTGCCGCCCACTCGCGAGACACTGATACCCACGTTGATCGCCGGACGCACGCCGGAGAAAAACAAGTCGGGCTCGAGATAGATCTGGCCGTCGGTGATCGAGATCACGTTCGTCGGAATGTAGGCCGACACTTCGCCTTCGAGCGTCTCGATGATCGGCAGGGCCGTCATCGAACCGCCACCCAGTTCGTCACTGAGCTTGCTGGCACGTTCGAGCAACCGGCTGTGGCAGTAGAAGATGTCTCCGGGAAACGCCTCGCGACCCGGAGGACGTCTCATCAACAGCGACAGCTGTCGGTAGGCAATGGCCTGTTTCGAGAGGTCATCGTAGACGACCAGTGCATGCTTGCCCTGGTACATGAAGTACTCGGCCAAGGCGGCACCCGCGTAGGGCGCGATGTACTGCAACGGAGCCGGGTCGGCACTCGAGGAGGCGATGACACAACTGTAGTCCATCGCACCATGCTCGGTCAGCACGTCGACCACGGTGGCCATTGTACTGGCCCGCTGGCCACAACCGACGTAAATGCAGACCACGTCCCCACCCTTCTGGTTGAGGATCGTGTCCAGGGCGATGGCAGTCTTGCCGGTCTTGCGGTCACCGATGATCAGTTCACGCTGTCCCCGGCCGATCGGTGTCATCGCGTCGACAGGCTTGATGCCCGTCTGCAACGGCTGTGTCACCGGTTGCCGTGCAGCCACGCCCGGAGCTGGAGTTTCCAGCGGACGGGTTTCGGTCGTAACGATCGGCCCCTTGCCGTCAACCGGATTGCCGAGCGGATCGATCACCCGACCGATCATCTCGTCGCCCACCGGCACGCTCAACAGGGATCCCGTCGTACGAACCTCGTCGCCCTCGGCGATCGAAAGATACTCGCCCAGGATGATGATCCCGACGGAATTTTCTTCGAGGTTGAAGACCATCCCCCGGCTGCCGCTGGAGAATTCGACCATCTCACCGGCCATGGCGCCGGAGAGTCCGTAACAACGGGCGATGCCATCGCCGACTTCCAGCACGCGGCCGGTTTCGGCGGTTTCCATCGTCCCGCGAAAGTCTTCAATCTCCTGCTGGATGACTGAAGCGATCTCGTCCGCTTTGAATTTCATGGAGACTCCTCTCGCGCATCCGGTCCCGCAACTGCTTGATGCGGGTTCGGAGCGAACTGTCGTACACCGTATTTTCGACCTGGACTACCAGTCCGCCGATCAATGAAGAATCGACCTGGGCGTCCAGGATCGGAGTAAATGGTAAAGCCGAATCGAGCGAAGCTCGAATCGACTCGAGTGTTTCAGCATCAAGTGTCTGCGAACTGGTCACCCGCACGCTCTTGCGACCACCGCGGGTGTTCTCGATCAACCGCGCCTCGTCGAGCACCAATGGCAACAACTCCAGCCGTTCGTGACGGGCCAGCGTGGTCAGAAAACTGGTCAGCACGGGAGTGCCAACCGGCCCCACCACCCGTTGGATCATGGCCACCTTCTGGTCACGACCAACAGCCATGCCAACGAGGATCGAGTGGAAATCGGGATGGGCTTCGAGAACATCGTCGAGAAAAGAAGCCAGTTCATCGAGAGCACCGTCAACGCCCGCCGACGTGGCGGCGTCGACCAGCGCGGTGGCATAGACACGGGCAATCGCCCGCGCCGATGGATCGTCCATCACGCTGCTGACTCGAGTCCTGATTTCCTGGCCGTCGGCCATCTCAACTCTCTCCTCGTCGCACCCGGGTTATCACTCAGTCCACGCCTGCGGTCACATCGGCCAACGCCTCGGCAATCAACCGCTGCTGATCCGCCGCGTCAAGCGACCGCCCGAGCACGTGCTCGGTAGCGGCAGCCACCTGCGTGGAGACCTGGTCAAACAGATCCTTCAGAGCCTGGTCACGAGCACGTTCGATGTCGCCCAGCGCCCGGTCACGGGTCGCCTCGGCTTCGGTCTGCGCCGCGGCCATGATCTCGTTCTTGGTGTGCTCGGCATCTCGCCTCGCCTCGGCCAGGATCTCCTTGACCTCCTCCTGCACACCGGCCAACTTCGCCTCGTGGTCAGACAGCATGGACGCTGCCTGCTCACGAGCGCTTTCGGCGTCGGCGATGCTCTGGCGAATCCCCGACTCCCGCTTGTCGAGCCCCTCGGAAATCGGGCCCCAGGCAAACTTGTACAAGAGGCCGAAGAGACCCAGGAACACGATTACCGTGTAGGTCGCCAGGCTGGGCGAAAACGACGACACGTCCTCCGTGACACCCTTATGACCGACATGCTCACCACCATGGCCATCACCATGGGCGTCAGCGGCCTCGCCGCCACCGTCCTGATGTGCTCCGGCAGCATCATGCCCGTCAGCGACCTTTTCGGTCGCCTTTTCAGCCGGTTTCCCGGTCGGCTCATCGGCTGCCTGGGCAACCGACCACGACGACAAAGTCGCCACGACCGCCACGGCGCAGAATACTCTGCTCAACACGTCGGCACCTCGCTTGTTGATCAAGACCGTCTCGCGTCAATCCGGACTATGCAGTCCAGGGATTCTGCTGCGAGCAGATGTACAGCGCGTAGAAGGTGAACCCTTCAATCAGCGCTGCGGCGATAATCATCGCCGTCTGGATACTGCCAGCCACCTCGGGCTGACGGGCCATGCCTTCCAGCGCCGAACCAGCCAACCGGCCGATGCCATAGGCTCCACCAATGGTCACCAATCCGGCACCAAACGCACCAGAAAACGATGTGCCACCGTCTGCGGCCATCACGGGGCCGGCCAGCAACAGCACGGCAAACGCCACGGCGACGATTCCACCTACTTTTCTCACTGTCTCATCTCCTAGTTAGAAGCCACTGTGACCCAAACTCGAGCCACGTTTGAACAAAACTGTATCCGTTATCTCAATCTCCAGGCTCGCTCCGCCACACCTAGTGCTCGTGAACCGCCGACCCGATGAACAGGGCCGAAAGGAACGTGAACACGTAGGCCTGCAGGAACGAAACAAACAACTCTAAACAACTGAACAGGATTGATCCCACCACGCTGATGCCTGCCGCAATCGGCCAACTGCCCGACCCCGACTCACCGGCCGTCACCGCCATGCCCAGAATTCCCAGCAGCACCAGGTGCCCGGCAACCATGTTGGCCAGCAAACGCACGGAAAGCACCGCGTGTCGAATCAGGTTACTGGCGATCTCGATCACGAAGATCACCAGGATGATCACGATCTTCAACGGCAACATCCAGCTCGGCATATCGATGTGCAGGATGTAATTTTTAAAATATCCAACCACCCCCAGTTCCTTCATTCCCGCGGCCACGCCTGTCAGCAGGATCACCATCGCCAGGGCGAACGTCGTGCCCCAGGCGGCGGTCGAGGTGCCCAGGAACGGCACCAGGCCAAGCAGGTTGGACAGGAGGATGAAGAAAAAGGTAGTCCAGAGCAGCGGGACGAAACGATCGGCGTGGTGGTGGCCGATCGCCGGCCGAGCCACCTCGTCACGGATGTACACCAGGGTCGCCTCGAGGAAGTTGTGCAACCGGCCGCTGACCGGCTCGCCGCCCTTCATCCGCTTGGCCATCCGCGTGAACAACGCCATCAGCGCTATCGCCACAAGCAACTGCAGGATCATGAACTTCGAAATGCAGAAACCGGTGTCGTGAGTGCCTCCCGGGTACAGGGCCCCGGGGGTACCAAATGGCTGCGGGATCAGGATCTTGCCGTCAAGCTCGTGCTGGAAATCCGACAGGGTCGCATGTTCGTGCTGCACTTTGAGCCAACCGGGAACCTGGTCCATCGAAGTGATGTCCGGTGTCAGGCCGGCAGGCAACTCGAAGTAATACGAGTCCTTGATGTGGAAAACAGCACTGGCCATCAGTTATCTCTCAGCCTCCACATCCTGTCGTTGGCCAAGCACCCTGGTCACGATCAGCGTCTCGGTCGCCAGACAACCCAGGTAGTAGACCACAAACCACCCGAAGACTCCCGCCTCGAACAGTTCGCGATTGAATCGACTGATAGCGAATCCGATCGCCAGGGGGACCATTGTCCTCAGGAGGATACTGCCAAGCAGCCCGGACACGGCGTCCCGGCTCCCCCGGGTCCGTTCGGTCAGGAACAGTGCGATGATCGCTGCCAGGCAACAGACGGTTGCAGCAATGGCAACAGCCACCACCCCGGCCCAACCCGACTGTGCGTGAGCCACGCTACCGGAGAGCGGCAAGCTGAGCCCGGCCAGCGCAACAATCAACAAAGCACCACCCCGGGCAGTCGCCGGGATCACGCTGTTGAATGAGGCGGAATGGGGGCGAGCAATTGATCCGCCCGCTGGCCCGCTAGCTGGCCCGTTCACTGTTGTATCTCTTCCTCGTTCCCCGTCGTCTCGTCCGACTTTTTCGCCGACACTCCCGTCACGGGCTTCCGGTCGTCGGCCATCCGCGTCATTTTCAAAAGGTGCTGCATCCCGCATACCAGGCCCAGTCCAAAACCGGCAAGGGCCAGGAAACCCGTTCCCCACCGGCTATCCAGCCAGTGACCCAACAGACCGGGCAAGACAATCTCCATTGTCACTGTCGTCAACCGGGAAATCCAATGCATCGCCTCGACCATGGGAGGTCGGTCATCGGGCGATGAACCGGACACTGAGTTTTTCCTTCGATCCCCACTTTGGTGTCAAAACAAAAGCGAACACCAGTTGCCGGAATTCGACAGTGGCGGTCAGTCTATTGGTCGCCCGAGATGTTGTCAAAGCAGCGCCAAGCCACTTTTCTGGCGTTCTCGAAACTGGTGCAATCGGTTCCCGGTTTTGAGCATCACGGGTTCATGTCGGCTCCGCGACAAACGACCCGCGTGGTGGTCGCGGCATGGCACAATCCGGGTGGTCGAAATCGCTTGCGAACTGCCTCTTGCCGGAATCGAAGATTCAGAATAGGATCGGGTTGTCGAGACGTTTCGGCGACTCGACAGGCCTTTGCCAATCCGGGCACGATTTTGTTGACCCTACAAGCATGACCCAGGGGACCGTCCACGGACGGCCGCGTGTATATCCGAACCATGTTCGGCTCACACAACCCGGACGGGTGGTCCCCACCTGATTCTTACGGGTCCAAACAAAACCCAGCCCGGGGTTTTCTTGGTAAAGGCCTCTTTCTTTTAACCCGGCTTCCTTGTTGACGCCGCGGGCCGTAGTCTGGTGACATGACCGGGCTGTTCGAACAGGCCGAGACGGCCAACCTGGACCGGGCCCGCCCCCTGGCGGCCCGCATGCGGCCGAGGAATCTCGATGAGTTCGTCGGACAACAGCACTTCCTCGGCCCGGGACAATTGCTCCGCCGCATCCTGGACGCGGACCGGCTCAGTTCGGCCATCTTTTACGGTCCGCCGGGGACGGGAAAGACCTCGCTGGCCGAGTTGATCGCCGGGCAGACCGAGTGTGTCTTTGAACGACTCAATGCCGCGGCTGCCGGAGTCAAGGAACTGCGAGAGTTGCTCGAGTCGGCCCG
>CAWVUS010000322.1:0-5583 GCA_963933195.1 uncultured Planctomycetaceae bacterium
TACAACGACGAGGAACGACAAGACGCGTATGACATGGTCGGCTGGATCGCCGATCAACCATGGTGCAGCGGCAACGTCGGCATGATCGGCAAGTCGTTCAGTGCGGTCGTGCAGTGGCAGGTTGCGGTTCAAAACCCTCCCGCACTCAAGGCGATCATCGTCCGATCGGCCAACGACGACGTCTACACCGAATGGGTGTATCCCGGCGGCTGCCTGCGGCCGTACATGTTCGACAGCTACTCGGCCAACATGAACACGTGGAACTTCGCGCCGCCGGATCCGGATGTCGTCGGCGAGCAATGGGAAACGTTGTGGCAAGAGCGGCTGGAGAACAGTGCGCCATGGGGGATCGGCTACATCTCCAATCCACTGCAAGGACCGTACTGGCAAGACCGCTCGTTGTCGGCCGACTTCGACCGGGTCAAGTGCGCGGTGATGGTGATCGGCGGATGGTCCGACTGCTACCCAACCGCTCTCCTGCGAGCCTACGAAAACCTGCAGTGCCCCAAAAAGGCGATGGTCGGACCGTCCGGACACTGGTATGGCGAGGAACCCGTCTCGGTGCCCGGGCCGCGAGTGGACACACGGCCAATCTATCTCCGGTGGTTTGATCACTGGTTGAAGGAGATCGACAACGGTGTCATGGATGAACCGCCCGTCACACTCTTTGTCCGTCGACACAGTCCTCCCGCCGCCCGCATGCCTCTTGAAGAGCCCGGTGAATGGCGAAGCGAAAACGAGTGGCCCCTGGCTCGTCGCGAAGAACAGATGTTGTTCCTGGGCAACTCGAGCCTCGATGAATCGGTCACGGACAACAACACCCATGATGAACTTCCCTACCACGCGAGTTCTGGAATCTCGTCGGGGATTCACTGGGGTGGCGGAATCATGCCGTGGGGAATGCCGCTGGACCAGCGACACGACAACGCCAACCGAATTGCCTACACCTCCGCTCCACTCGAAGAAGACATCGAAGTCACCGGCACGCCAATCGCAAAACTGTTCGTCTCGTCAACCGCCCACGTGGCCTACTTCCGGGTGAA
Organism: uncultured Planctomycetaceae bacterium; assembly: GCA_963933195.1. Lineage (GTDB taxonomy): Bacteria > Planctomycetota > Planctomycetia > Planctomycetales > Planctomycetaceae > UBA8437. The sequence goes on from CAWVUS010000322.1 coordinate 1,044, forward strand.
GCTGATCGATGTCGCACCCGATGGAACAGAAAAACTCGTGCGTTACGGCGGCTTGAACGCCACGCATCGGCAGTCAGACGTTCAACCGACACCGCTGGAACCCGGAGAAATCTACTCGCTCGAAATCCCATTGAAAACGATGTCGTACGTCTTCGAGCAGGGGCACCGACTGCAGATCGACATCGCCGGAGCCGACTTCCAGAACGCCTGGCCCGTCGCCGAACCAGGAGTGCATTCCATCCATCGCGGCGGTGAACATGCATCGCATATCGTGTTGCCGATCATCCCACAGCCAGCCAATCCACTGCCGCCCTGCAACCTGCAACAACTTCCGTCTGCCGATCCCGAGAAGTTGTTAACACCAACGGAATACTCGGTCACCCGGGACATGATTGAACAAGCCGTAACGGCACGTATGGGCGTGGAATCCGGCGACGCGAACAACCACCTGGAATTGACGTCGGCTTTTACAGTCAACGACCAGGCACCGGCCCAGGCCGTGCTCGAAGCCGAGGGCAGATTCCGGCTACGGCGTGATCAGTTCGACATTGAAATTCATTCCGACGAACGGACTCACAGCGACACCGAGTCGTTCCATCACTCCGTCCATGTCCGCATCACCCGTGACGGCACGGTGTATTTCGAAAAAGACTGGTCTGTTTCCATCCCGCGAGAACTGAATTGACCGGACGTCCAACCGCACACGTCACGTTACTGGCGGTCAACGCATTGGCCAATCAGGCCAACCAGCGGAAAGACAATTCACTTCGCAATCGATCCGCTGTCCTGCTCGTGCCGGAAACTCTCGGCGACCAGGGCAGGGGAGGGCCACAAGCCCACCGTCAGGCCAGGATCCCCGTGACCGCGCCGGTACTATCGGCATACGATTCGCGTTTGATGCCAAGGCACTGCAACTGGGTCAGCCAGAGATTCGCCAGCGGCGTGCCGGTCTTGCAGTGGACATGCTTGCCCAGCTTCAGCGTTCCACCTCCGCCGCCAGCGACCACCAGTGGCAGGTCGTTGTACTGATGAGTGGTCCCATCGCCCATGCCGGCTCCGAGAGTGAAGATGGTGTTGTCCAGAAGCGTTGTCCCCCCCGCCTCCTCGATACCATCCATCCGCTCGAGCAATCTCGCGTACGCTGAGACATGGAAACGATCCAGCTTGAGCAGGTCCTCGAGATGGTTTTGGGGAGCGTGTGTCATCCCGTGATGACTGTGTGGCTTGTCGAGAATCCCTTCCCAGTTTGTCGGGGTTGTCCAGCGTTCCGGCCCCACCATCAGGGTGCCAACGTTGGTGACGCCAATCTGCAACGCGGTGACCAGCAGATCACCCATCAGGTGAATGTAATCGTTGCGTGGCAAATGCTCGGCCGGACGCTTGATCGATGCTGCGGCCAGTTCGGACTTCATGGCGTCGATGCGATCCATGCGTTTCTCGATGGTCCGAATCGCGTCGAAGTACTCGGCAAACTTGTGTCGGTCACTGGTACTCAGACGAGGTTGCAACCGGCGAGCATTGCCCAGGGCCAGGTCGGTGATGTTTCGGAAGTTCGTGTTGGCCCGGGTGCCGAACAACCGGTCATAGATCTTTCGAGGATTTCTCATCGAAGGGGCGACGTGACCGGTGCCGTACCAGGACATGTTGTCGAAGTAGATCGATTCGATGTTGTTCTTGTGGTCGTTGCAACTGAGTTCCAGGGTGGAGTAGGGAGTCGCCTGCCCGATGCCGTCGGCAGCAATGTGATCGAGCGTTCGGGCGAGTGGATAGGCCGAATTCTTGACCGCGAATGGCGCAACACTGGTCAGGAAACACGAGGCGCACTGGGCATGCGAGTCGGTCCCGTGTTGGAAGATGCGATCCAGTCCGGTGACCAGCGACATTTTTTCCCGCACCTTGTGCAGCGGAGCCAGCGTCGGCGTGAACGTCAACGGATGGTTGCCCACCGGGACCGTCTTGCCTTCGAAACGCCAGACGTTATTCTGCCCGGCGAATTTTGGCAGCGCCCGATCACCCTCACCTGGGAAGAAGCCTCGCCGGGTGATTCCATTCGGCAGATAGAAGAAGGCCAGCCGCTTGGCCGGAGTGGGAACCGTGCCACCGTTCTCGGCCCGACATTGGTTGGTGAAACTCTCGAGCCAGGGCAGGCTCAGCGCGGCCCCACCGGTGCCTGCGAGAAATCGCCGTCGAGAAACGGAGTGAACAGTGTCCTGGTTGGTCATCTCGTTCGCCTTTTATTCCGACCGCCGGGCACCGGCCTTGTTTTGTTTGGCTGGCACCCGAACTCGTGTGTTCTTGTGAAGGAAGGGGGCGCTCATCGCGATTCTCTTGAGCACCGATCGCATCTGGTCCTGGCCGGCAACCGCCTTTGCGGTCATGTCGTCCAGTGCGAGGGAATCCGCAGGTCCGAGTTCGCGGCCCAACGCGTAGGTCAGCAGATGAGAGATGAATCCGCGGATGAACCGGTGTTTCTCCTGGAGAATCAAACGCTTGAACTCCACCACGGTCTTGAATTCGTGCTGGTTGAACAGCACACCGCCGACGTCCACGTCTCGACCGTTCTCATACTTGTCTCGCCAGACTCCCGTGGGGCCGTAATTCTCCAACGCAAAGCCAAACGGATCAATCTTGTTGTGACAGCCGGCACAGTCGGCACGTTTGCGATGCAGGGCAAGTCGTTCGCGAATGGTGAGTTTCGCCAGTTTCTCTTTGTCGGCCTCGGGCAGAGGTGGGACATCGGCCGGGGGCGGTTCCGGTGGATCGTTGAAGATCACCGAATTGACCCAGGCCCCTCTTGTTATCGGCTGCGTCCGAGTCGGCGTGGAGGTCATGGTCATGATTGCGGCGTTGGTGATCACTCCACCTCGACGTGGGTCGTCCAATGGAACACGCCGAAACACCTGGATGATGACTTCGATGGGCGCTTTGCGATGGCCCTCGTAATTCGCCTGCAACATCTGGCTTTGCCAGGTGAACTTCGGATCGAGCAGATCGACGATCGAACGGTCTTCGACAAACACCGTCTCGAACAGCAACAGTGGCTCGGGCAGCATGTGGATGCTGCTCCGATAGCCGACGTAATAGAAGTAGGGAAACTTCTTCTGATCCGGTATCGACGTGACCAGTCGTTCCAGTTGCAACCACTGGCCGGGAAAGTTGTCACAGAACCGACTCGACCGTCGATCGTTCATCATCCGCTCGACTTGCCTGCCAAGCGTTTCGGGATCACTCAGTTTTCCCGACTCGGCAAGATCAAGCAACGTGTCATCGGGGATGCTGCTCCAGAAGAACCGGGCCAGTCGCGAGGCCAGTTCAAAGTCGCTCACGCGTTGACGCCCCCGTCGCTTGTCTTCCGGGACCTTCCCGTCAGACGATTCGTAAAAGTAGAGGAAGTCCGGCATTCCCAGGACAGCGCCCACCATTGTCCGCATCGTGGCCTCAAATGAAGCCCCCGACGCAAGCTGTCCCTCCGCAAACTTCGTGAACCGCTCGAGCGTGTCACGATTGACCGGGCGGCGAAACGCTCGACGCAACAGGATCTCGAGCCGGGCGCGGATCGCAACCTTGTCGGCAACGGGTCCCGACTTCGGCTTCGAAGCCGGCTTGCGCCCCGTGATCTCGATGTAGTCCAGACCGAAGTAGTACCGAATTGACCGCTCGTTCTTGCCAACGCACTTGAATCGCAGCGAATGTCGGCCGGCAGCGAGTTTCAGTCCGCCAACATCCTGCACGGCGTGGACGACTTTCGGATCGTAGAGGTCGACCTTTTCACCGATCGTCTTGCCATCCAGGGACACCTCGAACAGGCCATAGTCGGGAGCTTTCGTGAACCCAAATCGCAGACCGCTCCCAGTGTCGGTGACATCAAACGAGACTGTCAGTTCCGACCCCGTTTTTGGACACCCCCAGAACAGTTGTGCGTCTCCACTCCATTGTTTTCCAAATTCTCGCATGTCCTGTCGAGCGGCGCGTCTCGTTGAGGTCGCCCGGGCTTTCACGAGACCTTCAAGCTCCGCCTCGTATCGTCCGTTGACAGGACCGCGAACCGGCTTCCCTGGTGGTGCAAACAGGCGGTTCCAGCTTCGGCATTCCCTGGAATTGAGATCGGGACTCTCAACGATCGTCTGGCTCAATCGAAGAAAAGATTCCATCAACAGCGGCGAGAGTGTCAGGTGGTCGGCGCGGTTGTCGAAACCGTGCTCGGCCCGCTTGTCTTGTGGAAAGGCCGCCACTCCCTTGAACCCCTCGGGCCGCTGGCTGTCGAGATCCTTGGCCAGAGGACGGCTCGAGACGCGTACCGTCGGAGGCATCTTCCTGGTCTCCGGCCGAAAGTAGTCAGACCGGCGCCGCAGCAGTCGCTCGTTCAAACGGAAGATATCCCGGTCCAGTTCCAGGAGATCGACCACGGCGTTGTTGTACTGGAACCGGTTCATTCGCCGAATCGGTGTCGGGCCAAACGGATAGGCCTGTAACGCCTGCCGGAGCACCGCCCGCAGCCGTGTGACCATTTGCTTCCGCTTGACCAGCGGAAGAGGCGGCT
>CAWVUS010000323.1:0-5582 GCA_963933195.1 uncultured Planctomycetaceae bacterium
ATCGGCCGACTGGTTGAACATGTCGTAGAAGCGGTAGTACTCCTCCTGGGTGATTGGGTCGTACTTGTGGTCATGGCACTTTGCGCAGCCCATGGTGAGCCCCATCCAGACCTGCAGCGTCGTGTCGACCCGGTCCTTCACAGCGGCGACGCGGAATTCCTCGTCGTCGGTGCCTCCCTCGGTGTTGGTCATGGTGTTTCGGTGGAAGGCTGTCGCGATTTTCTGTTCGAGGCTGGCGTCAACTCGGAGGTCGCCGGCCAGTTGGTCGACGGTAAATTGATCAAACGGTTGATTGTTGTTGAAGGCGTCGATCACCCACGTGCGGAATCTCCACGCGTTGGGCCGCAAGGGGTCGGATCCATACCCTCGCGAGTCGGCGTAGCGTGCCATGTCCAGCCATACCCGCGCCCAACGTTCCCCGTAGGCGGGGTCGGCCAGGAATCGGTCGACCAGGCGGTCCCAGGCTCCCGGTGAGCGATCGGACACAAAGCGGTCGATTTCATCCGTGCTGGCTGGCAACCCCCTGAGGTCGAGGCTCAGGCGTCTCGCCAGGGTCTCGCGGTCGGCCAGTGGCGCCGGTTGCAGGCCGTGTTGCGGCAGCCGGGCCTGGATGAACCTGTCGACGGGGTTGGCGATCGCATCCGGGCTGGGCGTATCCGGAAGCGTGGGGGTGGTGGGAGGGATGAACGACCAGTGCCGGGCGTAGTGGGCGCCCTGCCCGATCCAGGCCGAGAGTGTCGCGGCCTGTTGGCTCGAAAGTGGGGGGCCTTCGTCGGCCGGGGGCATCCTGAGGTCCGCGTCGCGACTGGTGATCCGGGCGACGAGCGTGCTCTTGCCGGGTTGGCCCGGGACAATGGCAATTCGTCCGCTTTCGAGTGTGGCGGTGCTCGAGTCGCGGAGGTCGAGTCGTAATCCGGCCTGGCGAAGTTTCTGGTCGCGTCCGTGACACTTCAGGCAATGGACCGACAGGATCGAACGGACGTCGCGGTTGAAATCCACAGGTGAAGTTGTGGGAGGAGCAGCCGTTGCCGGGGAGGCTGTCAGTAAGGCCATCGCGACCAGGCTGGTGATCGGACCGGCAGCAAACGAGGCGGTGAGGTGTGGCATGATGTCTGGATGTTGAGGTTAGGCAAGAATGTCGCGGATGACGTGTCCATGGACATCGGTGAGCCGGCGATCGATGCCGTTGTGGCGGACGGTGAGTTGTTCGTGATCAATGCCGAGCAAGTGCAGGATCGTGGCGTGTACGTCGTAGACATGGGTCGGATTGTTGCGATCGGCAGGCTTGTAGCCCCACTGGTCGCTGGGACCGTACGTTGTACCGCCCTTGATTCCGCCTCCGGCAAGCCAGTTGGTGAAGACGTAGGGGTTGTGGTCCCGCCCCTTCGTTCCCTGGGTCGAGGGCATCCGGCCAAACTCGGTTGTCCACAGGATGATGGTGTCGTCCAAAAGACCGCGTTGCTTGAGATCTGCGATCAGGCCCGCGGTCCCCACGGCCATGCCCTCGGCCAAGGGGCCGTGATCCCGGGAGATGTCTTCATGCGAATCCCAGTTGCGTCGTGGGAACCCATTGTCGCAACCGGACCAGATTTGTACGAATCGGACGCCCCGTTCGAGCAAACGACGCGCCACCAGGCATTTGCGGCCGAAGTAATTGATTTCTTCTGGGACATTGATCTGCGAGGGAAACGAATTGGGCTGGTCGTCCAGCCCATAGAGTTTCAGCACATGGCGAGGTTCGCCCTTGATCTCGAGTGCTTCGGGAGCGGCCAGTTGGAGTTGGGCGGCCAACTCATAACTGCGGATCCGGGCCTCAAGCCGAGAGTCGCTCTGGTTGCCCTGCTGGTGTTGGCGATTGAGCGTTCGGAGCAGTTGGAGTCCCTCGCGATCCCCCTGGTCGGTGACGAAGCTGTTGCGGTCGGCGCGGAGGTCGGAGATGGGGTTGGGGAGACCGGGCCGGATGATGGTTCCCTGGTGTTGTGCTGGCAGGAAAGCCGTGTCCCAGTTCTTGGGACCGTTGGAGGCGAAGCCCCGGTGGTCGGGGAGCACCACGAAACTCGGAAGATTGTCAGCCTCGGAACCCAGGGCGTAGCTGACCCAGGCCCCGGCTCCGGGGAAGCCGGGGCGCTGGAATCCGGTGCTTTGCAGCAGGGTGGCCTGGCTGTGCACTCCGGTCTTGCCGACCATGGAATGAATGAAGGCCATCTCGTCGGCCACACGGCCGAGGGCTCTGACCGGGTGGCTGAGCATCTTGCCGCACTCGCCATACGGTTGGAAGGTGAAAGGCGACTTCATCCAGGGCCCCAGCCCGTTCTGGAACGCTTCGACCGGTTCGCCGAATTCCGACGATTTGCCGTGGTGCTTTTCCAGGGCCGGTTTGTGGTCGAAGAGGTCGACGTGGCTGGCGGCACCGGCCATGAAGAGTTGAATCACGCGTTTGGCCCGAGGGCGGTGGTGCAGTTGGCCCGAGAGCACTCCGGAATCGCCGTTGGCAAGAAGGTTGTGTTTGCCCAGTAAGTGAGACAAGGCGATGCCACCCAGGCCTCCACCGGACTGCCAGAGGAAGTCTCGGCGAGACGGGGCGTGGGCTGGCGTGTGGGAGACTGGGGTTGGGTGCGAGTTGGTCATTCGACGAAAACGAATTCGTTGAGGTTGAGGATCAGTCGGCAGGTGTTTGGCAAACCGTGTCGGAGTGAGTAGGCGGACAGCAGTTTCACCTCGTTGGCTCGGGCGGGACGGGCCAGTGCCAGGTGGATGGCCGTTCGGATCTGTTCGGCCGGATCGTTGGACACGGAGTTGATCCGCCGGGCAAAATGTTCAGCCATCGTGGTCATGAATTGATTGTTGAGCATGGCGAGGGCTTGCAGGGGAGAGATGGTCTCGTCCCTGCGAGCCACCATCCGGGACGGATCGGCACAATCCAGGACCGTCATGAAGGGTTGTTGTTGGCTGCGGACCAGGAATCGGTACACGCTGCGACGATGGGTGCGGGGGTCGTTGTGGTCGTGCTTGTGGTACTGGTAGTGCGGTGAATGTTGCGGTTTTTCAATCACGAAGTCCTGGAAGCCGGGACCATACATCCGGCCGTCGAGACGGCCCGCAACCGCGAGCACCGCGTCACGGACGACCTCGGCTTCGATCCGCCTTCGATTCATTCGCCACAGCAGTCGGTTGTCGGCGTCAATCGTGCTGGCGGTCCCGCGGTGTGAGGAAGTTTGCTGGTAGGTGGCACTCAGCAAGATCTGGCGATGCAGATCCTTGAATGAACCATTGCCGTCGCGGAGCCGGGTTGCGAGCCAGTCGAGCAGTTGGGGGTGTGACGGTTCCTCGCCCATACGCCCGAAGTCGTTTGGCGTGGTGACCAGAGGGCGGCCGATGTGGTGTTGCCAGATGCGGTTGGCCATCGATCGCCAGGTCAGCGGATTGCGTGAATCAGTTAGCCAGCGGGCGAGTGCGACCCTGCGGTCCCCTTCATTATGACCTGGCGGAAGGTCGAAGCGTGTCGGAAGATTGTGGCCCAGGTCGGCAGTTCCCGGTGACACCAGTTGTCCGCGGCGGCGGATGTCACCACGGGCCAACAGGTGGATTGGCCGGGGCCGCCCCTTGTCGTGCCCGGTCCCCCGGAACGCTCCACTGCCGGTGTGGACGGTACCGGTATAGACCATGGCGGGCTTTGGTATGCGAGCCGCCTGGGTGGAGATCTCGGCCAGTTCTTTGTCGATCGCTGCACGTTTTGCCCGGTAGTCCGGTGTCAACAGCTTGGTGCGCAGGCGGGACCAGGTGGTGTTGAGAACGACGAGGCGGGCCAGGAGGGCTGGGGTCAGTTGCACCCTGTCGTAGTGCCCATCCACCAGGTTGCGGCGAGTCCATCGGACGGGGGCTTCAATCGAGTCGAGTGAGGTGACTGCGCGGCCGGTCGCGAGGTTGTTGTGGTCGGGGCCGATCGCCGCGAGCTCCGCCAGCGCGAAAATGTAATCGTTTGTACGGAGGGCAAGCTTGGTGGCTGTGACCCGGATGTAGCGAGCACGTTGGCCTTTTGCGGGAAACGACAGCGGTCGCGTGCCCGGGTTGGCGTGATCGGCGTTCGCGTGGTTGACCAGTGCCGTGACACCTGTTTTGAAGGTGGCGTCGTCCGAGATCTCGATCCGAAAACGAGGTGGAAATCCGAAGCCGGCACCGATGTTGTTGAAGTCGTCGTGGCAGCCGACAATCAAGACATGCGCCAGTGACTGGCTGGTTCCCAGATCGACCTGAACCCATTTCGTCGTGTTCTGCTTTGTGGCGATGGAACTGTGGTATCCAAATGCCGTTCGGCGTGGGGAGGTCCGTCCGAGTTCGTCGAGTTGCTTGCGGACCTTGGTCAACGGGTCGCCTCCACGTCCTGAGAGTGTCGCCTGGAGAGCTTGTAGTCGCAGTTCGGCACGTCGGCGTCGCTCTTTCAAGTTGGAGCGACTTGCTGCTGCGGTCGGGTCCGGGTCGTAGGGACGGTCGGCTCGATCGATGGCAGCAAACACCGCCTGGAGGCTGTAGTAGTCCTCCATCGAAACATCATCAAACTTGTGGTCATGGCAACGGGCACACTGCACCGTCAGGCTGGTGAAAGAATTGATCACCGTTCGGACCATATCGTCGCGATCCAGATTGCGGGCGACCTGGCCGTCGAATTTTGATTCGGGGACTTCGGCGTGGCCGATGTAGTCCCAGGGGCCGGCCGACAACAGCCCGGTGGCAACGATCCCGTCAACCGTGTCGCCGAACAGCACGTCGCCGGCGACCTGTTCAAGAATGAACCGGGTGAAGGGTTTGTCGTCGTTCAACGCACGGACAACGTAGTCGCGAAATGGCCAGGCATTGGGTCGGGGTTTGTCCTTGTCATAACCGTGCGTGTCGCCGTAGTGGACAACGTCGAGCCAGTGCCTGGCCCAGCGTTCGCCATACCGGGGGCTGTGCAGCAGTCGTTCGACAAGTTTGCCATAAGCGTCCGGAGACCGGTCAGCGAGGAAGGCGGCGACCTGTTCAGGAGTGGGTGGTAACCCGGTGACGTCAATGGTCACCCGGCGGATCAGGGACCGGCGATCGGTGCGAGGTGATGGACGCAGGCCATGCTGGCTGTGCACACGGGAAATGAAGGCGTCAATGGGCGTTTGAGGCCACTCGCGATTTGTCGTGACCGGGACACTGGGAGACGTTAATGGACGCAGGGACCACCAGGTGTCGCTGTCAGAAACTGGTTCGGAGCCGGTTGAACGAGTTCCGGCAAACATCGCGCCCAGGGTCAGCAATGTTGCAAACAGCCGGGCCGTTGAAGGTGATGGCCGCAGTGTGGGGCGTGAAGGCATGTCGCAAGTTTAGCAGCCTGTCGACGAGGCACCAAATCGAACCCGTTTCCAGTGCAAAAGGAGTGGTCAGGGGACTGCTGCTTGTGCAGGTTGCCGTCGCCATGGAGAATGAAGCCAATCCCCTCTCGAAAAGAAATTCGCAATGGCCGATCAGCAACTTGTCGACGTCGTCCGCCAGGGGCGGAAGGCCGTGGCGGTTTGGCGTCGGAAGAATCCGGACGTCGTGCTGGACCTGGTCGACGC
>CAWVUS010000324.1:0-5480 GCA_963933195.1 uncultured Planctomycetaceae bacterium
AAAAACCAACACGGTTGAAACGATGACGTTCAGTAAGCTGACCATCCCCAGCACGATCATCGGGGTCCGCATGTTGCCACCACCCCGCAGGGCAGCCGCCGCCGCCAGGGTGATCCCGGTGGCCACATGTCCCACGCCGTCCACACGCAGGTAATGCACCACGATCCCGCCGTCGTCACCGGTCATCTCCAGCAACTGCACCATCCAGGGAGCCGCCAAGTAAATCAACGTGAACACACCACCTCCGGCCAAACCTGCCAGGGCCAGCGAGCGATTCATGATGCGATTGGCGATGGCCGTTTCGCCGGCCCCACGATGACGGGCCACCAGTGCAGTTGTGCCCGTGGCAACCAGGGCAAAGAGCATTGAGGCCAGCCACCCCACGTAGGCGGCCAACCCCACCGCGCCGGTCGCCACCTCGCTGATCCCCTCGATATGCCCGCTCAACCAGGTGTCGTACAGACCGACCAGGAACCCCAGCACCTGTTCGCACAGGACGGGCCAGGCCAACAACAGCACCGTCCGTCTCAACGAACCCGACAACAACGGGTTCCCGGTGGCCTCGATCCGTTCAACCTCGTCGCTCATGCGGCTGGGATCAAACCATCGGCAACCAGGAGATCAATCGCTGCGGCAAAGCCCACCAGTGTTGCCTCGACATCCTCATCGGTGTGCGCCGACGAGGTCGATCCGGCCCATCCCATCCAGTCGATTCCATTCAACAGCAACGAGCAACGGAAAGCGTGCCCCAATGCCTCGTCGAACTTCACATCCAACTGACGGTAATCACCACCGTAGGGCACCCAATCGTCTCCATCGGGCCCCGGGCCGTCGTAGCCGGGAATGATCTTGATGGCCGAGAAATCTCCGTAAGCCACCCATGGCACACCCTTTGCCGCAAACACCTCATTCAGACCGCTCCGTACTCGTGCTGCCTGCTGATTGGCAATCCGAGACGGCTCACCGGTCGCGACAACATCCAATGCCGCACAACCCGCGGCCGCAGACAACGGATTGGCGTTAAACGTTCCGGGATGTTTCATCTTCGTGCCCAGGGAATTGTCGAAGGCGAGCACCTCCAGCAGATCGGCTCGGCCCACCAGGCAGCCCCCGGGCAATCCACCCGCCAACACCTTGGCCAGCGTCGTCATATCCGGAACGATGTCACAGTGGGACTGGTATCCCCCCTCGTGAACTCGAAACCCGGTGATCACCTCATCGTGGATCAGGATCGTGTTCGAATCGGCAGTGACCTGTCGTAACCCTTGCAGGAACTCGGGCCGTGTCGGCACGACACCCCAACGACTACCGTTGCCCTCGTGAATCACACACGCCGGATTGTGTTCAGCGATTGCCGCGGCGGCCGCCTCGAGATCATTCGGCGGAACGATCACCAGGTCTCCAAAGACTCCCTCGGTGACACCGGGCATCGTGTAGCCGGAATCGGCGTCGTGTGGAGGTGACGCGGCGGGAATCAACTGATCGTGCCAGCCATGGAAGTGTCCAGCAAACTTCACGATCTTGGTCTGGCCGGTCACGATCCGAGCCACTCGGAGTGCCATCAGTGTCGCCTCGGTGCCACTATTGGTGAAGCGGATCCGTTCGGCTGACGGCACCATCCGTTGCACTCGTTCGCCCCACTCCAACTCCAACTCGTGGCAGGCACCCGGGTGAGTCGACCGTCCAATCTGGTCACGAACCGCTTCGACGACCGCGGGATGGGAGTGGCCCAACAACAGCGCACCGTGCCCCATCCAGTAATCGATCAACTCGTTTCCATCCCGGTCTGTCTTGCGAGACCCCTGGGCGTGATCGACGTAAATCGGAAACGGCCTCAGGAAACGGCTGTCGTGCGTGACACCGCTGGGAAACAGGCCAACAGCCCGATCGTACAATGCCGCCGAACTCCCAAACGACTCCCGGAACCGGCTCTCGATCTGCTGCGACACAAGTTGACTCATCTTACCGCTCCTACTGTCGTCCTGGCATCGTCACCCGAAGCATGCCGAATCACTTCCCGGCATCCGCCGGAAGATTGAAGTCCCCGGCGAGGTTGCGCCAGATCGAATGGACGTGGTTGGCACTGTTCTGAGTGTTGTTGTATTCGATCAGGAACGTGGGCCCCTGCACGCGATAGTAATGCCGCTCGTCCCTCTTCTCACTGCCCCACCAGGCGAAGTAAATGTTGGCGACACCCGCCTTGTTGATCTCGACACGCCGCTGCGCCTCGACATCACCGGGCATATTTTTCAGGTACTCCGTCAGCAGCGTTTGCATCAGTTTCTTCTGGGCAGCGCTCATCTTTGAAACCGGGAGCCCGACAGGATCGGTGGTTTCCGGCTGCGCCACCCCACCGCCGCGAAGATCATCGGGAGCTTCCTTGGATCGCCAAACGACTTTCTCTTGTGCGGGAGTGCAAGCGGTAAGAATCGACCGGGCCAGATCCTCCTCGGGGCCGAGGACGCGAATCGTCCGCCCCTTGCCGGCGTTGATCGTCCCCGGGTTGGCTCCATAAAACTCCGGCGTCGTCGACGCCAACTTGCCGTCGACAAAGGTGTAGTTCAACGACAGGTGATGCCCCTCGAAACGCCAACCCCAACTGCCGGTCGCGGCAGGCTGACCAAAAATGCTGATGTAGTACTTCCCGGGATCGCGATTGTTTCGACGAGCGACCCGATCGCCACCTTCCAGCAGGTACAAAACTTCCTCGAGGCTCATCACGTTCAGAGACTGGTCATAACCCGCCTCGGACAGACCACTCCGCAACAGGGCCAGGGCCGCTCGCAGCGGGGCCCCCTCGAGATCCTTCACAGGAAGTCCCTTCCGCACCCGGGGAATGAAGTGCCAGTTGACACGTTCCTTGTCCTGGAAACCGAAACGACACCTTGCGGCCTGCTTCTCGTCCAGACTCTTCAGGAAAGCCTGGCAAGCGGTGGTCATCGCCGTGGCGGATCGAACCTCGGAATTGGGCCTCGCCAGTAACAGCGAGCCAACCCCGACCAGGACCAGTGTGGCTGCAGCAAGTCTGCGGATGGGCATCATGTGTTTCCTTGGATTTTTTCTCTGTGTTGTTCGAGGTGTCTCGGCCCCCGCAGAGCGGGCGACCGTCGTGTTTCTAACCTGGAGGCCACTCCAACCCACGGCCTCCCATGACGTGCACGTGAAGGTGGTCGACACTTTGCCCACCATCCTGACCGCTGTTGATGATGGTTCGGAAACCGTTGTCCAAACCCATGTCCAGGGCGACTCGTCGGGAAACGACCATCAGGTGTCCCATCAACGACTCGTCCTCATCCTCCAGTTGAGCCAGTGAAACGATTGGCTTGCGAGGGATCACCAGCACGTGGACGGGTGCCTGGGGATTGACGTCACGAAAAGCCAGGCACCGGTCGTCTTCATAGACGATGTCTGCCGGAATCTCTCCATCGATGATCTGTTGGAATACGGTCATCGCAAGTCATCACGTGTCGTCAGAAGCGTGTCAGGCCACCCGCTCTGCGGCAAGCTACCAGATCGGCATCTGATTCTCAATTCGCCGCTCCGTCATCGCCAGCAGGACTGTGAGGAGCCAGCTGTTTTTCCGCCAGGTCGATCGCCGTCAACAGGCCACGTGCCTTGTTGAGCGTTTCGTGGTATTCGGTCTCCGGCACACTGTCGGCAACAATTCCAGCGCCAGCTTGCACGTGCGCGGTGGTGCCCTTGATGACAACAGTCCGCAACGCAATGCAGGTGTCCATGTTTCCCGTGAAATCGACGTAGCCGACCGCACCGGCGTAGGGACCACGGCGATGCGGTTCCAGTTCGTCGATAATCTCCATTGCACGCACCTTGGGTGCACCCGAGACGGTTCCCGCGGGCAGCCCCGCCCGCAACGCGTCCAGTGCCGTGTGACCATCGGTGAGACGGCCCCGGACGTTGGAAGTGATGTGCATCACGTGGCTGTAGCGCTCAACAACCATCACATCGGACAACTCGATTGTGCCGAAACGGGCCACTCGCCCAACATCGTTGCGGGCCAGGTCAACCAGCATCACGTGCTCGGCCCGTTCCTTCGGATCAGCCAGCAATTCCTCGGCCAATTCCCGGTCCTCATCTTCGGTCGCGCCGCGAACCCGTGTCCCGGCCAGGGGCCGGATCGTGACCTCGTCGTCCTCGACTCGAACCATGATCTCAGGCGAACTCCCCACGAGGTCCACACCCGGTGATCGGAGCAGGAACATGAACGGGCTGGGATTGACGACCCGCAGAGCCCGGTACACGTCCAGCGGTCTCGCGGCCGTCTCCAGGCACAGTCTCTGACTGATCACGACCTGGAAAATGTCGCCGGCACGAATGTAACTCTTGCAGGCCTCGACGGCCGATTCAAAATCCGACTGCGAAAAGTTTGACGTCGTCTCCGGATGGCTCGCTCTCGCCGCATCAAAGTCCGCCAGTTGCAGTTCGTCGGCCGATGCCGCCAGTTTCTCACACAATTCATCGACCCGCCCACACGCACGTCGGTACTCGGCGTCCAGGTCGTCGGCGTCCGAGCGGGCGTGGGCCACCACCAGCACAGTCTTGTTGATGTGATCAAAGACCACCATGCGGTCGTAGAAGGCGAACGACATATCGGGCAAACCCCGATCATCCTCCGGCGGCTGGGTCAGCATTTCGCTGTAGCGGATCACGTCGTAACCGGCATACCCCACCGCCCCTCCACAAAATCGGGGCAGCCCGGGCACTGGTGCTGCCTGGTAACGGGCCAGCAATGACTCGAGTTCCGCCAACGGATCGGCAACCTCCCGTGTCTCACCGTTGGCCGTCTCGGGCAAAGCTCCGGTCGGATCATCTCCGGAAGCCGTCACCCTCACGCTGTTGCCGTGGGCCTCGATCCTCAAGAACGGATCCGCTCCCACGAAACTGAATCGCCCGACTCGTTCTCCGCCTACCACGCTCTCGAACAGAAACGCACTCTCTCCAGAACCGATACGGCAGTACGCGCTGACCGGAGTCAACGTGTCACTGACAAGCTGACGATAGACGGGCACGAGCCGAATCGATTCCGAAGAATCGGCCTGTTGAGCGAATGTGTCGAGATCAGGAAGATGCGGCATCACAGCGCGGCCGTTGAAGAGTTGGACGTGCCCCCATACTAGCGGTTCGACCTGTCGCCGACACGTCGCTTGACTGGGCAAGGGGCAGGGCTAAAATGAGCGGCGCGCCGCCAGTCTGACTGGCTCTCCGTATCAAATCAGCCCGGCCAACGGTCGAATGAAGAAATGTCGCCGCTGCTCGAAACCGGCCACGTTGCACATCACCGAGATGCGCGAGGGTGAAGTACACGAACTCCACCTGTGTGAAACCTGTTACCAGGAATACCTCGACTACTCCGAAACACCCGAGGAACCACCGACGACTGACTCGGCGCCGCCGGAAATCGCCATCGAACTCACCGGCGATCAAACTCTCGAGGAACTCGACCAGACCGCCTGCCCCAACTG
>CAWVUS010000325.1:0-5366 GCA_963933195.1 uncultured Planctomycetaceae bacterium
ACACGAGATCGGCCTGAGCCTTCCTCCGGCCATTGCCTCTCCGACTCGAAACAACCCCGTCGGCCTGTTCACATCCAACGGCATCCGGCCGGGCAACCTGCTTGTCGCCGGCAATTGGGTGCTGTCACTGACGGCCGACAGGCTCACGGCCTACCCCCAGGCAGTTGGGCAATTGGCAACGACCCGGACCGAACTGGCTGCCGACCCGAAAAATGAACGTCTGCAACTGCAAGCGGCCGAATTGAACCTGGCTCTGGGACGTCACGAGGAATCGCTGCGGATTCTCGAATCGGTCGTCAGCAGCAATTTCCCACCGGTCAGACAACGATCACGGCGAGTCCTGAGAGAACTACTGTTCCTGCAATTGGATACGGCGCGTTCCCTGCCCAGTTCCCAGGCTGGCCCACTCCTGGAACGACTCGGCCAACTGGCAGACTCGCCCAGGGACCTGGCCCGCGTCCTGGTCGAGCAGGGGCGTTGGCACCTGCAACAAGGCGACCCGCTACAGGCTTTCGAATCCGCCTCCCGGCTCGCCAGGTTAACGATCGACACACCGCCGACAGGAATCACGGAAGTCACTGCAGATCGTGACGGTACCCACGTTCTCACACGTCGCACCTGGATCACATCTCTTTCGCAAGAATCGATCAAACTGGCCACGAAACGAGGAGGAGACACCGGCCAGTCTCTCGCACGACGACTCGACGCCCGGGCCACCGCATTGGCCAAGTCCACGTCGCTCGACGAACAACTCACCTTTGTCCGCCGCCACACCGGCAACCCCCTGGCCGACCCGGTGCGGTTTTCGCTGGCCGGCCGCCTGGTCGACACCGGCCGATTCCAACAGGCTGAACTGCTGTTGCTGGCCATCCGAAAGCGTGGGCGGCCACGCTGGCGGCTGCCTGCCACCATGGCTCTGGTTCAACTGTGGAGCCGCTTCGGATTGTACGAGGACTGCGTGCCGTTGCTCGACGAACTGGCCGTCGGCCGACTCTCGGGAGTCCGTGGCCACGATGGGATCACCGGTGACAAATGGGTGGCCACCCGTCCGGCAAGTGACCTGGCGGTCAGCACCTGGCAACGACATCGCCATCCGACACCCCGGCCAGGCCGTGTCGAAATCACCCGTGACGAATCGGTCTCGGCCACTGTCAACTTGCCGCCGACCTACCAGAAATTCCGCCGGCAATTCAGCACATCAGAACGCGAGACCTTCGATCTCCTTGAAACCTACAACGATTCAACACGCCGAATGACGTTGATGGACCGAAAAGTCGGCGTCGCTGCCGGGTACATCGACCTGCCCACACAATTCAGTGCTCGCGTCTGGTGGCACCAGTGCCGCAGTGGCCACCTGTTTCCAATGGGATCCCATTCGTCGATGCTCGGCCTTTCCTTGCTCGAGCGGAATCGGACGGCCCCACTGTGGAAACGCCCCTACCTGCCCTTGGCATCACGGCCCGAGATGCTCCGGGTCGGTCCGTCCGGTGTCCTGACCGTTTCCTTCCAGTCCCGGCAACACCTGTTGGCGTGCAGCCCGGTCGACGGCCAGTTGCTCTGGCGTCGAGGCGACTTGGAAACCGGCAGCGGAACCTTTGCCGACGCCACGTCTGGATTCTTCGGTGACGACCACGTACTGGTCGTCAGCCAGTCCGACCGGATCGCTCACGACGTCTACGATTCTTTGACCGGGGTGAAACTGCGAAGTTCCCGGCTTCCCATCACAGCGCGTACCCGACGCCGCGCCTTCGGCCGTCACCTGATGTACGTCACCGTCGAAGCGGACGGATCGCAGCGACTCCGGGTCTGGGACCCTCGAGACGACCGCACGATCATCGACGAACGCCTCAAGGACCGCATCTTTCCCTACGCGACTCCCGACCATCACCTGGCATGGATCGACGACGCGGGCCAGCTCAAGGTGCACGACTTCCGCGAGGGGATCCGTCGACTGACCATCCAGGCACTTTCCAAGACCGACGAGCGGATCAGTTCGATCAAGGTCTTCCGAGACCGCGACTGCTATTACGTGGCCATGCTGCCAGCCCAGGGTGCCGCGCCACCTCGAGCCGGAAACGCACCTGTCTATTTTGTTGGCGACACGCTGCTGCCGGTCATCCATGTCCACGGACACCTGCTGGCCATTGACTCGGACACGGCCACCCTCCGCTGGCGGCGCACCGTTGCACTACGGAGCGTCGTGAGATTCCGACACGGCCACCTGCCGGCGCTCGTCCTGCTCGGACGAACACGAGACCGGGGCAACGGTGGTCGGCAGAGAATGCTCGTTGAGTTGCTCGATGCGAGAACAGGTCAAACGCTGCTGCTGAACGAGAAACTGCCCACCGACCGCATCGTGCTGGCCTGGTACGATCCAGAATTCGCCCGGCTGGAACTGCAAGGACTCAAGAGCCGGATCACCGTCGACTTCCGAGCGAACTGAAACACTCGGGAACACCCGACGCTGGCCCCAGGCGACCGCGGCACACCCAGATCCCAGTCCCTAGAGCAACTCGGGAAGAGGCCGCACACCGTCATCGACCAGGTAATGAGGCCGTCCGTTCAGATCACTCACCGTAACCTGGGACACGTCCAGCCCCAGGTTGCGATACAGCGTGGCAAAGACCTCCTGGAAATGAACCGGCCGTGTCACCGGTTCCTCGGCGAACCGGTTGGTCGTCCCGATGACCTGGCCCATCGGCATGCCGCCCCCGGCCAGCAGGGCAAAAGCATTCCGGCTCCAGTGATCGCGGCCGGCGTTCTTGTTGATCTTCGGAGTCCGGCCGAATTCCCCCCACGCCACCACCGTCACATCGTCCTGCAGACCAAGCCGATGGAGATCATCAACCAGCGCCGTGAAACCCTGGTCAAACAATGGCCACACCTTCCGACCATTCGAAAAGTTACCGCCATGCCAGTCGAAATCCGCGAAGGTGACTGAAACACACCGAGCTCCGGCCTGCACCAGTCGTCGGGCCATCAGGAACTTCGACATAATCGCCTGGTAACCCAGGTGCCCGTAGGACAACGCCTTGGCATCATCCTTGCCATAGTTGCCGCGGATCTCCGGAGACTCCTTGTCCAGGTCCAGGGCATCGGCCAGCCGACTCGACGTCAGGACATTGAGTGCCTGCTCGGCAAACGGATCCAACGTCCCCGTGTCCCGCTGGCCATCAACCTCGCGACGGAAGCGGTCGAAACCCGACAGCAAGCCACGACGTCGCCCCAATCGTCCCAACGAGACACTCTCGTTGAGCGTCATGTTGGCACGGGCATCGCCCTCGGGCTGAAAAGCCTGGTGAGCGGTCCCGAGAAAACCCGGGCCCGGATGATTGTAGGGACCGTGTGCCATCTTCATGAAGAGGTTGAACCCGGGGGGAACAGCCGGGTTGGCTGGGCCCTGCAGGCGAGAAACAATCGACTCGAACCCCGGCCATCCGCCTGCCGGCTGATTGTTCGTTCGACGACCGGTGACACACTGAAAGGACGAGTGGCCCCCGTTGGAACCCACCAGGGTGCGAATCGTCGTGATCCGATCCATTTGCTGAGCAATCCGCGGCAGGTGTTCACAGACTTGAACGCCCGGCAATTTCGTACTGATCGGACGGAATTCCCCTCGAATCTCGCTCGGAGCATCTGGCTTCAGATCCACCGTGTCCTGGTGAGGTGGCCCACCGGTCAGGTAAATCATGATCACGGCTTTGTGAGGGTTCTGGGTCCCACTGGCCGCTTCGGCCCGCAGAATGTCGGGCAAACTCAGCCCCCCGAGGGCCAGCCCCCCAACCTGCAAAAACGTACGACGAGACAGCCCGTCACATTGCCGAAACCGATCATGGCCAGAGAGCGTCAGCACGGTACAACCTCTCGAAAAATAGTCCTGCCAGTTATTCTATCCTCACAACTGGGGCGAGGAAACCCGAACCGGTGATCCTGCTTCGTCCTGCTTATTTGATCGGCAACTCGAGCACTGACAATGACTCACCCAGACGAAAAACATGTCCTCGATCAACTCAACGAGCAGGGTTACGTCATCCTTGAAAACGTACTTCCACAGTCGGTCGTCGAACAACTGAAACAGACGGTCGACGAACAAATGCACAGCGAAAGGGATCAGCCGTACGTCCCTGGCAACCACCCCGCAGCCACCGGAGACGACGACCTGCTGGAAACATTCCTGGCCGAAAGTTACTCCGTCAGCGACGACGAACTCGAACGATTGGTGCGACGGATTCGGCACACGCGATCGGTCAACCACGACACCCCGTGGCCGATCGAGCCAAAACTGGTCAACAAGTGTTTCATGCACCTGCCGACATTGTTCGACCACGATCGGTCTCAACGTGTCTGGAACCTGCTGACCAAGGGACCGGATTTTGCCAGTCTTGTCGAGCACCCCGAGGTGCTGGGGATTGTCCGACAGGTCCTGGGCCAGGACTGCATTCTCTCGGATGTCAGTGCCACCAGCATCGGCGCCGGCACCCAGGGCGGTGCCTGGCACGTGGATGTGCCACTGGGACAATTGCCCGAACCGCTGCCCGATTTCCCACTGACGACACAAAACGCCTGGATACTCGACGATTTCACACCCGACAACGGCGCGACCCGAATCGTCCCCGGCAGCCATCTGTCGAGAAAGAAACCGAAATGGTCCGAAGGTGAGATGGACGGCGAGGTCATCTTGTGTGCTCCGGCTGGCTCGGTCGCCATCTGGCTCTCAAACACCTGGCATCGATCCGGCCCCAACGTGACCGACCAACCCAGGCGTGCGATCCTCTGCTACTACTGCCGGAGCTGGGTTCAGCCATTCACCGACTACACCCAGGGCATGTCGACCGAACAAGCTGCAGAGCTGTCGCCAACAACCCGGTACCTCGCGGGGTTTGGTGCCCGCGGCCTCAGGCGTGGCTGACAGACCACCGAAGATGCAGTTCGACCGATCCGGCAAACGATCCGTCTCCAGGATGAGACTACTTGAACTGGAAGGCGTAGAAGCTCGCGTTCCTGAAATGGAAACGCAACTTGATCGGCCTCCCCACCAGTTCACTCAGGTCGCGTCGCCCCTTCCATGACACGACCTGGTCGAGGCCTCCCTGGTGGATGGGGTCACAGTCTCTGTGACTGAAACCCGGAATCGGGTGATGCGTCGTGTCCATAATCTCGACCCACATCCCACAGGGCCCCGAGACACCTGCGCCGGTATACAGGTTGGCCTGGAGGTTCAGGTGCAACTGCTTCCCGGTGAATGAAAAGGTGCGAGTCACCACCTCGCTGTAGGGTTTCCGGCCGGCTTCATCCGAGAACCTGGCCCCTTCAAAAGACACGAACCTGTCACGCGGACTCGTCGCCAGCCCGACTGCAAACATCGT
>CAWVUS010000326.1:0-5340 GCA_963933195.1 uncultured Planctomycetaceae bacterium
CCGTGACGGACAATCGCGAGAGATTCAGCCCGTGCAACCGGCAGGCGGACGACGAACTGCCGTGGGCCAGCCACAGACGGGGTGTCCGGAAAAACAACTCGCTCACAACCGCCGTGCCGACGGCCGCCACCAGGATCCAACCAGCCCAGTCGCGTCCCGGTACGCGGTAGATCTCTTCGGGCACGGTCAGGTTCCCGTCAAAACCGGGAACACCCAGGTTGACCAGCACCAGGGCCACGCCCCGGTAGGCTGCCAGGCCGGCCAGCGTGATGATCAATGCCGGGATCTTCAACCACCGCACCAGGAGCCCGTTGCTGGCAACAAGGCCGCCGGCGGCCAACAGGCAGCCGGCAAAGCACATCACCGGGGAAATTTCGTGTGAATACCCCATGGCGAACACGGCGCCACCGACAGCCACCACGCTGCCGATGGAGAGATCGATGGCACCGGTCCAGATGATCGCCGTCAACCCGATCGCCGCCAGCATCTCTGGTGCCATGTTCCGGGGGGTGTCGACCAGGACCGTGCCCAGCCGCGACACCGCTCCGGCGAACGTGTCGCCGGGCAGCAAGCACGCAAAGATCACTACCAGCAGAGTGGCATTGCCGGCCACCAACCAAAACAGGCGACGCCTTACCGGCGAGGTCATCCGGCTCAGTATCACGGGAAGTCTCCAGTGATCCCCGAGACCAGCCCTGCCGCCGCCTGCAGCACCTCACGTTCGGTCTGCAACTCGCCACTGAGGTCTGCAACCAGGGTTCCACGGCTCATCACCAACACCCGGTCGCTCATCCCCACCACCTCGGGCAGGTCACTGGAGATTAGCAGCACCCCGTGGCCAGCCGCTGCCAGGCGATCAATCATCGAGTGAATTTCGGCCTTGGCCCCGACATCGACGCCACGGGTGGGTTCATCCAGCAACAGGACCTTCGGATCCCGTTCCAGCCACCTGGCCAACAACGCCTTCTGTTGATTGCCACCACTGAGGGTGCCCACAATCTGGTCGGGGCCACTGCAACGGATGTCATAATCGGAGATCATGCCGGCCACTCGAGCACGCTCTTGTGCCCTGCCAATCAGCCCCCAGCGGGTCAGCCGGTCGCGGATACCGATCGCCAGTGTTGGCGCGACAGCATGGTCGGCAACCAGTCCGTGCCGCTTGCGTTCCTCGGGCAGATAAACCAGGCCGGCCTGAAGGGCCTCCCATGGTGAACGGGGACTCCAGGGACGACCAAGCAACTCCATCGTGCCCGAATCGGCACGATACAGGCCGTAAATCGCCCGGGCCAACTCGGACCGTCCGGCGCCCACCAGTCCCGCCAGGCCCACCACTTCGCCGGCTCGAACCTCCAACGACACGTCCGTGAACAATCCTTCTCGCGCCAATCCTTCGACCCGCAACAACACCCCCGCCTGCTCATCGTCTTCCCGGCTGCGGGTCCGGGGGAACACGTGCTGGAGCGACCGACCGATCATTTCACGAACCAGGCCAGGACCGTCCAGTTCACCCGAATCTGCCAAATGAACCATCTCGCCGTCCCGCAGCACCGCCACCCGCGTCGACAATTCCAGGACCTCGTCAAGCCGGTGAGACACATAGATGATCGCCACGCCCGAATCACGAATCGTCTTGAGGTGTTCGATGAGCCGTCTCGCATCAGGAGCCGCCAGGCTGGCGGTTGGTTCATCAAGAATCAGCAATCTCGCATCACGGGCGAGCGACGTGGCGATCGCCACCAGTTGCTTCTCGACGGCGGTCAGCCGAGAAAACTCCATGTCCACCGCGACGTCACAGCCGGCACGCTCCAGCCGGCTCCGTGCCTCCTCCTTTAGAGCCGGCCAGTCGATCCAGCGGCCCCACCCCGTTGGCCAGGTCTCCCCGAGCATCATATTCTCGGCCACGCTCAGGTGACCGCAGTACTCGAGTTCCTGGTGGATCGTGGCAATTCCCAGGTCGATGGCCCGCCGCGGCGTATCCAGCACCACGCGGTTCCCTCGCCAACGCAACTCACCCGCATCTGGCCGCAGCACACCACTGATCAAACGGATCAGCGTCGACTTGCCGGCACCGTTTTCACCAACCAGCCCGAGAACTTCACCGGGAACCACAGAGAGGGTCGTGGGCTGCAACGCCACCACTCCCCCGAATGACCGGCACACGCCGGCCAACTCGAGTAGTGGCTCTCCGGAACGGCTCCGCGGCTCGCTCGACATTTGACCAGCTTACGACGGACACGGGACACCGCATAGAGTCTCGCGGGCAGTATGAGTGCTTGGAACTGGCAGGACGGCTCCAAGACGCGCACAATCAGGCCTACGCGATTCGATCGCGTCAGCCTGGAATTGGAGATCACCCATGACCGCCGCCCGCTGGGACATTCGATTGTCTCGTAGCCTGCTTGTTGTGGTGAGTCTCGCGATGGGATCTTCCACCAGCGTTGCAGAGGACATCCCACGAGAACAGCACGCCTGGGGACGATTCGCACCGGGCAGTTGGACCCGTATCCGGGTGACACTCGAAACGATTGGCGAAAACGGACAGAAGATCCTGCGATCGGAACTCGTGACCACCCGGCTCCAAAAAGTTGACCAGCACGGCGTGACTCTGCAGAGAGAGACCGTCGGTGTCGGCAAAAACGATGTGCCCATAAAACATAAGCCGGTGGTACTCAACTGGGACGGCACCCGCAGGGATGGATTGCGAACCGAACGATTGAGCCTGGGCGAGATCAAGATTCTCGGTCGTAGCCACACCTGCCAGACCCACACCGTCACCCGGGCAATTGGTGACACGCGGATCACCACCAAGTCCTGGTACAGCCCCGACACGGCTCCGTTTTTTCTCAAACAACTGGTTCGAGTCCGTGGTCTGAAGCCCCGTCACACGGCCCGGGATGTGACCCGACTCAAGGCCACTCGGAAAATCGGCGAGAAGAGCTACCCGGGATGGGAAGCTCGCACAGTGGTCGCCGACTCCGCCGGACGGGCACAAATGCTCGAATTCCACAGTCACCTGGTTCCCGGCGGCCTCGTGCACGCCCGGGGCGAACGCCACGATCCCGACAGTGCTCGGATCGGCACAACGATCCAAGTCCTCGACGGCTTCCACGCCGTCCCTGCCGACTGATCCCCCCTCACTCCTTCTTCATGATTCCATCACGTGCCTGACCACGACGCAATCATCATTGGCGGTGGCCACAACGCCCTGGTCTGTGCGGGTTATCTGGCCCGTGGTGGACTGGATGTACTGGTTCTCGAACGCCGAGACTTCGTCGGTGGAGCCACTGCCACCGAGGAATTGTTCCCCGGTTTTCACGTCTCATCATGCTCCTACATCTGTCACCTGCTGCAGTCCAAGGTGATCGACGATCTCGAGATGCGGAAGCACGGATTCGAAGTGCTCCCGCTGGATCCCGAACCATTCCAGCCCTACCCCGACGGACGGCGATTGGCCCGGTGGCATTCTCTCGAACGGACCCAGGCCGAATTGGCAAGTTTTTCGTTGCGGGACGCTGCGGCACTGCCCCAGTGGAACGCCTTCTGGCGACGGGCAGCCGGAATCGTCTATCCCTGGTTTCTTCGCCGCCCACCATCTCTCGGAGAATTGAAAGACTCCGTCGCCGGCACCGACGACGCCGCGTTCCTCCAACGGCTGCTGACGGTCAGCATGGGCGACCTCGTCCGCGAGTTCTTCGAGGACGAGGCCGTGCGAGGGTCCTTCTTGCAGGTCCAGGACGTTGGTGATCCAGAGGCGGCTGGCGGAGCCTTCTGCTACACCCACATCCGCTGCGATGCGTTCAGTCGGCCCGAGGACATCGGAATCGTTCGCGGTGGCATGGGAATGATCGCCAACTCGCTGGCCGACTCGGCACGCGAACATGGCGTTCAGATCAGGACCGGCAGCATTGTCGAGCGGATCACAATCGACGCGGAAGGCGCCCGTGGAGTGGTGCTGGACGACGGGACCGAGATTTCCTCGAAACTGGTCGTCTCGGGAGCCGACCCCAAGCGAACGTTGCTCGGGCTGGTCGGCCCCGAACATCTGCCGGCCGACTGGGTGACACCCGTCCGCGAGATGAAAACCAGAACCGCGTACCTGAAATTTCACGCCGCGCTGGACCGGCTGCCCGACTTCAGCCGGTACTTCCCCGACGGGTATGACCCCCGGTACATCGCCAGCATGAAACTCTGTCCCTCGATGGAGTACTACTCGAAAGCCTGGCATGACGCCACGGCGGGACGGCCTGCCGCCGAGCCGGTGATGGAAGTGCAGATCCCTTCGGTGATCGATGACTCGCTGACCCAGCCAGGGCAGCACGTGATGTCCGTCTGGGGTCTCTACGCGCCGGTTCATCCTCGTGACAGCGATTGGGACCAGATCCGCGAGGGGGTTGGGGAGGCGTTGATAGACGTGCTGTGCCAGTACGCCCCGGAACTGCGAGATTGCCTGGTCGATTGGTCGTTGTTCACGCCAGCTGATCTCGAGAAACGTGTCTGGCTCACCGACGGCAACATCCGCCACCTGGACATTGTTCCCGAACAATTCCTCGATCTTCGGCCCATGAAGGGCTGGGCCGGCTACGGAACGCCGATCGCGGGATTGTTCCTCTGTGGCGCCGGAACGCACCCCGGGGGAGAGGTCACCGGAGCATGTGGACACAACGCTGCACACACTATCCTGGAAACACTCTGAATCCACCAAGAGGCCGGTATTCGGCCGGGAGACAACATCGACTGATGGACATCCGCGAATTCCCTGCCATCGACGTCCACGCGCACTACGGAACATACTATCGGGACGGGAGCTCGGACCTGCAAAACCTGATGGCCAGTGGTGATGCCGAGGCGGTGGTGGAGCGAGCAAAACGGGCCCGGACCGAATTGACCGTGGTATCTCCACTCCTGGGATTGTTGCCCAGGGGACGTGCCGATGCCGCCGAGGGCAACCGTGAGGCCGCCCGGATCGTTCCCAGCACCGCGGGGTTGCTGCAATGGGTCGTGATCGATCCAAACCGGGAGGAGACGTACGAGCAAGCGACCCAAATGCTCGCGGAACCGCACTGCGTGGGCATCAAGATTCACCCCGAGGAACACTGTTACCCGATCACCCAACACGGTGACAGGTTGTTCGAATTTGCAGCCGGACACAGCGCGGTCGTACTCGTCCACAGCGGCGACGAAAATAGCCTTCCGGAAGATTTCTTGCCCTTTGCCGAACGGTACCCTGAAGCGAACGTGATCCTGGCCCACCTGGGCAACGGCGGCGGTGCTGCCGGTGACCCGACCACCCAGGTCCGCGCCATCCAGGCATCGACTAAGGGCAATCTCTATGTCGACACG
>CAWVUS010000327.1:0-5339 GCA_963933195.1 uncultured Planctomycetaceae bacterium
TGCATCAATCTGGGCAGCGATTTGGTTTTCCACGTGCCAGCAACGACACGCTGTTGTCGAGGAACGAACTCGCCCAGATCCCCCGGCCACAACCAGCGAACGCCAACCTGCCGTTCAAGAAACTCGTAAACCGCGAACAACGTTCCCATGTCGACGTGGTAATTCCGCGGGTGATCCGTGCCGCCGTCCTTGCCGCACAAGAACAGCCGCCGATCGTCGGACTGGATCAGGTATCCGTTGGCCGGTAACGGCCCGGCGTCCACGCCAGCCTGGCGAGTTGCTTCACATGGACCAAGAAAGACCAGGCCCAGGTTCTGATGCGACTGCCGGGCCAGTTGCTTTTCGGGGATCGCGGCGATTTGTGCGCCGGTCGCTTTTTGGATGACACGTTGGAACTCTTCCGCGGCGTACTTGATGACCTGTGGATTGTCCGGCTTGTCGGCAAGCACCAACAACACCCTGGGCTTGCCGGCTGCGGCCACGGTGAATCCTTGATGCCGTGCCGCATCATCGGCAATTGCACAAGTTGCCAGGAACGACCAGGTCGCCACAACTAACGCCAGGCGAAACATCGTTTGCAGCTTTCCAAGTTGGGTTGTCATGGGGCACTTCAGCTGTGAGTTGCGTCTGCCGTGTACCGCGTGATGGGCGTCTGAATTGTCAGTGTGTGTTGTCAGGCCCGCAATGCGATCGCGAAAAAAGTTGGAATTGTTTGTCCCCGCGGCCGACCCGCGGTTGGTCGTGACAACGCGTTGGTTGTCGAATGCTCTCGACTTGGGCATGCTGTGCCGAGTGAAGCGGTTGCACACGGCAACCGCCTGCCCTGGTCCCCCACGGTACCGGTGGTGGGTGAGCCACGCGTTGATCTTTTGCCGATTGACTAACAGATGGAGGACTTGTCCTGATGAAGTGTCCGTCAGACGGAACTCAACTTGCCAGGATCCAACTTGAACAGGTTGCGATCGACAAATGCCACCAGTGCGATGGCATCTGGTTGGATCACTCCGAGTTGAAGCAGTTGAGGAATTCGAGCCAACCGGGACTGGAAGAAGATATCGAGGAAGAATACGGCAATCCGGTGACCCAGCCGGGTTCCATCGACGATCACATGCGGTGTCCGGTCTGCCAGGATGTCGGCCTGGTCGGTCGTCACATCTCTTACTTCAAACCGGTCAAGGTGGACGGTTGCCCCAAGTGCCTCGGGATGTGGCTCGACGACCAGGAACTCGACACGCTGCTGGAGGACAAGCAGGAAATGAACGAGGAATTGCATTCCCCGGGCGTGATGGACTTTGTGAAGTTTGTGGCCGGTATGCTGCCGAAACGTCCTCGCTGAGGACGATCGGGAGGATGACCCGGAGGTGGAGTCGGGATGTCGCCGACGCGCGTGCTCGTTTTGACATCGTTAGCGATGGTTGCCTTCGCGGGAAATTCGTTGCTGTGCCGTTTGGCACTCAAGGACGCGCAGATCGACGCTGCGAGTTTCACGTCGATTCGGCTCATCTCCGGAGCAGCGGTGCTGTGGCTGATCGTCCGGGCACGTCGCCGAGCAATGGATGGCTCGGGTGATTGGCGGTCGGCACTGGCGCTCTTTGCCTACGCCGCCGGTTTCTCGTATGCCTACGTCGATTTGCCGGCGGCTATCGGGGCCCTGCTCCTTTTTGGAGCGGTACAAGTCACGATGATCGGCTATGGGCTCTCGACAGGAGAGCGGCTGGTGCTTCGACAGTCGACCGGCCTGGTCCTGGCATTCGGTGGCCTGGTGGGACTGCTGCTACCCGGCTTGTCTGCACCGCCTCCTGGCGGAGCAGCATTGATGCTGGGGGCCGGAATTGCCTGGGGAATCTATTCCATTCGTGGCAAAGGAGCCGGCGATGCAACCTGCACGACGGCCGGAAATTTCCTGCGCGCGGCTCCGTTGGCGGTGGGCCTGAACCTGGCAATGCTTCCAGTGAGCCGGCCGGAAACTCTCGGCATCGCGTGCGCGGTGGCGTCGGGAGCGGTCACGTCGGGAATCGGATACGCGATCTGGTATTCGGCAATCCGGGGACTCAAGGCGACTCATGCGGCAACCGTCCAGCTGAGCGTACCAGTGATTGCTGCGGCTGGCGGCATTGTCTTTCTCGGTGAAGACATCTCGGTACGTCTTGTGATTGCTTCGGTGGCAATTCTCGGTGGCGTGGCACTTGTCGTGATCGAGAAGCCGGCTTCCCGTTGATGTCGATGTGAACTCGTTGCCCGGGCCGGTTTTGCTTCGCTCCTCCGCGCTGAACCATTCGACCAGTTGTGATCTTTCATGCCGACCGGGTAGTGTCGGCGAGACAGCCACTGGAACAGAGTCCTGGAATCACATCATGCGTGGATATTGCTTCCCGATCCTGGTCGCGGTTCTTCTGCTGGCTCCATCAACTCCGAGCCGCGCCGAGAATCCGGTCCGGCAACGCCGGATCCTCGTCAATTACGATGGCGGTTCCACGTTGTACTCGAAAAAGGGCAGCCAGGGACCGGTCCGTCTCACGGCCGAGGATCTCAGGGAGGCCATTCGCGAGGTGTCTTTTGAGGGCAGCCAGGTCGACACGGTCCTGCTGTGTGTCAACGCCCAGGTGATGTACTACCCGACCAAGGTGGGCACCATGCTGGGCAGCCTGGCCACGCCCGAAGAGAAGAAGAAATTGCCACGCAACATCCAGCAATGGATTGCCAATCTGAATCACTTCGTCAAACGGGGAATCGATCCCTGGGCGGTGATGGTGGCGGAGGCGAAACGTCAGAAACGGGAAGTCCTGCTCTCGTTTCGTATGAATGACGGCCACGACGGTGTTCACCTGGAGACGCGTTTCTGGCGAGACAACAAGAAGTTTCATTGTTTCGATCCCGACCAGGGCCACACGCTCAATTACGGTCACAAGGAAGTCCGCGACCACATGTTTTTGCTGATCCAGGAGGCCGTCAGGCGGTATGACTGCGACGGCATCGAACTCGACTTCAACCGCTTTCCCATCCTGTTCAAGGGTGGGACGACAACCGAGCGGATCGCCAAGATGAACAGTTTCGTGCGTCGCCTTCGAACGATGCTCGATGCCGAGGGTAAGAAACGGAAACGTCGCCTGGTGCTCGGTGTTCGTCCCCCGACGGAGAACTACGACGTGCCGGCGACCTACAAGGGGTCACGCAAGGTTGGTTGTGACCCGGTTGCGTGGGCCAGGAATGGCTGGATCGACTTCGTGACGGTCTCGCGATTTCTGAGTGTCACGTTCGATCTTCCCGTTGCACCGTGGAAGAAGTTGATCACCGAGGTTCCTGTCTACGGCTGTATCGAAATTGTCGACAAGAAAAACGGCGTTGCCCTGACACCACGGCAGTATCGCCGCGCCGCGCAGCACATCTGGAGCGAAAAGGCAGACGGGGTCTACCTGTTCAATTTTCTGATCACCCGCGAGGGTTCCACCGAACCGGCCTTCGAGGTTCTCAAGCAAATCGGCAGTCCCGACGTCGTCGAATAGCAGGCGATTGCATGGGCGGCCTTGCGATTCATCCCGGCAGTGAGGTGTCGGCCAGGAATCCTCGCATTGCAGCCAGGAATTCCTCCGGTTCATCCTGTCCCACCGAATGGCCACTGTTGGCAAAGACCTTCTGGTGGGCTCGTGGAATTCGCTCGGACATGATCCGTCCCTGCTCGGGGGTGCAGATCCAGTCGTGAGCTCCCGACATCACCAGCGTCGGACAGGTGATTTCTGCCAGTCGATCGGTGAAGTCAAATGTTCGCCGTTCGCCGGCAAACCAGTTGTCGAGTTGTTCGACGTTCCAGATCGTCCGTCGCCAGCCAACGCCGAAGGCCTGTTCGTCGAAGTCCCGTGAGTACACCGGGCCCATCGTCACGAAGTACTCGTGAAGAGCCTCTTCGGTCTGCAGGCCCTCTTCCCAGAGCCGTCGGCAGATCGCCTGCTGCTCGGGAGTACCCCGTTCTTCGACCAACCGCCGCGTGTCGGCCAGGATGCGGAAACTCGGAGCGGTCGAGCAGAGGATCAGGCCGGCCAGGCTGTCAGGGAAATCCAGGGCGAACTGCTGGCTGACAAACCCGCCGTAGGATGTGCCGAACAACACAATCCGCTCCAGGCCCAGGTACTGTCGCAACGCATCGACGTCGGCCGCATGGTTAGCCAATGTCCACTCCGACGCGTCACCGCGGTCGCTGCGTCCGGCACCTCGGTGGTCCAGGTACACCAGTTGAGCAGAATCGGTCAGCGGACCCATTCGCAGTTTCAGGTAGGAATGATCGGCACCGGGTCCGCCGTGCAACACGAACATCACGGGCCGATCGATCATGCGGTCGCCATCGGGTACCAGTCCCATGCCGTCCACATCGAAGTAGATCGTGGTGTTACGGATCCGAGCTCGCATTGGCGAATTCCTTCCGGCTGGTGCCTAGGCGGCTTCAGTTTGGCAGTTCGCGTTGGACCGGTAACTTGTTTGCCGGCGCTATGGAGTAGAGTGGTGTTGGCGTAGGTTACTTGTTCGCCGCGATTTTAAGTGATGAAAACACCGAATCTCTGGAATGACGCCCGGAAGGGAACAGGACCGATGCGTTGGACCTCTTTAGTGGGATTGGCTCTGCTGGTGTGCCTGTCGAGCGTTGCTTTAGCCCAGCGTCCCGACCAGAAGGGAAACCGCTCCAGGACACTCTCGTCACGTCAGCGAGATGCTCTGCTGCCCACGCTTCCGGACATTCGTACATACCGTGCCCGGAGGTCCGATCGATTCCTGGTCGACCTCGACACGGTGCGTACCGGACATCCCTACAAGGGGAAGAACGCGCGGCGTCCGCACACGGGTGGTCATGTCTATTTCCACGTGCCCAAGACAGCAATCCCCGACAAACAGATCGAACGGTTTCCGGCCATCTATGCCGTGGCCGACGGCGTCATCAGCCGCATCGATTACTCGTTCCGGCTCCGTGAAATCTTCATCTCCAGTCTCGATCGACGTGTGTCCAATACACGGTATGGCATCGGGCTGACATTCGCCCGTTCGGCAGGTCGACCGGTCGTGATGCACTACAGCATCGAACCGTTCGTCGATCCCGGCGATCCAAAGTTCTACGAGCGATTCTTGCTGGTCAAGGTCGGACAACGCGTCAAGAAGGGCGACATCATCGCCCGGATGTACATTCCGCCTGACCGCCGGGTGGCTCAGAACACGCACATTCACTTCAACCTGCTGGGCGGACCCAAGCGGTCGTTCCAGGCACCGGCAATCTTCAACCAGAGGATCGTGCGCCGATTTCACACCACCTGGGACAACCGTCGTGGCACGGATGACGGACGGGCGATTCCTCCCTG
>CAWVUS010000328.1:0-5331 GCA_963933195.1 uncultured Planctomycetaceae bacterium
CAACACCTGCCTATCCGTTTCAGCCGTATCCGGTTCCCGGTGGCGGCATGATGTTCCCCGGAACATACACCTCGCCTGGTGCCGTCTTTGCCAATCCCCTGGTAACAGTTGCAGTGCTCACAGGAGTGGCCGGCGTCATCTTGGTGGCTACTGACGATGATGATGATGATGAATCGGCTCCCGGAGCTTTCGATTTCCCAGCAAGTCCATGACCCAGTGGACTACTTCCCTCCTTTTCTTCACCAATCAATTTCCACACACCAGTCGTTCTCGACACTAAGGAATATAGCAATGAAAGTTTGCTCCCGAATACCACAGGGCTTTGTTGTTCTAGTGACCGCAACCAGCCTGCTGAGTTCTCAGGTGCTGGTGTCGGCGGCCCAGGTGTCAGTATCGGCTCAGGCTGTCGACGTGGCTCTTTCCGTCACCGGCACCCTGTCAGGAGCGGTGGTCGACACCAGGGGGCACGCCCGGGGCAAGACCGCGGTCGAAGTCCGTCGTGGACGTCGCCTGGTGGCACGTGCACTGACTGACGCCAATGGTCGTTATGATGTCAGCAATCTTCCGGGCGGTCTGTACCAGGTGCGGGTCGATGGGACCGAGACGCTGGTCCGGGCCTGGGCGGCGGGGACAGCTCCGCGGAGCGCCGCGAAACAACTTCCCGTGATCGCGGATGCACCGATTGTCCGCGGCCAAGACCAAGATGCTCCACCTGCCGAATCCGCCTCCCGAGGTCTCTTTGGCGGTTCAGCCCTGGCGGATGGATTGGTCAGCGCGTTGATCGTTGGCGGCGTCGTGGGAACCATCCTGATCATCGATGCAATCGACGACCACCACCACGACGAACCTGCGCCAGCCAGCCCCTAGCTGGTTGTTTTTTGTGACGACTCATCCCTCACCGGTTGTTTTAGCGTTCCCTGTGGAGCTTTGTAGTTGATCATGACCACGCAGCCCAACCAACAACGTGCGAGCGTCCTTTCCTGTCTGGCGGTGCTGGCGATGTTGGTGCCTGGACCAGCCTGGAGTTGGACCGATGGATCGGTTGCCGTGGCCAAAAAAGCGGCAAAACAAGCTGGGCGATCCGATTCGAGTGCCACCGTGTTGAAGTCTTCTGCCCAGGTGGTGGATGTCAGGCTTGGGAGCGACGGGTCGGTCGTCGGTTGGATTCGAGGTGAGCGAGGCCGTGAATTGTCCGCCGCCACGGTGGTCTTTTCGACGGCCGGAAAAGTTGTTGCCCAGGCCCGGGCTGATCACCGGGGTGAGTATCGTGTCGTGGGCCTCTCCGGTGGTGTCTACCACGTGCAGGTGGGTGAGACGGACGTGATCGCGAGATTGTGGACGTCCGCTTCCGCTCCACCCCAGTCACAACAACGACTGGATCTGGACACGACACGTCGACCGGTTCTCGAGGCGCGAGGCCAGGACGGGGAGGTTGTCGAGACGTCCGGGCTTGATCCTGTCCATCGGTTTGGACTGGACGGGGTGGGCGGACTGGATTCGTTCGAGTTGGCCATGATGGCCACCTCGATCGTCTCCCTGACTCTCGCGGCCGTCATGCTCACGAAGATGGCCGAACTCCAGGATACGGTCGATCGTTTGCCGGCCAGCAACTAGTTACGGTTCGAGGTTGGTTTCTCCGAGGGCCCGTGCCACGGCGTCTTCGAGGATGTTCCGGCCCGAGATCCACTCGACGGCGGTGTCGATGGCCCAGAGCGGAGTCTGTCGCAACCTGGCGCGTGGGATCTTGACGAGGTCCTTTCGAGTTGTCACCAGCACGTCGGCCTGGTGTTGATCGGCCCAAACCGCCAATTCGTCCAACTCGTGATCGGTGTAGATATGGTGATCCGGAAAAGCCCGGGTGGCGACCGTGCCGAGTCCGGTCCAGAAGGCTTCGGGATTGCCGATTCCGCAAAAGGCGGCCAGCCGCGATTCGGCCAGCGATTCCAGCGGTTGGGATTCGCCGTCTGCATTCACCAGCTGCGTCGCCGGAAACGCGACTTCGGCGATTTGGTCATGTCCGGCCCATTTTGACAACCGGGTTCTGAGCAACTGGCAACCGTCGAAGGTGATCTGGTCGACGCGGGTGATCACGATCACCGCGGCGCGTTTCAGGGATGCGAGTGGTTCTCGAAGAAGTCCGCGTGGCAACAGGTGCCCATAACCGAATGGGCACGTGGCATCGATCAGGACAATATCGAGGTTGCGACCGAGCCGACGATGCTGGAATCCGTCGTCCAGCACCAGCACATCACAACCCTGCTGGGTGATGGCGTGTTGAGCACCGGCAACTCGATCGGGGTTCTGGACGTGAGGTGTTGCGGGGCAGAGTGCCTCGAGGAGTTTCTTCTCGTCGTTGCCATCGTCGGTTGCTTCACTCCGGTATCCCCGGCTGAGCAATCCGACGGAGTGACCATTTTTGACAAGGTCGTTGGCCAGCCAGGCGACCATTGGAGTTTTGCCGGTTCCACCGGTGGTCAGGTTGCCGATACTGATGACCGGGGCCTGGACACGGTGCGTTCGGATGGCCCCGAGGCGATAGCCGAGATTTCTGGCCGAGATCGCGGCGCGATAAGGCCATTGCAACAGCCACAAGAGGCACCTGACCCCGCCGGCGGCCGGGCCGCGGCGGTCGCCGGAAACCAGTGCACGGAAGGCCGTTTCGTTCACGCGGGGGAGATACCAGAATCGAGCGACTGTGACCAGCGGGAACGGGCCAGTGGCGTGACACGGGGGAGCCGGGAACCAAACGGCTGGCAAACAACCGGTGAGACAGCCACAATGCGCAGGCGATGACGAGGGAAACGATGCTCACGAGATTTCTTACCAACTACATCCAGCGGCACACTCACCCGCTGAATCGCCTGTTGCACCTTTTCGGCGTACCACTGACGTTTGTGGTCACGACAATTCTGGTGGTCGAGTCCGAGCCATGGTGGTGGGCGGTTTCCAGTTTCGTGGGCGGTTATGCGCTGCAGTTTCTCGGTCATGCGATTGAGGGAAACGATGCGGGTGAGGTGGTTCTGATCAAAAAATGGATGGGCCGCCCCTACCGGGAATTTGCGCCAGGTCGGAATCCGCACGATTCGACGGTGGGAGAAGACGCTGGAGAGGCCTGACTTGTCTGGGTATCTCGCCACGGTTGCAGTCAAGGTTTGACGGTTATTCCGTCGATACCGTCTGTAGCGGTTATAGCGTTGATCCCTGCGCGGCGTTTGCCATGCCCCTTGTCGATGTCTCAGTAGCGGCGGTTCGCCGCCGTCCGTCGTTAATTGTCGGCGTCGTTGCGTCGCTGTTCTTCGGCCTGTTGACCCTGGTGTCCGGGTGCGCAGGGCCGGGTCGCGAGGTGACATGGTTGAGCGATGCGACGTTGGAGCATTATCGGGATCGCGAACTGCATATCTCGAACCCGGTAGACAGTGCACCTGCCCAGCCTCGCAAGAGCTGGAAGCGGCCTCCCCGGACGATTACCGCGCCGACCGAGGACGAGATTCGTGATCTTTCGTTGTCCGACGCACTAAAACTGGCGTTGGAGAACAATTCGGTGATCCGCACCCGCGGTGGATTTCTGTCTCCCGGCAACACTGTACTGTCGTCACCCGATCGCGTCGCATCGATCTGGGATCCGGCCATCCAGGAATCGGGCGTGCTGTTTGGTGGCCGTGGCGTGACAGCGGCCCTGGCGGCGTTTGATCCCGAGTTCACGACCACGATGATCTGGCGTCGCAACGAGACACCTCAGAACAACTCTTTCATGGCGGGCGGTATTGGCAGCGGCGGGTCGCTGGTCGGAGAAATGGGCGATTTCACGTCGATGCTCCGCAAGCAGATGGGATACGGAGCCAGTCTTTCGGTCGGACACGACTGGTCCTACTTCGGCAGCAACATTCCCAGTGGTTTCAATCTCTACAACTCGACTTACACCGGCAACGTCAATCTCAGGTACCGCCAGCCATTGCTCGCTGGATCGGGAACCGAGTTCACCCAGATTGCCGGTCCGGTCACCCAGCAGTTCCGTGGACTCAGTGGAGTCAGCCAGGGGGTGGTGATCGCCCGGATCAACAACGATCTGACGTTGAGTCAATTTGAGCAGTCGGCCATCAACCTGGTGAAGGATGTTGAGGACCAGTACTGGGACCTCTACCTGGCCTACCGCAAGTGGGATGCTGCGGTGATGGCGCGCAACAGCGCCCAGAAGTCGTGGCGCGATACCAAGGTGATTCTGGACGGCGGTGGCAAGGAAGGTTTCACCAACTCCGATGAACCCCTGGCCCGTGATCGTTATTACCAGACCCGGGCGCAGTCGGAAGCCGCATTGGCGGAACTCTATCGCACCGAGACGGCGTTGCGACGGTTGCTGGGGCTGCCGGTCAGTGACGGCACCGTGCTCAGGCCGTCGGATGAGCCGGTGACTGCTCGTTTCGAACCGAACTGGGAGGCCAGCCTGGTCGAAGCACTCACACACCGTGTCGAGTTGAGGCGGCAGCGATGGTCGTTGCAGAGCCTCTCGTTGCAGTTGAAGGCAGCCCAGAGCCTGATCAGGCCACGGCTCGACCTGGTCGGCGGGTACCAGGTCAACGCCCTGGGTGACAACCTATTCTCGAGCGATCGGAGTTCCCCGTATTCCAGCGGCTATCGCGGACTTTCGCATGCCGACCACACCGGCTGGAATCTTGGATTCGAGTTCACGCTTCCGCTGGGTATGCGATCGGCCAACGCCCAGGTCAAGAACCTTGAATTGAGGTTGGCAAAGTCTCGTGCTGTGCTCGACGCACAGGAATCCGAAATCAGCCACGAACTCTCTGATGCTGTTCAGCAACTCGCTGCCCACGAAGCTGCGACCCGGTCGAATCTCAACCGGCGAGCCGCGGCCCAGGAACGGGTCAGGCAGTTTGAGATCGAGGTGTTCAACGCGGGGACCAAGACACTGGACGACCTGTTGAGAGCGCAGGTCAGCCGGGCCGATGCCGAGGTGGCGTACTACACGAGCCTGGTGGCCTACAACCAGGCGTTGGCCAATCTTCACTTCCGCACTGGTGGGTTGCTGGCGGTCAACAACGTGCAGTTGGCCGAGAGCGAATGGACTCCGGATGCATACCGGGATGCGTTGCGGCGGGCCTGGCAACGTAGCCACGGGGTGTCGGCTGATGGTCTGCTGGAAGCGCAACCGACGCCATTTGCTGAACCCGGTCCGCTGAGCCAGCCGGAGTCGGCGATAGAGATTCCGACCGACCAAGAACCTTCGCCACCTTCCGCAGCCAATCCCCCGGCCGGGGCACCCGAGTCGACGGTTTCCCCGGTGGATGACAACCCGGAAATTGTTCCGTCGACCTA
>CAWVUS010000329.1:0-5308 GCA_963933195.1 uncultured Planctomycetaceae bacterium
ATTCCAGCACGCGGTCAGCCAGAACAACGCCATCACCATTTCACAACAAAACGCCGACCTCTTTTCGATTCTCGGGAGCGAAACAGGACGCCGGCTGTTCATGAGCTACACCGGTTTTGGGAGCGGACAGGGAACCGCCGGAGGTGGTGGTGGCTCGCTGGACATTGTCGACCCCTCCGACCCGGCTTCCGGGGCACAACTTCAGGATCTCTATCTCCTGCACAACGCCGGCCGCTCGTCGTCGTTCCTGAGAAGCCCCGACACGAACCTGTACCGAGCCGGCTTCGAGTACGCGGTCACCTCGGACTTCGGCATCGCTTTCCAGGCCCAGTACGTCACGCCGCTCGACGATGTCCAACAGCCCGAGATGTTCTCAAACCCCATCATCCAGATGAAACACGTTTTGTATCGAGACGACGAAACGGTACTCGCCGGCATGTTTGGCATCGCACCCCAGATCCCCACACCCGACTTCGCCATCGTGGAAGACACGTCCCGCCTGAGCCCCGGGCTGGGCATCAATCACATCCCCAAGGAGGACTGGTTTGTCTGGGGCGTGACTGGTTTCAGCTTTCCGACAGACAGCGACCAGATCAAGACCTGGGATTACAGCCTTGGAATCGGCCACTTTCTCTACAAGCACGAGAGCCTCGAGGTGTGGTCCAACACGGACGACCCGGACGCCTTCCTGCTGGGCATCGTGCCCCAGTTCGAAGTGCTGGGCAAACACATCATGGGGAACAATACGGTCACCGGCTTGTTTGACCTCTCCTCAGGAGCACCGCAAACGGCCGCCGGGACACTCAACCCCGGAGATGGAACCAACACGATCTACCTGCCACAGTATCTCCCCGCTTTGATCCCGGTCGAACAAACCGCGCTCGCTTTCGAGGAACCGCGTCACGTGGTCGACCTGACCATGTCGCTCACGTTGTTGTTCACCCAGCAGATCGACTTCACACTCGGAATCTCGGTTCCGGTCACCGGTGGCACCAGCCGTGCCCTGGAATTCCTGACCTACATCAACAAGTCGTTCTAACGACTGGCCCACCACGTCGTCTCGACGACTGGGCCTATCGGCCGATTGCCCCGAGATCGTCGGCCAGGTTCTTGTAGTCCTGACGACCGGGAAATCTTGCCACCAACGGCTTGATGAGTCCCAGGCCTCGCATCGCAAAGCGGGCTGCAGCAGCCCCGTCGCGTGCCTTCACCAGGTCGGCCATATTCCTCAGGGCGTCGGCCAATGCCACCTGGTAACTCGCCAGGCCTGGGAACTGGGCGTGCAGGTGTTCGGCCTGCTTCAGTGCCGCCGAGAACTGTTCCTGGGCCTGGGCCACTCGCTTGCGAGCCGATGCCACCCGTGTCGGAGGCCAATCCTGGTAGAGCACTCCCAGGTTCGTCCTGGCATCGGCCAACAGGCTCCGGTGGGCCGGAATCTGGTGCTCCTCCACAATCGTCTCCAGGACGGTGATCCCGGCCAGGTACAGTTTTTCGGCCTCGGTGTTGCCAGCCTGGTCGGGGGAATAGAGCGTGGCCCGGGTCATCCGGGCGTAAATCCGATCGACCCGGTACTGCGGATTTCTTGGGGCCTTCTCCACCAGCACCTGGCACAACGCGATCGAGGCGTCCGCGTCCCGAATGGCCTGTTTCTCGTGCCCCAACGCGGCATCGCCGGTCGTGGCATCAGCGTATCCCAGTCGCCCACTTGATCGCTCTTGCAGTGTCTGGGCCAACTCCTGGATGACGGCCAACTCCAGTTCGCGGTCGCCACTGGAATCGTCCCGCAAGGACTCCAACCCGGACACGGCCTTGTCATAGGCCGACAACACTTGATTCCAGTCCTCGCTCTGGCCCTGCGAGCAGCGACGATCATAGGCCCGGCCCAGGTTGTAATACGTCCGAGCCAATTTCTGA
Source organism: uncultured Planctomycetaceae bacterium (assembly GCA_963933195.1). GTDB lineage: Bacteria > Planctomycetota > Planctomycetia > Planctomycetales > Planctomycetaceae > UBA8437. The sequence continues at coordinate 1,915 of CAWVUS010000329.1, forward strand.
CGGTAGCGGATCCTGTTCCCCTTGGCGGCCGTGCCAATCAGCGCCCCGTAGGCGTTGCGAGCATTTTCCAGGTACTTCAACTGCTGGTCCAGCAGTCCTTGCGTTTCAAAGGCCACCGCGCGGCTATTGAACAACTGGGCACTGGAGAACTGCACGTCCTCGCCACCCAGGTCATTTTTCTTCAATTGATCGATCGCAGTTTCTGCGTAACCGAAGTGCTCTTCGGACTGCTTGAGTTCCTCGAGATTGACGTGAAGATCACCAAGCAAACGGCTGCTCTCGGCAACCCCCAGAAGTGCCAACTTCTGTTCGGCCGGGATCTTGGCGGTTTTGCTAGCCCAACCGCGGCTGGCCACGATCGACTCGGCAAACGCTTCCTTGGCCTGGTTGTTCTCCCCGAGTTTTCCGTAGGTCTTGCCAAGTTCTCGTTGTCCGGCCGAGGTCTGTCGGAGTTGTTTCCGTTCCTCCGCTTCGGCCAACTCAAGATCCTTCGCTGCCTTGGCAAGTTGTTTCTTCTGGGCCACCAAGGCCAGTTGATTGGTCTTCAACCGGGAGTTCGAAGCGGCCACTTCCTTTTTGGCGTCCGCCAGATCAGTGGTTTGTTTCTCGAGTTGCAGTTTGCTGCTGGCCAGCATCTTTTTGCTGGACACCAAGTTCTTTTTGCTGTCAGCCAACATCAACTGCAACGGTTCCAGGCTTTTCTTGGCCACGTCAAGATCGTTGTTCGTCTTGGCCAGCTTCTGGTCGGCGGCAGCCGCACGCCGTGAACTCGCAGCCGCTTTCTCTGCACTGGCGACTGCCTTCTGGGCACTCTCCTCGGCCACCTTCTTGCTCTCATCTACCTGCTCGGCCAGGACCACCAGGTCACCTTCGACACGGCTCTTGTCGTCTTCCAACCGCTTCTTGTCGTCCTCCAGATCCGTGACCGATCCATGCACCACTCGCAACTGCAGGTACAGAGTCGACATCACGCCCGAGGTGCCCAGCAGGATCAGTAGAATCACGATGGTCAACCGGGCCACCGCCGGATTGCGACGGCACCACTTGGTGAACCGGATCACCAACGGTGGCGACAGCGCCACCGTCGGCTCGTTTCTCAGGTAACGGCCCAGATCATCGGCCAGTTCCTGTGCCGAGGCGTAACGGTCGGATGGATTCTTGGCCAGGCATTTCAGGCAGATCGCCTGGAGATAACGGTCGACCGACTTGTTGAAATTCCGGATCGGCTTGGGTGGATCCTCGATCACCTGCATCAACGTCCCCAGCACGTCACCACCGCCAAACGGTGGCACGCCGGTCAACAGGCAATACAGGGTCGCTCCCAGTGAATAGATATCGCTGGCGGGTCCGATCAGGTCAGCCCGCCCCTGGGCCTGCTCGGGTGGCATGAAACTCGGGGTCCCCACCACCTCTCCGTGTACCGGACTCGTCGAATCGTCTTCCAATCGTGAGGCGATTCCGAAGTCCGCCACATGTGGTTCGTCGTTTTCATCGATCAGAACGTTGCCCGGTTTCAGGTCGCGGTGCAATACGCCCATCGAGTGTGCGTATTCAATCGCCTCGGCCGTCGTGCGGATGTAGGCGGCCGCCCGTCGGGGATCGAGCGTCTCGCCCGGCTCCACGATCTCATCCAGGCTCTTCCCCTCGATGTAGGCCATCGAGAAGTAGTGTTGGCCATCCACCTCGCCCGAGTCGTACACCGTGACGATATGCGGGTGACGCAAGTTTCCCGCGGAATTGGCTTCGGCGAAAAACGTCCGGACCTGTTCAACGCTCGCCAGCTTGCCTTTCGAGATCGTCTTCAGGGCCACCGGCCGATCCGGGCGAAGTTGCCGAGCGCGATAGACAATGCCCATCGCGCCCCGACCGAGTTCCTCCTGCAAGTCGTAGTTGCCAAAGTTCCCCATCTGGACTTCGACACCACCGCCGGCGGGCAGCTCGTCAATTTCTGTCTTGGGATCCGGCCTGCCGACACCTGGCAGAAGCGTCCCCTGGTTGGTTTCCATCGACGCGATGTGAATGCCCGGCGCGGTCGACCCCTCCCGCATCTCTCGGAACTCGGTCTCGGCCTCTCCGAGTGACACCGTGAGCGGATGCCCATGACTTGGAAACCGCGTTTCGTATTCCGAGACATGCGGACGGTCACCAAAACGCTGACGTGTCCGGTATTCATGGACAATCAGTTCGACATCAACACTGTCCTTGGGACCGAGTTCCGGCCACTCGACCACGTAACGCTCAACTCGTGGGAGTTGTATCGTCTGGTCGTCCGCTCCGGACGAGGCGGGAGCCTCTCCTCCCTCCTTGGGGAGCATCTGTTTCCACCGGCCGGACAGGTCTAACTTGACCAGTTCCATCAAAAGCTGGTGCCGAACCGCCTGGTCCTCGATCGGTTCCAGGAACAGGAAATCGCTGATCTCCGGTTCAGCCCCGTCTTCCCAGGCCGTCTCAAAACGTACCAGCAACTCACCAAACTGATCGCGGACCTGTTCAGCAATATCTGTTCGTGGACTCATGGCTGGCCTTTTCCGAGTGCCGCTTCACGGCCCCCGGTAACGCCATGCTACACGTCATTTCCAGTTCGTGCCAACCGACTTATTCCCCACGCGAGGCGGTCATCGCAAACGGCCAAACCTAACCACCGCACCCCAGGACGCGACCATTCCCGGCTGCGATCCATCACGAGGTGGCACTGGGACGTCGCCGGCTGGTTGTATCAGACTGCCGGAATCCAGTCGGCGAAGAACTGAAAAGCTTCGTCGATACGATCCAGTCCACCCACATTCCGGGTCGTGTCGTCACCCTCACCGCCGGAAATCGTGTCGCCACTTCCGCCCTGGCCGTTGACGAAGTCGTTTCCACCAGACCCCATCGCCAGGTCGCGACCCGCACCGGCCAGCAACGTGTCGTCGTCGGCGCCGCCGACCAGGGTGTCGTTGCCGTGTCGACCGTTGAGGACGTCCCGCCCGCCGGCACCGGCCAGGCCGTCGTTGCCGCGGCCTCCATCGAGCGTGTCATCGCCAGCCCCACCGTCGAGGGTGTCGTTGCCACCGTCACCGTGCATGCGATCTCGTCCGCTGCCACCAAACATCCTGTCGTGACCATCGCCGCCGTCGAGGGTGTCGATCCCCCCCTGGCCCTTGATCACGTCCCGGCCCGATCCTCCCCTCAACCAGTCCCGGCCCGCTCCGCCAAACAGGCGGTCGTTGCCCGCTTCGCCCGACTGCGTGTCGTTTCCACCACCACCATTGAGCGTGTCGTGTCCCACGCCACCACGCATCACGTCATGACCGCGGCCCCCATACAACCGGTCATGGCCAAGATCACCAACCAGCAGGTCATCGCCATCCTGGCCCTCGAGCCGATCGGGACCACCCTGCCCCTTGAGCACGTC
>CAWVUS010000330.1:0-5286 GCA_963933195.1 uncultured Planctomycetaceae bacterium
ACCACCCGGGCAAGACCTGCATCCAGTTGCTCGTCGCGGACAAGGTCGTCCGATCCACGACCGGCCAGAACAACGAGTTGCTCCAATGGAGCAACTGGGACGTCACCAAACTGGAGGGCAAAACCGGGAGGATCCGGATCGTCGACCAGGTCACCGGTGGCTGGGGTCACATCAACATCGATCACATCGTTCAGACCGACAAGCAACAGGCCACCGCTCCCAAGGAACCGGCCCTGGACCGCTGGACCCAGTACACCCAGGTCCTGTTGGGAAGCAACGAGTTTATGTTCCTCAGGTGATTTCCATCGTTCGACCAATTCCAGGCGACCGCCGCCTGTGCTGGCACCACAATCAGCCCACAGTTTCCGCGTGACCCAAGCCGACAAGTCAATCACAGACCGTCAACCGGCCGAGAAGGCAGGATCATCGATGCATCACGTCAACCCGCTCCCACCACTGTCCCGACGAGACATGCTCGGCCGCATCGGTGCCGGATTTGGCACTCTCGGCCTGGCAGGACTGGCCGCCCATCCCGCACTGGCAGCCCCCGGCAACTCGCTCGACAACCGCCTGGCCCCGCTGGCCACTCACTTCGCTCCCAAGGCAAAGTACCTGATCCAGTTGTTCATGCCCGGAGGTCCCTCGCAGGTTGACACCTTTGATCACAAGCCGTTGCTCGCCAAGCACGCCGGACAAAGACCTCAACTGGTCAACCGCAAGTCATTGAGAAACACCAAGGGCGGGCTCTTCCCCAGCCCATTCGGTTTCAGACAGTACGGCGAAACGGGCAAATGGGTCAGCGATCTGTTCCCGCATGTCGGCCAGCACGTCGATGAACTCTGCTTCATCCATTCGATGCACACCAACATCCCCGAACATGCCGGGGCGATCCTGATGATGAACCTGGGACACCTCCAACCCTCCCGACCGAGCCTCGGATCGTGGCTGGTCTACGGACTGGGGACGGAGAACCAGGACCTGCCGGGCTTCGTGGCCATGAGTCCTCGAGCGCAGCCTCGCGGCAAACTCGCCAACTGGGGCAACTCGTTTCTCCCCGGTGCCTACGCCGGCACGTATGTGAATATCGCTTCGATGAAACCCGATGCGATCCTGCAGGACTTGAAGAACAAGCACCTGGCCCGGGCTGACCAAAAGCGGCAGGCTGACCTGCTGGCACGGCTCAACCGGGTGCAACTCGAACGCGTCAAGCAGGACCAGCAACTCGAGGCAAGTATTGAAGCAATGGAGATGGCTTTCCGGATGCAATTCGCCGTCCCCGAGGCGTTTGATCTGTCGAAGGAATCCAAGTCAACGCTCGAGATGTACGGCGGCAGCGAATACGCCAAGGGGTGCCTGCTGGCCCGGCGACTGATTGAGCGAGGTGTTCGCACCATCCAGTTGTCGCATTCGATCGACGGATACGACATTGCCTGGGACACCGGCCACAACGACATCGTCGGTGGACACACGCGGTTGGCCAAGGCCTGTGACCAGGGCATCGCCGCGTTGTTGACCGATCTGAAACAACGCGGACTCTGGGACGAGACGCTGGTGTTGTGGACCGGCGAATTCGGACGGGCTCCTACGTCGGAGGGCAAAAAAGGTCGTGATCACGACCATTACGGTTTCACCTGCTGGATGGCCGGTGGTGCGGTCAAGCCGGGCTTCAGCTACGGAGCGACTGACGAATTCGGATTGACCGCCGTCGAGAACCGCGTGCATGTCCACGACCTCCACGCCACGCTGCTGCACGCAATGGGGCTGGACCACAAGCGACTGACCTACCGCTACAGCGGCCGGGACTTCCGCCTGACCGATGTCCACGGAAACGTCGTCCACGACGTGCTGGCCTAGCCACCCTCGTGACGCGGACCACGAGCGTCACCGGGCCTTGGGAATCTCGGCGGGAACCCGTGCTTTCGTCCCCGTCGCCCAACGGATCGAGGTTCCGATCATGCTCGTCAGCCCCGTCGTCGCCTCCGGGTGAGGACTGATCGAGACAACCCGACCACGACCGAACCGAGCCGTGACGATCGCTGGCGTATTGACCATGGTCCCCTTCTGGGGAGGATACAGTCCGACCTCGCTGCGGAAGTAAGCCAGTACCGTGTAATCGGGCAACAGCGGGTCGTTCATCGGCGAGACGATCGGACCGTTGTGATAACGGACCATGGTCTTGTGTGGCAGCCCCTTGAAAAACGTCTTTCCGTCGGCCGTCAGTTCAAGTTGCACCTGGGCCGATTTTCCCCGGTACCACATCTGCTTGGATCCGACACCCTCGATCTCGCGCGAGCCGGTGAACACCGACGTGTCCACCACCTTCAACGACCACGTGTAATGGGCCGAACAGAGAAATGCGCCGGCACAGACTCCCACGCACCCCTTGCCCCTGGCGAGGAAACTGCGAACAGCAGCCCGTCCGGGTTCGCCCAGCGCATTGCCCTGGCGTGACCCACTGCCTCCCGGGAACAACAGCACGTCAAACTGACGAATCGCCTCCGGCCGGATTTCGCTGGGACCAATCACCGAGGATGTCATGTCGGCCTCGCGACCGATCAGCGCAATGAAACGGTTCACTCCCCCGGACGAGGCACCCGGCCCATCGAAAATCCCAACCGAGATGGCATCCGACCGGGGGTCCAACAACGTGTCGACCTGTGACTCGTCGATCATCGCCAGGGAATCCAGCACCTCGTTGACCATCAATCGATGTTGCTGAGTTCTTCGTGAGAGCGGTTGATCCTTGAAGGTGGTTTCCAAGATCATGCCCGGGATCTTCAGGTGATACAGGCAGCCGCGGACCCAGCTCCCGATGATCGGTCCCCGTCCCAGCGGTACAAACCGACGGTCCTTGTCGGTGATCGTCAGGTTGACCGTGTTGAGCAATCGATCGACCAACGGTTGAATGTCACCGTTTCGCTTGTAAATCACGCTGGAGCCCACCGATTTCTTTTTCCCTTTCACCGGCTTGTGGCTGACATTGAATTCGTAGCCCTCGTGCAGATCGAGCACCCAGTCGGGGTGCACCTCTCGGGTCAGCTTCCAGATCTCCGCGGCCAGCACACCGCGTGTCGAATCCGTGGTCGGAGTAGGAAAATTCCGATTCAGGTCCCGTTCTTCCATGGGGCGATCGGGCAGATAACGAATGTTGGCGGCCCGCCCCCGACGATTGGCACACGGCAAAACAACCAGCGTCCCGCGGCAGATTGTCCAATGACGAATCTGTTCGGCCGCGTAGGCACCGGCGGGTTCGTTGCCATGCATGCCGCCAACGATCATCACCGTCGGACCAGGCTTCCCGGATTCGATCTTGTAAAAGGGCGTCTCCCATTCGGTTCCGACCGCTACGGAACCCGACGATCGGCGGGGCTGGCTCGCCGCGTCACTCGGAGTGGACCAACCGCCGGCAAAGACAAAGGCAACAAGCGAAACAATGCCAAGCAGGAACTTGCGACGCGGAACCGAACTCATGGTTGCCCCTTCAATCCGTATCAGATCAAAAAACGAGAGCTCCGGCTGGTCGACAAAAACTCGTAGAAGCCCCGTGTCCGTATTTTCCCGTTTCGAGGACCCGATTTCACGCCTGATCACCGCCAATGCATCGAAATTGACGAATCCCAAACAAGCGATTCTCGATCGCCCAACCAGGTCCCGCACCGCTGGCGTGGCATTGTGTTCCAGCTATCGTCGGGCGACGGCTGTTTTTCCAATCCGTACCAGTTCAGCTCTCAATGCGGCAAGCACATCGACATGCTGCCTGGACGTCGCCAGGTTCACGTACTCATTGGGGTCCTTCTCGAGATCATACAGTTCCTCGCCGTCAGGCCAGAGGGCGTACCGCCAACGGCCAGACCGGATTGCCTTGCCCAACTTCTGTCCACGGCTGACAACCGTGTAAGCCGCCTTTTTCCCCGGCGACTTGGAATCGCGGAGCATCGGGACGAGGCTGCGACCCTGCAAATCCCCGGGTGGTATCACCGAACAGAGCTCGGCCAGCGTTGGGAAGAGATCGACCAGTTCGACCAGCCCGTCGCTCGATGAACGCGGACGCGTCAGGCCGGGCACCCGAATCACCAGGGGCACGCGGTCACAGACCTCAAACAGTGTCACCTTGCCCCACATAAAATGCTCTCCCAGTTGATAGCCGTGGTCGGAGGTGAGAACAACAATCGTGTTGTCCCTCAGGCCGTTGCGTTCCAGGGATTTCAACAGCAGGGCAATCTGTGCATCAATGAACGAAATACAGGCGTGGTAGGCCTGGGTGTATTCGCGTCTCAGCGAATCGTTCTCTTCTCCCAGCTTGAAACCAAACCCCTGGAACCGCTTGACCATCGCCGACCGGGGGGCCTGGTCCCAGAATCCTCCCGGCGTCAACGAGTAACGGAGTTCCTTCGCAGGATACAGCCGGAAGTAACTGTCGGGAGCCAGGAAGGGAACGTGCGGCTTCTGGATTCCACAGGCGATGAAGAAGGGACGCTTTCCGTGGCTCTTCCGGTCGAGCCAGGAGACGACCTGTCGCACATTCTTCCCGTCCTTGTGCTGCTCGTCACGAAGTCCCGACCGACCGAACCCGGGACGCTGCTGCCCACGTGTCTGTGTCGAGAGGGTCTCGAGGTGCTTCTTCCACAGCCGACGTGTCTTTCCCTTGTCCACCGGACCGTGCTTGGCCTCAAAGGCCTCCCTGGCAATTCTCACATGAGGCATCTCGTCATTCTGGAATCGCAGGAACTGATTCCAGGCGACTTCGCCGGGCTCGTGTCTTGGAGAATGGAAGATCTTGCCAACCGATGCAGTCCAGTAGCCCTGCTCTCTGAAGCACTGTGGCAGCGTCTGGGTTCGCGGGCGCGTCTGGCGGATATCGACCTTGTTGTTCAGCACCCCGGTCGATTCTGGATAGAGTCCACTGAGAAACGAGGCTCGGGAGGGGCCACAGACGGGGTACTGGCAATACGCCCGGCCGAATCTCATCCCGCCTCGTGCCAGGGCATCGAAAGCCGGGGTCCGGATGTGTCGGTAGCCGGATGTCGACACGTGGGTGTTCAGGTCGTCACAAACGATCAGCAACACGTTGGGTCGAGTCGCCGGATCCGCCGCGATGACCGACCCCACCAGCCACCATCCGGCAATCCAGAGGACGATGATGTTCTTCATGACCCCTTTGGTCCTTTCTTCTTTGCGGTTTTCCCTCGAGCCCGCTTGCTTCCCCCGGTGATCGGATCGGCCATCTGTGCGATCCAGCGATCAAACGCGGATTTCAATTCCTTGACCTGCCCGGGGAACCTGGCC
>CAWVUS010000331.1:0-5266 GCA_963933195.1 uncultured Planctomycetaceae bacterium
ACTACCGACTCGACGTCCAGGCGAAGTTCGGCTTGTCGCTGCTTGCCGTCGGGCCCGTGGCACTTGTAGCACGCCTCGGCAAGAATCGGGCGGATGTCCCTGTTGTAATCCACCTTTGGCTTCTCGGCGGCGTGGGCGAAACTTCCGGCGCAAAAGAGAGTCGCGATCACGATTGCCAAAAGATGGCCGTTGAATTTCCGCAGGTGATTCGCCACGTGTGCCTGCTCCGTTTCGATCAAAATTACTAATTGGCGTCTGCAGGAGAAACTGAAGGAGTTCAGTGCCACCGGAAACATGATAATCGACGCCCGGCCGGCAAGAAAGATCGCTCAAGCAAACCCAATAAAGTGCCGATTTTTCAGATAAGAAGTGTCGTGTTGTGACGAAAGGATTCGATGCAACGGGCGTGTGGTTTCGCGTCGGTTCTGCTGTTATTTGCCACGATTGTGCGTGCGCAGGAAACGCCGCCACTGCTTCCAGAAACACAAATTCGGGGAGAACTTCCTCGCAATGACAGGGCGGTAGGGTTTGACCGGGGAACCGCGGCGAAACGAAATGTCCGCGACCGTTGGTCGGACGCTCGTCAGACTTCGATACTCGACCGTGAAGCGCTTCGACGACGGCAGCCGCTCGACATGGTCCAGGCCGTGGAAAGAGAAGTCGGTGTTTTGGTGCAACGGACCGGGGCGGGCCAGGCGTCTCCATTTCTTCGCGGTCTGACCGGTCCTCAGACGTTGCTCCTTGTCGACGGCATTCGCCTCAACAATGGAATCTTTCGACTTGGCCCCAACCAGTATTTCAACACGATTGATCCCGGGCAGGTTGATCACATTGAAGTGATCCGCGGCCCACAGTCGGTGCTTTGGGGATCGGACGCCATCGGCGGAGCGCTCAACGTCGTCACACGGCGGGCCGACCAGGTGCTTGGTGGGGAACTGGAGACTTTCCAGGGCACGTTGAACCAGAGGTTGCGCTCGGCGGACCTTGCGTCCTACACGCGAATGAGTTTTGAATCCTCAGCGGGGCAGGGAGGTGTCTGGGGTGGAGCCAGTTACTTGAATGTCAACGACCTGGATCGAGGTGGCGGACTGGGGCGACAGGCATTCACCAATTACAGCCAATACGCCGGAGACATCCGCTACGACCTCCCGGTGGGCGACACCCAGGTGTTGACCTTTGCACTGGTTCACCTGGAACAGATGAACGTTCCGCGTTCGGACAAGTTTCCTGGCGAACGGCGACTCTTCGACCCACAGCAGCGAAACCTTGCCTACATAAGATGGCAGGGTGTGATCGATGATGGCCTTTTTGATGCGTTCGTGGCCACCCTGAGTTACCAAAGGACCAAGGAGGCCGCACTGAAACGAAAACCGCCGACGAGTCTTGTCGAAGATCGATCGGAATTCGATGTTGACACTGTTGGTGCCAGCCTCGTTTTTGCCCGAGACCTCGAGGAGTGGGGGGCTTTGAAAGTTGGTGGCGAGACGTATCACGACGATGTCGATGCCACGAAACGACGGTACGACCTCACCGGCGGTGGTTCGACCGCCCTGACACCCCAGTTTCCAGACGACAGCTATTACTCGCGGTTGGGGACGTTCATCGAGTGGGAATTGCCCATCATGGAACGAGTGAACTGGATTGGCGGTCTTCGGTATTCGCATATTGAAGCCGGCGGTACGGTCGCGATGTTCGATCCGGCCGACCCAGGATTTCCCACGTCGCCAGCCGTCGACACGGCGATTTCTCCCAGTTTTCAGGACTGGACGGGGTCGGCAGGCCTGGTCGTGGAATTGACCCCCAACTGGAATCTGACCGGAACGATTTCGGAGGGCTTTCGTGCTCCACTGTTGGATGAACTCACGTCCGTCTCGGACAACGTCAACGAGGGGGTCGATCTTCCCACCACAGGTCTGACTCCTGAACATGCCGTCAGTCATGATGTTGGCCTTCGTTGGGACAACGAACGATTCCAAGGGCAAGCCTCTTACTACTGCATGACGATTGACGGGATGATCACGCGGCAGTTGGTTGGTTCCGATCCGATCGAAGGAGTGGATTTCTTTCAGAGACGCAATGTTGGGCGGGCTGAAATTGACGGCGTGGAGGTCTCCGCATCGTGGGACTTCGACGATGAGTGGACCGGTTACGGAAACTTCTGGTCAACTCGAGGTCGAAACAAAACAGACAACGAGCCTGTGAGCCGGATCCCGCCAGCCCAGGGTGTTGTTGGAATCCGTTGGCACGAACCCGGGGGGGCAGACTGGCTGGACGTGTTCGCGTGGATGGCCCGGCGGCAGGACCGGCTAAGCGAACGCGACATCCGCGATTCACGGATCCCGACGGGAGGGACGCCCGGTTACGGCACGATCACGGTTCGCTATGGCTGGCAGATGACCCCGACACAGTCGGTTGTACTGGGCGTCGAGAACCTGTTTGACCAACCGTACCGCGTGCATGGTTCCGGGGTCGACGGCCCGGGAATTTCGGGGACACTCGGCTACGAACTCCGTCATTAGCCAGCCAGGTCCTGGAATTGCGACACGCGATCTGCGACGACGTCGAGACTTCGGTTCCAGAAGTCAGGCGTTTGGAGGTCATGGCCAAAGGAGTCGGCCACGGCGTCTTCGGTGCAGCGATCTCCAGTAGCCAGAAGGAAGTTTCGGTACTGTTCCGGAAACTGCCCCGCTCCTTGTTCACGGGCCAACGCGTACAGCCCGAGCGACAGCAGGTATCCGAACGTGTAGGGGAAATTGTAGAACGGCAGGGAACTGATGTAGAAGTGAAGCTTGGAAATCCAGAACGTGTCGTTCCAACCGTCATCCCCCAGGGCGTTGAGATAGGCCGTTTTCTGTGATTCCACCATCAATTCCGAAAAACGTTCCGGTGACAGTTCACCAGCTGTTCGCTCGATGTGAAACTTGTCCTCGAAGATAAAACGGGCGTGAATATTCATCAGGAACGATACGGAATCGCTGAGCATGGTGTCGAGGATCGCCAGTTTTTCACTTTGACTCGTCGACGCCTTGAGCCGCTCCTCGCCGAGAACCGCTTCGGCAAAGGTCGATGCGGTTTCGGCCAGGTTCATCGGGTAATCCTGAAGAAACAACGGTCGCTCGCGCAAAACGAACGAATGGTAGGCGTGGCCGATCTCGTGCGCGAGCGTCGACATGCTGTCCAGCGTGCCGACATAAGTCATGAAAATTCGTGATTGCTTGCGGCCGGGGAATCCCGTGCAGAAACCTCCCTGTCGTTTCCCCTCGCGATTTTCGGCTTCGATCCATCGGTCCACGATCGTCGTTTTGGCGAAATCACCAAAGTCGGGCGAGAATTCCTGGAACGCATCGATGATCAGGTCACAACCGGTGTCGTAATCCACACTGGCTTCATCGGTGTTGGCAATGGGAAGCGGGGCCTGGAGATCACACCAATCCAGCTTTTCCAGCCCCAGCAGTCCGGCCTTTGCCGAAAGAAAATCGAGAAGGACTTCTTTCCGGTCGTCCACGGCCCTCCACATGGCATCAAGCGTCTCCCGTTGCATCCGGTTGTAATGCAGTGGGGCCGTCAGGTGGTCTTCCAATCCCAATCGACGATATTTTGTCAGTCGCGTCCCGGAAATATGGTTGAGTGCGTCAGCACAGGTGTCGGCCGCCGTCCTCCAGGACTTCACCGACGAGTAGTAGTTGTTTTGCCGAACCGACCGGTCTGCTGAGTCGAATTGCACCTGCCCGGGGGAACGTTCAACCAGTTCGCCCTGTTCCATGACTGTAATACGAAGCGCGCCGGAAACACGGTCATAAAGCCGTCCCCAGGCATGGATTCCATCGACATCAAGTTCGGCGGCCAGTGTTTCCTGGTCGCGAGGCAGGCGTAACAAGGCCAATGATCGTTGGTCGGACAGCCAGTAAGACACGCGGCCCAGGCTCTCGCTGGCCGCCACGACGCCCTGCAATTGATCCTCTGTGGCGGCCTGGAGTCCGAATTGAACCGCCAGGGCCAACCGAGCCCGAAATGGTCCGAGCGAGGACATCTCGGCCTCGAATTGCTGAACGTTCCGGTTGTTGGCATCGGCCGCAGCGTGGCATCCAATAAAGGCGTCCAACTCGGTGCCCCGTGTGGTGATCTCCTCAAGAGCTTCCAGGAACGTTTCCCAGTCACTGAGGATCTCTGGCTCGAGTTCTCCGAGCGGTGGGAGGTTGTCCGCCTTGTCGGCAAGGCTCATCAAGTCGGAACGGTACCCGTCCATCAACTGGCGAAAAGAATCGGTGGATGGATGATCAGCAAGCGAATCGAGATCCCATGTCTGGGGGTACGGCGACGTCGAGGTCATTTGAATTCCGATCAACAAACGGCTTTTGAGTTCGTGGTTTCGATCGGTTCTACAGCCCAACTCGGCGACGCGCCAACCCCGCGAGCGAACGGAAGACCGAAGGTCTACTTGACAGCCGAAACGGGAGACAGCATGATTCAAAAACAACTGCTGTAACGGTCGGTTTCCAGCGTCAATAAGGGGAGTAACGCATGGCGGCAAGTCATCGACGCCTGGACGTCGAAGACGTCGGAGACGTCACTGTGGCAAGTTTCATTGACAAGAAGATTCTCGATGAAACCAACATCCAGGTCATCGGCAACCAATTGTTCGCGTTAGTTGAAGATGACGGGTGCCGAAAGGTGATCCTGGATTTCACCAACGTTGAATATTTGTCGAGCGCCGCGCTGGGCAAACTGATCGTGATGGACAAAAAGGTGAAGGCCGCCAAAGGACAGCTGTCGATGTGCGGCGTCCGAGCGGACATTCTCGAGGTCTTCAAGATCACGAAACTCGACATCCTTTTCAAGATTCACGATTCACGTGAACAGGCCCTGGAGGGCTTCTGATCTGTGGGGAGACCTGCCGATTGGCTTGTTTTCCCATAGTTCCGTCTCGGCTGTGTCTGGCGTTTTCTCTAATCGCGTGACATGGCTCGTTAGCGACTTCATTTCTTTACGCTCGGACTGGCCCGACTTTGATGCCCCCATCTGCGGACGACTTTACAGTCAGTATCGCTAGTGAAACGTCTCTTGGCCGAGAGGTTCAGGAGCGTATCATCTCGGTCCTTGAGAATCGTGCGTTCTCGGATCGTGATGTCTTCGGTGTCCGTTTGGCGCTCGAGGAAGCGCTCGTCAATGCCATCAAGCATGGCAACGGAATGGATCCGGCTAAACAGGTCCAAATCGACTGCCGTTTCGACGATGACGGAGTTCGGATCGTCATCGAGGACGAGGG
>CAWVUS010000332.1:0-5249 GCA_963933195.1 uncultured Planctomycetaceae bacterium
GGCAGGTACAGGAAGAAGGGCCGCGACTTGTTGGCGTGGATGAACTTCACCGCCTCCTCGGTGTATTGCCGGGTGATGGAGGTGTCTTTCTGGATGCCCGAGGCGAGAACCTTCAGGTCCCGAACCAGTGGCAGCGGGACGTTCTTACGATTCATGTCGTTGCTGTAGGGGATGCCGAAGTAATGGTCGAAGCCCTGGCTGGTCGGCATGAAATCGGGATGGTCACCCAGGTGCCACTTGCCGATGGCCATCGTGGCGTAGCCCCGGGTCTTGAGGACCTCGGCCACGGTCACCTCCGAGGGATTCAACCCCTTGCGGGCGGCGGGGAACAGCACGCAGAGATTCTTCTCGTCGCAGTGCATGTTGACACGTCGTGGGTAACAGCCGGTCATCAGGCTGGATCGCGAGGGGGTGCAGACCGAGCAGGTTGAATAGAAATCGGTCAGCTTCATGCCCTCGCGGGCCATCTTGTCCAGCACGGGTGTGTCGTGGGTCTTGGAGCCAAACGGTCCGATGTCGGCGTAACCCAGGTCGTCGCAGAAGACGACAATGAAGTTGGGCTTCGTGTCGGCGACGGCCGGCCGGAAAATCAGCAGGGTGATCAGCACGACGAACCATTGGCGCATGATGAGAATCCTGGTGGAGTTTCGATCCACTGAGATGGTAACTGAACCCGTCAGAATTCAGCTGGTGCCGCCGGCGACCGGTGTCAGGACGCCGTGCCCATGGCGGCCGCGAGGATCTCGGAGGTGCTTTCCCGCATGATCCTGGAATCGACCATTTCGCCCTGCAGCAGGGTGGCCCGAACGTCCTTGCCCGATATGAACACGGGCTTCTCGTCGGGATGGTTCTTCATCAGGTCCACCCGGCCGAGTGATTCGTAGTAGGCGGCAAACCCGACATTGACCGGACTGATCTGCAGGTCGCCGGCGAGGTTGTCGAAGATTTCCTGGGCGTCGAAATCGCCCCAGATCGCATCGCCGTCGTGGTAGGGCGCGTCGGCGTGCTTGCGACCGATCACGATGTGGGTGTAGCCCATGTTCTGGCGGTAAATGGCGTGCATCACTGCCTCGGACGGGCCGCCATAGAACATCTTGATGTCCAGCCCCAGCAGTCGAACCCGGTCGGGGACACTCTCGCCCCGGGAGCCCCACAGTTCGGGGTCGCTGTCGCCGTCTCCCATGGCCCGATCGCTGATCAGTTTCTCGTAGGTCTGCATCCGGATGGCCGCGTTGACGTCGTCGCCCTTGGTCTCACCGATCAGCGGGTTGAGTACGGCTCCGGCGTTCTTGCCTTCCTTGAGCAGCGATTCCAGGGCATACACCAGCGCGTACTCGTGAGCCCGGTGTAGGGGGTTACGGGTCTGGAAGGCCACGGCCGCATCCCATCCGGTCTCGGCCAACAGGGCACGGACCTCGCGGGGCGAGAGGACAAACTGGCCGAAGTCGGGGTTCTTGACGCCCGGCAGGACGCGGATCGAGCCACCGACCAGGTGGGTGCTGTCGGCATCATGGACCGTCACCATGTCACCGCCGGGGTGATCGGTGCGATCGGTGCCGTAGACCGAGGAAATGTATCGCGGCTTGTCCCATTCGAAGACGCTCTCGACGTCCAGCGTTCCGACGACTGTCCCATCGGGACCGGCCAACGCGACGGTCGATCCGACTTCCAGGCCGGCAGCGGTTTCGGAGGTGGCCGGCAGTGACAACGGGATCGTCCAGGCGTACAGGGCACCCTCGGATTCGATCACCTTCTCGTCGAGGACACGGTTGAAGACATCCTCGTTCATCGGGCCGACCAGCGGACTCAGCGTGCCATCGCCCAGGCGGTAGACGGTCGAGAGATCGGCAGTGCTGAGTGGCAGCACGGGCAGGCCAGCCGCGCTGGCTGCAAATGACTCGGCTTCATCGGCCGAGACCATCCGGCACACGGGTTCGGAGAGACCACCATGGGGAGGGACGAGGTCTGTCATCGGAAGACTTTCGTGGGTTGTCGGCCAGGACAGCCGTCCGGGCCAATGGGCTTTGGCAAGGTCAAACCCCCGACGGTAAGGGACGGGACGGTTGTTGACAACTACCCTCGCAGCCCGGCGGTCTGCATCAGGCGGTCGGTCGCCTGGTACGCCTCGGCCACCCACTCCTCGATCTTGTCCGGCTCGGGCGAGTACTCCAGTTCGATCGATACCGCCCCGTCGATTTCCAGCCGGGCGATCTCTTCCAGGTACGGTCCGAAGTCGACCACACCACGGCCCGGTGGCAGGTCGCCGTGCACCTTTCCGTCGCAATCGGAGATGTGCACGTGGATGGCTTTTCCTTGCAACTGTTGAAGTTCGGTGGGCGGAACGTCTGCCAGCAGCAGATGCGAGACATCGATATTGGCCTGTAGTGCCGGGTGATCGACATCGTCGATGAACCGCACCATGTTCTTGACGTTGCCCAGCAGGGACAGCGGAAACGGTTCGAGTTCCAGGGCGATCTTGAGTCCCAGGTTCTCAGCGTACTCGGCCAGTTCCCGGCAGTTATCGACACCGGTTTTCCACTGCTCCGGTGGCGGGATCACCTCCTGGTTCCAGATGTACTCGCCGAGCACCAGCAGCAGGTTGTCGGCCTCGTACTCGTAACAGAGGTCCAGGAACGCGTGGCAGCGGTCCATGTGGAAGCGTTGGACCGAGGGATTGAAATCGATCAGGCCAACGGCGACACAGCAGATCGAGACGATCGGCAAACCGGCCTTGTCGCACTCGGTCTTGATCAGTCGTCGCTCCTGGATGTCGATGTCCAGTGGATCGGTGAAGATGTCGATTGAATCGAAGCCAAGTTCGGCGGTCTTGTGAATGCCCCAGGCGGTGTCGCGGCCGGCCTGGGCCCAGGCCGAGTTGATCAGGCCAAGTTGCATGGTGGGTGACTCCGGCGTGCTGCTGTGACGTCTCGAGATTGTAGCGGAAACCTCGAGAAATCAGTCGGTGTGGGCCGTGGGGGACTGCACACGCTTGCCCCGGTCACCGGCTGACCGACAATGGCACGTCACGTTCATCGCCGGAGCTTCTCATCCATGGATCTTTCTCTTTCCGATCATGTCGTCGTCGTCACCGGTGGAGCCAGCGGGATCGGCCGGGCCGTGGCCGCGGGATTTTTGGCCGAGGGGGCTCGTGTGGCGATCTGGGACATTGCCGACACGGTGAATACAACAGCCGACGAACTCTCGGGTGGCCCGACGGTGATCGGCGTTCGCGTGGACGTGACCGACGACGCCTCGATTGCCCAGGCCCTGGAGCAGACGGTGGGTTCCCTGGGCGCGATCGATCACCTGGTGCACTGTGCGGCTATCGGGTCGGGACACTTCGGGTACCCGTTCACCAACCTGGCACCCGATGACTGGTCGGCGACACTGGACGTGAACATCATGGGGATGGTGCGAGTGACCCACGCGGTGGCCGCGGGGATGGTCGAGCAGAACAGTGGAACGATGGTGTTTCTGGCCAGCGTGGCCGGCCAGTTTGGGTCGCAGACCGATCCGCCCTACAGTGCGGCCAAGGCGGCCAATATCAACTTCGCCCAGTGCGTGGCCAAGGACCTGGCCGGACACGGGATCCGCGTGAACACGATCTGCCCGGGGATGATCGAGACACCACTGAACCGCGGTGTCTGGCAGGCGTGGAACGATCGCCAGCCGGAGGAGGCGAAACAGGACTACCACGAGTGGGCGGCCGGGAAGATCGAGACCGTGGTTCCGCTCGGGCGTTGGCAACAGCCCGAGGATGTCGCCGACATGGCCGTGTTCCTGTCCTCGGAGCGGGCTCACAATGTCACCGGCCAGACGATCAACGTCGATGGCGGGTTCATCATGCACTGGTAGCCGAGAGTCTCTCATGCAAGTCACCGACACCGGATTGATCTTCGACGCGACAACTGTCGAGGGCCCATTGCGGGTCTGTTCGTTCACGTCATTGCTGCGGCTGGATAGCGGCACTCTGCTGGCTTCGTTCCGGCGGGGTTCGGCCAAGGATTCCGCCGATGGCAACGCGGTCATCTGCGAATCGACCGACGAGGGTGCCAACTGGTCGGTGATCAGCGAGGGGTTCGAAACAACCTTCGAGGGCCTGCCGGGTGAGTTCCGGTCGGCGGAACTGGCCGAGTTGGGCGATGGGCGGTTGCTGTCGGTTGGTGGCTGGGTCGATCGGTCCGGCGGCGGCGGCGTGTTGCGGGATGCCGAGACCGATTCGATGCCGTCATTGCACCTGTTGCAGGACTATTCCAGCGATGGGGGTCGGACCTGGGGCGAACGCCGGGTGTTGAAACGGGATGCGGTGCTCAGCGGTCCGGTGATGCGGTTGCCGGACCGGGGTTGGCTGGTGACCAGCGAGTTCTCGCACCCGGGGACACCCGAGCGCGAGCGATTCCACGGGGCATACGCTCACTTCAGTGCCGATGGCGAGACGTTCGACACGATGGTGGACGTTGTTGACGAGAACCCTGATCTCTTCTTTTACGACCAGCGTCAGAAGCTGTGTCCACGAACGGGGCGTCCGGTGGCGATGTACTGGACGTACGACAACCGGGCCGAGGCGGACATCGAGATGCACATGGCGTGGGGCGATGCCGAGACGTTGACCTGGGAGCCGCCCCGATCGACGGGAATGGCCGGGCAGATCGTGATGCCGATACCGCTGGAGGACGGCCGGTTGCTGGCGTTTTACGTCCACCGCCACGAACCTGGTTCACTGCGGCTGGTCGCCTCGCACGACGAGGGGCAAAGCTGGGACACCGGAAACGAACTGGTGGTCTATGCGAGCAGTGGCTCGGGTGAGCAGGGCATCTCGGACGAGACGACCTACGATGAGTTCTGGGACGCGATGGGCACCTGGAGTTTTGGTCACCCGACCGTGGCAGCGTTGGGGGATGGTTCGTTGCTGCTGGCCTACTACGCCGGTCCCGATGAATCGTGCCTGAGCGTGCACTGGGCACGGGTCGAGGTGTAGCCGAACACACCCCGTCGAGAAACGTATTTCCGCTGGCCTGTTCAGATGTCCAGGTTCTGGAACTTGGCGATCCGCTCGAGTCTTTTTTCGTAATGCATCTATAAATCGGCAACGGCGATTCCGTCGTTGTCACGAAATCCTCGGATCCAGCGTTGGCTTTCGTCAGACATGACCCCAATGGGGATTGCATGGTGAAACACCAGGTCGTCGAACTGATGACAAAACCGACATCTGCCGTCCGTCAACCAAACGGGCACCGATGAGGACCGGG
>CAWVUS010000333.1:0-5249 GCA_963933195.1 uncultured Planctomycetaceae bacterium
GGTCACAATCGGTGCGGCCCACCAGTTGGATGGGACCGCCGGGTGGGTCGGAGGTTGCAAGCTCCGCGAGAGGCTCGAGTGTCACGATGCCATCGCCGCTGTCGTCGGTGAGTTCGACGCCGGGTACTGGGTGAGGAGCCACGAATGATTTTTGTTTCAGCTGTTTCTGAGCCATCTTGCTGGGACCTTCGACCAGCACGTCAACGCTCTGTCCGATGAAACCGGCGTTGTCCTCTTCACAGATCCGTGTCTGCTCCTGGAGCAACCGTGCGTTGCGTTCTCGCTTGATGCTCTCGGGAACATCGTCGGCCAACCGGTCATTGGCCTTGGTTCCCGATCGCGGGCTGTACTTGAAGATGAAGCTGTTCTTGAACCGGCATTCCTGGACCAGCCGCACGCTCGCCTCGAAATCCTCGTCGGTCTCACCACAGAACCCGACGATAAAATCGCTGGACACCGCGCACCCGGGAACAGTGTCGTTGATCCGCCCCATCATCTCGCGGTACTGCTCAACCGTGTACCCCCGCTTCATCCGTTCGAGCACCGTGTCGGAACCCGACTGGGCCGGCACATGCAGGTAACGGCTCACCTTGGACAAATCGCGAACGGCCTCCAGCAGACCGGTGTCCATGTCCCGGGGATAATTGGTGACAAACTTGATCCGTTCGATGCCCTCGATGTCTTGGATCGACTCCAGAAGATCGGCCAACCGCCAGGTCCGCCCGTCCTCGACATGCGAATAGCTGTTGACGGTCTGCCCGATGAGCGTGACTTCACGGACCCCCTGCCCGGCCAGCATCCGCACCTCGGTCGCAACCTGGGACGGCGGGCGACTCTGTTCGGGACCCCGCGTGGTCGGCACCACGCAGTAGGTACAGAACTTGTCGCAGCCGATCATGATCCGGACGAAGGCCTGGAACGGGTTGGGCCGCATGGTCGGATCGCGTAACGGGTCGTAGCTCTCGAAACTCGACGCCACCTCGTCACGACTGCCCCCGGTCCGTGACAGGCTGACGGCCAGTGCCCGCTTGCGATCGCGACGGGCGTCGGTCACCAGTCGAGGAATCTCGGCCAGTTGCCCGGTGCCGACCACCATGTCGACGTGCGGAGCCCGCTGGAAGATCAATTCCTGGTCCTTCTGGGCCATGCAGCCAAAGACTCCGATCACCTGGTTGGGTCGGGTCCGCTTGCTGTATTTCATCCGCCCCAGTTGGCTGTAAATCTTGTGCTCGGCATGATCTCGAACGCTGCAGGTGTTGAACAGAACCGTGTCGGCATCCTCGAGTTGATCTGTCAACTCGTAGCCGTCCTCGCGCAACGCCGCCACGACCAGTTCGCTGTCCAGTACGTTCATCTGGCAGCCCACCGTTTCGATGAACAGCAGTTGATTGTGGCTGTTCGCCATCGGGGCTACTCCCGGGGCCCGGCCCCTAGTCGCGGACACGTTCAATGTAAGCGCCCGCCTCGGCATCGATCTTCAGCTTGTCACCCGCCTTGATGAACGCTGGCACCTGGACTTCGGCACCGGTCTCCACCGTGGCCGGCTTCGTAACATTTGTCGCCGTATTCCCCTTGGCAGCGGGCTCGGTGTGAGTCACCTCGAGCACCACGTGCTGCGGCGGTGTCATCGCGATCAATTGGCCGTTCCAGTAGAGCATGCCCACCGGGGCGCCCTCGAGCAGGAAGGCCACCTGTTCTCCACAGACCGAGGCCTCGAGCGTGTACTGCTCGTAAGTCTCGTTGTCCATGAACACGTAACCACTGGAGTCACGGTACAGGTACTGCCCGTCTCCTCGATGCACATCGGCGGCCTCGAGGCTGTCACCGCTCTTGTAGGTCCGATCGAGAATCGTCCCCTTCAGGAGATTGCGGAGCTTGGTCTTGTAGAGGGCCTGGCCCTTACCCGGCTTTACGAAGTTGCACTCGAACATCTCGTACGGATCGCCGTCGAGCGTCACCTTGATGCCCTTGCGGAAATCGCCGGTATTGATTTGAGGCATTGGTCGGATCCGTTACCACTGGTTATGCTGAACCATCGAGTGGTAACCCGGGAGGCAAACCCGGCCACTCGTCACTGCCTGGGCCCGTTCCCCGGCCCACTCCAACCAGACTAGCACATCCCGTTTAACGACGGAACCGAGGTCCACGTGGCTCTTCCGACCGCCCCGCACACGCGGCCGACCAGCAGCACATCGGATTGGCACCAGGACCTGGCCGGTGCGATCCGTGACCCCGAGACGTTGTTGAATCGACTCGAACTTGACCTCTCGTACCTCCCGGCTGCGCGGGACGCGGCCCGGTTGTTCAGCGTGATGGTTCCCGAGAGTTTTCTGGCCAGAATGCGGCCCGGCGATCCTGACGACCCGCTGCTCGGGCAGGTTCTTCCCGTGGCCCGGGAGCAACATGCCGAGGTGAGCACGGTCGATGCCGTCGGGGACCTCGACGCCCGCCGTGCTCCGGGCCTGATCCACAAGTACAACGGCAGGGCGCTGCTGATCGCCACCGGCAGCTGCGCCGTCCACTGCCGCTACTGCTTCCGTCGACACTATCCCTACGGCGAGGAACCCCGCCGGCTCGACGAATGGGATCCGGCGATCGACGAGTTGACCAGGGACCACTCGATCAATGAAGTGATCCTCAGCGGCGGCGACCCGTTGATGCTCTCCGACACACGCCTTGATCAACTCATCAGTCGACTCGAAGAAATCGACCACCTCTCGCGACTCCGGCTCCACACCCGCTTGCCGGTGGTCCTGCCCAGTCGCGTCACCGACACGCTCTGCGACCGACTTCGCAACGGACGTCTGACACCGGTGGTGGTGGTCCACGCCAATCATCCAGCCGAGGTGGTCGACGACTGCGCAGACGCACTGCGACAACTGGTGCACTCGGGACTGACCGTGCTCAATCAGTCCGTGCTGCTCCGGGGCATCAACGACAGCGCCGACACCCTGGCCGAATTGTGCAACCGATTGGCCGACCTCGGGGTGATCCCCTACTACCTGCACCAACTCGACCGCGTGACGGGAACAACTCACTTCGAGGTCCCCGAGTTGCGGGGACGTGAACTGGTGGACGAGTTGGAAAGCCGGCTTCCGGGATACGCGGTGCCGCGGTACGTGCGTGAAATCCCCGGGGCCTCCGGCAAGGTCCGATTGTAGCACGGGGTTCAGGAACCGGGTTCGGCGGCGAGGCGAGTGAATGTCTCGCCACGCTCCCGGAAACTGGTGAACCAGTCGTAACTGGCACAACCGGGTGAGAGCACGATGTTGTCGCCGGCTTCGGACTGCGCGACCGCCCAGTCAAAAGCCTCCTCCAGTGAATCGCAGACGTGACGCCCTCCCTGGAATCCCAGTCCCTCCAGCAACTGGTCCACTTCCCCGGCCGTCTGTCCCATCAAGGCCACCGCTCGGGTTCCCTCGACAATCGTGTCGGCCAGTCCCTGCAAGGGGACCTGCTTGTCGTACCCACCGGCCAGCAATACCACCGGCGAATCGAACGCGGCCAACGCCACCTCAACCGATTCGGGGGTCGTCGCCAGGGAGTCGTTGTAGAAACTGCGACCGCCGTGTTCTGCCACGAGTTGCAACCGGTGTGGCAATCCTGCGAACCCGCGGAGGCCACCGCGAACGTCACCCAACCCGGCTCCTGCCAGCAGCGCCGCGGTCGTCGCGGCCGCCGCGTTCAGCCGATTGTGGTGCCCCGCCACGGTCAACCAGTTGCCCAGGGGAATTTCGACGGGCGAACCACCCAACCGCACAACGGCCGCCTGGTGATTCTCCTCGCACAGGAACACGCCAGGCCGACCTTCCTGACCGATCCCGAACCCGTACCGTTGACCGCGGCTCGACCAACCGGACACGTCGGGATCGTGGTCATTCAACACGCAGATTTCCCCGGGAGTTTGCCATCTCAGGATCGACTGCTTGGCGTGACGGTAGTCGTCCAGGGTTCCGTGACGGTCGAGATGGTTGGGCGACAGGTTCGTGACGACGGCGATGTCCGGAGCAGCCTGTTGCCGGTCGAGGTGCTCCAGTTGGAAACTGCTGAGTTCGAGCACGACCCAGTCATCGGGACGGATCGCGTCGAGTTGTCCCAGCAGGCTGCCCCCGATATTGCCACCCAGCCAGGCCGTCTGCCCCGATGCATCGAGAATGGCATGAATCATCGCCGTGGTGGTCGACTTGCCGTTGCTGCCAGTCACGGCAATCGTGCGGGCAGGACACAGGTTCCAGAACAATCCGATCTCGGTGGTCAGCCGGGCCCCGGACGCCGTCGCCAACTCCAGCCAACTGCTGTCCAACGGCACCGCTGGATTGACCACGACCAACTCGGCCTCCCGGAAGTCCTCGGCACGGTGTTCGCCCAGCCGCCAGCGGATGGGTGGGCCATCGACCCTGTCGAGTCGTGAGACTTCCTCACCCAGGTCACCGGCATCCCGGAGATCGGTGACGGTGACATCGGCCCCCCGCCGACAAAGGAACTCCACGGCCCCCGAGCCACCGCCAAATGTCCCCAGGCCCATCACCGTAACGGGGACTCCGCGAAAGTCGGTGAACGGCGGCGGGATGGTCATGGCCACTGAGATACCCGTTTCGGTGGTGGTGCGGAAGGGGAATCGATGGCGGCGGCCCGATTGCAACCCACAAGTGCGGTGGTTACCTTGCTCGGATCGTGGCTGGCTCGAATGCGATCCCGGTCGACCCAATCACCCCGTTCCGTCTTCTTCAAGGTTCTGTCCACCATGACACTTCCCGACTACCTCGTGCTGGGCGGTTACTTCCTGATGATGATCGGCATCGGTGCCTACTGTGCCACGCAGATCAACAAGCAGGAGGACTTCTTCCTGGGCGGTCGCGGGTTCGGCAAGTTGCTGCAGACATTCGCTGCGTTCGGGGCCGGAACCGGGTCCAGTGATCCGGTCAACACGGGCCGCACCACGTTCACCGGTGGCATGAGCGGCATGTGGAGCGTGATGTTCTGGCTGTTTGTGACCCCCTTCTACTGGATCACCGGCGTCTGGTATCGCCGCATGCGGCATCTGACCCTGGGCGACTGGTTCGTCGAGCGATACGAGTCTCGTGGACTGGGCGCCGCCTACAGCATCTTCGGTGTCCTCTTCTTCATGATCTACGGTTCGATGTTCTTCTCGGCCATCGCCAAGACCGCCGAACCGATGATCATGCCTCCAACGGCCACCGCGGCTGTGGCGACCGCCGAGACACCGACGGATGCGGCAACCGACGCGG
>CAWVUS010000334.1:0-5245 GCA_963933195.1 uncultured Planctomycetaceae bacterium
AGATCGATACCAAGCTTGATGCCCGAAAAGATCGTTTCCAGAAGCCCTTCGTCGCTATCGACGACGACATCTCGAACCGGCTTTCTGGACCTCGAGAGCTCCAGTGTTTTCAGCGCCGGAAATTCAGGAATGTGTTCGGCCAGGCCGTCATTGGTGACACGAGTATTTGACAGCGTCAACTTTCGAAGGCTGGTCAACCTGGCCAACTCCGGCAGCCCCTTGTTGGTGACCGCGGTGCCGGACAGGTCCAGGGTTTCCAGTTCGTCGTGTCTGCCAAGCAACTTGAGGTGTGCGTCGTTGACCTGCGTCCCCGAGAGATCAAGTTCAAGAACGCGAGGAACCTCGGCAAGATCCTTCAGCTGTTGATCCAACTGTTCGGCACTCGCCGACTTGGACAACACAACTCGCTCGATCTTTTCTCGCTCGTCGTCCTGTTGAATCACGACTCCCGCACGACGCAGCTTGATCATCGGATTGGTGTCGCTACATCCGGCGACGGTCAACACCATCAACAGTGCCGGCACACAGGCCAATCCCCACCAACGCGTCATCTGATCGCTCCCGGTCGACTTTCTCATCGTGGTTCCGCTCACTTGTCTTTACCCGAGGCTTCCGGCTTCTCAGCCTTATTGTCGTTGGCGGCTCCCAGCCGCCCCGGTGATTTTGATTCGGCCGAACTCTTCCCTTCGGCAAGGTAGTGAACGGTCAACCCGGGCCGACGCTCTTCAAGCGTCTTTTTTGCATCGGCTGTGACCGGATAATTATCGCTACCCTGGTTCCACTTTTTCACCGCTTCCCCGTGTGTCCAGTTGTCCGCCGCCCGAACCACCACCTCCTTGGCCATCGGCCAAGTGGCCAGTGTGATCGCGGTAAACACAACTCCCAGTCGAAACGACAGGTCTTCCATTTTCAGCCCCATCGCCACCAGTCGCCCGAGGCTCAACGGGACCACGAACGTCGAAGCGATCAATAACAGGGCCCGGATCCCGTTCCCGCTGTCGAAGTACATCTGGGGCATCTGCCAGAACGCCACACCCACGACGACCACATACAACAGGCACAGGGTTGCCACCAGTCGCCCCTTGAGCATTTCCCGGGATGCCATCCAGGCTCCGAAACCGACCAGGGCCAGGCCCACCCCGAGCAACATCCGTCCTGCGTCGGACAGATCGAAGAACAAACCCGGCACCAGCGAACCCAGCGCGACCAGGCCGGCAAAACCCAGTACGCCCATCGTCACATGACTGTCGGCGAAAGCTTCACGGTTGGCACACCATCGTGCCACAAAAACGCCACCGACAATCGCAGCGACAAACCCAAGGCCCGTCACCGATGGCGGTATCTCGGCCAAAACCCCTGCCAGTCCGAGTTGGTGCATCGTCTTGTTGTGTCCTTGACTGTGCCTGTACGGCTCTACTTGGCGGTCGACTCTGTGTCGTCATCGTTACCAAATGGCTTGGGCCCCTGGATGCTGCGACGAAGCAGTCGCACGTGGGTGTCCGGCGCCACTTCCAATACGACTTCCTGGTTGTCCGCGTCGATCGACACGATCGTCCCGACGATGCCACCAATGGTGACCACGCGGTCATGTTTCTTCAAAGACTCAACCAGGGCATCCTGTTTCTTTCGAGCTTTCTTTTGGGGAGCCAGCACAATGAAGTAAAAAATCAGCGCCATGCCAATGACGGGAACCAACATCCCCGAAAGAGATGGTGCTTCGGCAGGATCTGCTGCTTCGCCATCGGTTGTCGTTGTTTCGGCACTTTTCTCCGCCGGTTTTGCTGCCGGAGTGGCCGGTTTTGCTGCCGGAGTGGCCGGTTTTGATTCCGTGGTGTCCTGGGCCATCACTGGGCCAACACACACAAACCCACCTAGAATCGCAGCTGCAATTCCGGTTAAAAACAACCGCCCAGGCGATGAAAACATCCCACGCACCCCGTTTTGGTGACCGCACCAACCGCGACAGCCTTGGCCCGTCCGGCACTCGGAGCCAGTCAAACCCGTATCCTAGAGAGATGCCGGAACGTCAGCAAGGTGAACCGAACGAAACTCATCCACCCTGTCGGCACGGATCGCGTCGCGAAGCGATCGCAGGAAGTTCTGGTAGTACACGAGGTTATGATACGAGACCATGATCGCCCCGAGCATCTCACGTGACAGGATCAGGTGTCGGAGGTAACCGCGGCTGAACCTGTTGCAGACGGTACAATCGCAGCCAGGATCCAGTGGTCCCTCGTCCGTGCGGTACTGGCGATTTTTCAATCGAATTTCACCTGCGCTGGTGAACGCTGATGCACTTCGACCATTTCGTGTTGGCATCACGCAATCGAACAGGTCGACTCCTCTCACAACCGCCTCGAACAGGTCTCTCGGGGTTCCAACCCCCATCAGGTACCGCGGTCGGTCAACCGGAAGCATTGGAGTGGTCACATCAAGCGTCGCGTACATGGATTCGGGAGTTTCCCCGACACTGAGACCACCAATGGCGTATCCGGGAAATTCGAGTCCCAGCAACCCTTCGGCCGACCGTTCACGTAGCGCCGGATCCACACCGCCCTGGACGATGCCAAACAGGGCCTGATCGGACCGTTTCTGGGCATCTCGACATCGGCGAGCCCAGTCGGTGGTGCGGTCGACGGCACGCAAAAGCTTTTCTCTTGGAACATCATGAGGCGGACATTCGTCGAGACACATGATGCAATCGGCCCCGAGTTGTTCCTGGAGTGCCACGGCCCGTTCGGGTGTCAAATCGAACCAACTGCCGTCGATGTGCGACTTGAACGACACGCCTTCGTCGGTCAATCGGGCCATGTCGGCCAGGCTGAACACCTGGAAACCTCCACTGTCAGTCAGGATCGGACCATCCCATTGCATGAACTGGTGCAATCCACCAAGTTCCTCCACCACCTCCGCACCAGGACGAAGTGCCAGGTGATAGGTGTTGGCCAGGACCATCTCTGCCCCGGTCTCAACCAGTTGCTCCGGCCACAGCCCCTTCACCGTCCCTCGTGTCCCCACCGGCATGAAAGCGGGGGTTTCGACTGTTCCGTGAGGTGTGTGCCACGTCCCACAGCGAGCTGAAGTTCCGGGACTCGTCGTGGTGACGTCAAAACCAAATTCCGCGGAATGGTCAATCACTGGATTCCCTCCAGCGCCTGGTTGATCTGTCCCACATACCACATGAAGAACCGAAACACGAAGAACAAGATAAACAAGGCCACAACACCCCAGACAGCCAGGGCAAGGGCACCACACAATAGTGACAACGCCCGTTCGGCCTGCTCGCGAAATTGTGGACTCAACCTGTGCAATTCTTCGGGCACGGTACCGGAGGTCTCGCCCACATGAACCATTTCAATGAAGTCCTCGGGAAACAACCCCGTGTCAGCCAATGCTTCGGTCAGAGAATCGCCTGACTCGATCGACACACAAACCGACTCACACTTCGCCTGAAATGCCCCGTTCCCTGTTGCCTGAAATGTCGCCTGCAAACTCTGGCGGATCGGCATGCCGGTTTGTTGAGTCAAGTAAAAGGCCCACGAAAAATGCGCGATCGCGAACGCCCGCTGACAACGACCAACAACGGGCAACGACAACGTGAAACGGTCGACGATCTGCCGGGCCGACACAACCGAGGAAGCAAACCAGTAACCACCGGCCAGTAGTCCAAGGACCCCGTACACGCCAACCAGAAACGTCATCGCACCCGTAGGCCCCCGAAGCCCGAAAGTGATTTCTGAAACCATCTCTCCCCCGGGCAGCATGCCCAGCACAAAAATCACTAGCGCTACCACCCCGGTGGCTGCGACGAACTGAATCACTGGCCAGGTGATCATCCCCAGAAATCGCCGCCGAAGCTTCACGGCGTTATCAAAGTGTTCGGCCAGGTGCTCGAGGACCTCCGGGAGGGCTCCGCTGTGCTCAGACAACCGCACCATATTGATCATCAATTGTGGAAACCGTCCCTGGTGTAGTGCCATGGCCTCGGAGAGTTCATTACCCGCTCGCACCTGTTCGGCCATATCCATAAACACGTGTTGGCACCGCGAGTCTTTTCCTTTCCGGCCTGCCACCTTCAGGGCCTTCACCACCGGAACACCCGAAAACAACATGGTGGCCAGGTTGCGACACACCACCGCCAGGGTCGGCTTGCGGATCTGCCTGCCAAACACGAATCACACTCCGGCGACACCGTTTCGATTTCCCGAACCACCCCCCATTCATCTTGCGACCCGGGGAGCACAACCCATCTCTATCCAATCTTCAGTTCCTCACCCCGAGTACGTCAACGCTAGCCCGAGGCGCCCGTTGCGTTCCCCATAGTTTTTTGTCACAGTGACTGGCATCATGCCCGCCGATTTCCTCGACCTCACCGGCCGCGACGTTCTGGTGATGGGAGTGGCCAATCGCAAGAGCGTCGCGTGGCACGTTGCCCAAGTGCTGACCAATGCCGGGGCGCGCGTGATCTACGCGGTTCGCAGTGACGAGCGAGCCGAAACGGTCCGCACACTCGCTGGCAGTGATGCCCCGGTGATTCTCTGCGATGTCGAACGCCCCGACGAAATACAGCGGCTGGCTGAGGAGGTCTCCAGCATCACCAACCGGCTCCACGGCATCGTGCACTCGATCGCATTTGCCGACTATTCGGCTGGCTGGCTTCCGTTTCACGAGACACCCCGTTCGGCATTTCTGCAGGCCATCGACATCAGTTGCTTTTCCCTGGTGGCAGTTTCCAACGCGCTCCGGAAACTGATCGACCCCGATCACGGAAGCGTTGTCTCCATCTCGATCTCCACCACGCGCATGACTGCCGAAAACTACGGCTACATGGCACCGGTCAAGGCGGCCCTGGATTCGTCGATCTGTTTTCTCGCCAAGAGCTTTTCGACATTCAGCCGTGTCCGGTTCAACGCCGTCTGCCCAGGCCTGCTCAAGACATCCGCCTCGGCCGGGATCCCGGGTTATGTCGACAGCTACCTCTATGCCGAGCAGGCCACTCTGAGAAAGCAGGCCGTGCAGACAGAAGAAGTTGCTGCGACGGTCGCGTTTCTCCTGTCTCCCCGCGCTTCAGGAATCAACGCCCAGGGCGTGGTTGTCGACGCGGGAATGGCCGTCAACTATTTCGACAACGCGTTGGTTCACCGCGACGATCCGGAGCCCACGCCGTGACCGCGCCTGTTGACGCCATAACGCCCATGGCCCCCTCAGACGCATCTCCGGCAACGTCCTCCTGGCTCCACCGCCT
>CAWVUS010000335.1:0-5217 GCA_963933195.1 uncultured Planctomycetaceae bacterium
GTGACTCGGAGAGTCCGAGCGTGGCGCCGATCTCCTTCATCGTCTGTTCTTCGTAATAGTAGAGGATCATGATCAGTCGCTCGTTGCGGTTGAGTCCCCGCGTGACGAGTTTCATCAGGTCCTCTTTATGGATGTCCTTGGTCGGGTCCTCGCCCTTGCCGTCCTCGAGGATATCGACCTCTCGGACATCCTTGTAGCTGTCCGTTTCGTACCACTTCTTGTTGAGACTGACGGTGATGACCGGGGCGGCCTCGGTCTTCAACTTGTGGAATTCGCCCGAGTTGAGCTTCATCTCCTTGGCGATTTCCTTGTCGGTTGGCGGTCGCCCGGTCTTGGATTGGGCTCGCTTGCGTGCCGCCTCGAGCTTGCTGGCCTTGCTGCGGACCAGCCGCGGAACCCAGTCCATCATGCGGAGTTCGTCGAGCATTGCTCCACGGATTCGTGGGACGCAATAGGTTTCGAACTTGACTCCCCGGCTGAGATCGAACGCCTCGATGGCATCCATCAGACCGAAGACGCCGGCCGAGATGAGGTCGTTGAGATCGACGCCCTCGGGCAGCTTGGCCCAGACACGTTCGGCGTTGTATTTGACCAACTGGTAGTACTGTTCGATCAGTCGATTGCGCAGATGCTGGTCCGTTTGGTCCTGCTTGAAATCGATCCAGAGTTGCTGGACTTTCGGATCAATGGCCTTGACCGCCATGAATTCCTCCGTGAATTGAAGTCGGTTGTGGTTCCGACCGATCGCCCTAGCGGTCAAAAACATCTCGAGCGCGTCTGAAACAACGACGCCCGTCTGAGGTGTTATCGACTTGCCGTGGCTGGAAACGTGAAGTTAAATTTTTGTCTGGTGGATTTTTGAGTCGATAGTCAATTGATGGAAACCGGGGTGTTGTCCTGGTGGTGGTTGGACTTGAAGAGTTGCTGGAAAAACGGGACGGATTCGCTGCTCTTCGGTGAGTGGTAGACCAGCCGTGCCGCGAGTTGCGAGATGGCTCGTCCGGCCGGGCTGTCCGGAGCCTGGGCCATCAGCGGTGTCCTGCTGTGGATTGCCTGAGCCATCTCGGGGTCGTCTGGAATCCACCCCGCCAGCGGAGGTTCAGCCTCCAGGAAGATCCGCGTCGTTCGAACCAGTCGTTGGTGGATTTCTTCGGCGACCTTGGCCGACTCGGCCCGATTGACCAGCGTCTGCAGGTGTCCGCTGGCACCACGAGACATCGCCTTGAAGGTGGCGTAGGCATCGGCGAGGGCAGTCGGTTCCGGAGTGGTTACCACCAGCACCGTGTCGGAAGCGGACAGGCAATTGACCACGAAGGGATGTTCCCAGTGCCCGGTGTCGAGGACCAGGACATCGTGTCCGGTTTCCAGCGAGACGAGTTGTTCTGAGACGTCGGGATTGATTGGCTTGTCCCCGTCGGGGAGCTTGGACAGGCGGCCGGCGCCGGGAATGACGTGAATCCCCGAAGGACCCTCGAGCGTGATTTCGGGCAGGCGGCGAGTTCCGGCCAGGACGTGACCGAGGTTCCAGTAGCCATTGAGACCACACATCAGGTCGAGGTGGCCCAGGCCGAGGCTGGTGTCCAGCAACGCGACGCGGACATCGAGTCGTGCCAGGGCAATGGAGAGGTTCAGTGCCAGGCAGCTTTTGCCCACGCCGCCCTTGCCACTGGTTACCGCGATCACCGTGGCGGTTGTTGTGGTCGAGTTGTCGGCCGCGAGTCTGTGTTGCTGTCGTTGTTCAACCAGTCCTCGCAGTCGGCGGGCCTGGTCGGAATGGAGAGTTTCGGTGAGCAGTCCGTCGAGTGTTGTCATGGCTGGACCTCCGTCAGTCCGGTGCCGGGGGCCAGCAACCGGTCCTGGCCCAGGACCAGTCGGGCCATTCGCTGAGTCTCGGCCGGTTCGATATCGTCGGGCACATCCTGCCCAGTGGTCAGGTAGCTGACCGGCAGCCCGACACGTCGGGCCAGGTTCAACATCACGCCCAGTTCCTGGGCCTCGTCCAGCTTCGTCAGCACCAGGGAACTGGTGCCGACGGAGGAAAAGTGTTCAACGGTGGCGGTGAGGAATTCGAGGCCGGCAGTGAGACTGAGCACCAGGTGAACCTCGTCGACCTTGGCGTCTGCCAGTAGGCTCTTGAGTTCTCCGATTTGAAGTTCGTCACGTGGGCTGCGGCCGGCGGTGTCGATCAACACCAGGTCCATGTCACTGAACTCGTCCAAAGCCCGTCTCATTTCCATCGACGTGGTGACCACCTTCATCGGAAGATCGATGATCTCGGCGTAGGTCCTGAGTTGTTCGACCGCGGCAATGCGATACGTGTCGACGGTGACCAGGCCCATACGGACACCGTCGCGCAACTTGAGATTGGCGGCGAGTTTGGCGATGGTCGTTGTTTTGCCGACCCCGGTTGGTCCGATCAGTGCCACCACACGTCGCTGGCCCGGTGTCGCCGCGATCGCGGCGGCGGCTTCGAATTCGTCCTCGACCATTTTTACCAGTCGGGCCCGGCACAGGGCCGGGTCGGATATTTCACCGGGGATCGCCTCGCGTTTCAGGGCAAAAACGAATTCCAGCGCGAGAGTCTCTTCGAGTCCGGAATCCACCAGTTCGGTGTAGAGGTCGAAGAGTTCCGGTGGAACCATCGCGTTTGACGATGTCGAGTTGCTGTCGAGTTGAGCGAATCGTTCTTCGAGACTGGCGAGCCGATCAGTCATGCCCGTTGTGAGCTCCTGGGGCATCCGCGTGAAGGACGCTGCCGGGCCGGCCGGGGGGACCGAGGAGAGATCAGTGGCTGACGGAATGTCCCTGGATGACGAGTGGGAGGAGTTGTCGAATAAAACTGCCGGCGGCTCGGGACTGGTGGTCGCAGCCATCGCGGGCGCGACGGTCCAGCCGAGGCCGGCTGTGATTTCGACCTCGTCCCGTACCCTTGTCCACGGCAGCCAACCCCGTTTTTCGATCTGACGGGTGTGCAGGATGACCGCCTCACGGCCCAGGTCGTTCTCGAGCAGACGCAGTGCCTCATGAATCGTTGCGGCACGGTAGGTCCTGACGTCGGGATCTGTCATTTCGCGTCTTTCGGCCGGGGTTGGGTTCTGGAGCTCGGTTGGTCGTTACCCGGTGGATGCTGTGTCTGGATGAGAGGGATGTGAATTCAGGCGGCCAGGCGGCGTTGTGTGCCGGAGGCGGGTTCTTCGAGCGAGATAGCCAGTGGTCCGAGCGATTCGACCTGCGTGTCACGGGACACCTCTTCGACACTCATCACGATCAAACGTGGTTGCTGGTCGCAGAGTATTCGGTTGACCGAGGCCCGGGCCAGGGGACTGGAACAAAGGACGACGACGGGGGGCGTGTCGGACGACTGCCGTTGGCACCGTTCCGCGAGGCTGGTGGTGAGTCGTTCGGACAACCAGGGAGCCAGCCAGGTCTGCAGCCCACCGTCGGAAAATCTGCTGTGGGCTTCAATGGTTTCCTCGAGTTCGGGATCAAGCGTGACCACCTGCAGGCGTCGTTTCTCATCGCGATGGAGTCCACAGATGGAACGGGCCAGGCGGTGCCGCACGAGCTCGGTCAGTTGGTCGGGGTCGGTTGTCGCGGGGAGCAGGTCGCCGAGAGTTTCCAGGATTGTTTCGAGGTCTCGGATCGGGACTCCATCGGCCAGAAGGTTGCCCAGCACACGATGCAGTCGTGACGTGGGAACGACCGCGGGCACCAGTTCCTCGACAAGTCGAGGAGCCCGTTCGGCCAAGCGGTCGATCAGCCGGTGGACCTGTTGGCGTGTCAGCAACTCGGTGGCATGACGTCGAACGACCCGGCCGAGGTGCTCGAGCAGTCCGAGGGCGGCATCGGGATGTGTCGGTTGCACGCGACCGTCTGCGATCTGGGCGCCTCGCAAGGTGAACTGATAACCGTCGGTGGGCAGGCCGAGATTGTCGCGGATCAGGACTTCCGGAAGCAGGAAACCCAGTTCACGGGCCACCTGCTCGCGAATCTCGCCGATCCGCTCGACCAGGCCATGGCCCTGGGCCAGGCCCAGCAACCCACTGCCCAGTTCGAGTGCCAACGGTTCGACGAAGGGACTGGCGACAGCCTGGGAGGCGGAGAGAGATTTGCTGGCGGTGGGTGTGGGCGGTGGTGTGCGACTGTCCGGAGTGTCCGAGGTGGAGCTGTCGGTCGTGTTGAGGCCAGTCCGTCGGCGAATCAATGCCACGCCGCTGACCAGGCAGATTCCGGCGAGAGTGACGAGTGGCACGGCGGGCAGGCCGGTCAGGGCCAGCACGATCAGGAATCCCGCTGCCAGGAACAGCACCTCGGCCTGGCCGAAGAGTTGTTGCACGATCGCGCGGGGCAGGTGGCGATCGCTCGAGGAGCGGGTCACGATCAATCCGGCGGCCAGTGAGAGCAGCAGGGCGGGGACCTGTGTCACCAGCCCGTCGCCGATCGTCAGTCGGGTGAAGATGTCGACCGAACGAGACAGTGACAGTCCTCCCTGGACCATGCCGACATAGAGTCCCCCGGCGATATTGGTCAGGGTGATCACAATGCCAGCGATCGCGTCACCGCGAACGAACTTTCCGGCTCCGTCCATCGCTCCGTAAAAGTCGGCCTGGCTCCCGAGTTCCTCACGACGGACCCTGGCCTCTTCTCCCGTGATCAATCCGGCCGCAACGTCCGAGTCGATGGCCATCTGGCGACCCGGCATGGCGTCCAGTGCGAAGCGGGCAGCCACCTCGCTGATGCGACTCGAACCACGGGTGATGACCAGGAATTGCACGACGACCAGGATCAGAAACAGGATGGCTCCGACGGCGATCTGGCCGCCGGTGACGAAGTCGCCGAACGCCTTGATCACACCGCCTGCCGCCTCGATTCCGTCGGTGGGCGCCCGGGTCAAGATCAGCCGGGTGGAAGCGAAGTTGAGGACCAGCCGGAGCATGGTCGCGCCGAGCAACAGCGTGGGAAAAACGCTGAAATCAAGTGGACGTTCGACATAGATGGTTGTCAGCAGTACCAGCACCGCGAGCGTGATGCTGGCAGCGAGCAACAGGTCCAGCAGTCCGGGAGGGACCGGGATGATGATGACCAGCAGCAACGACACCACGCCGGCGGGCACCAACAGGCCTCGCCACCGCAACGCGGCGTCGCGCAAACCGAGAGTCGCCTCCGGCGGCATCCATGCCTCCGAGACCGGGGAAATTTGGAGAGAAAAGCTGAGTG
>CAWVUS010000336.1:0-5175 GCA_963933195.1 uncultured Planctomycetaceae bacterium
TGGCGATGACGGTGGCGATGACGGTGGCGAAGGCGGCGAGTGATTCGCTGCGACGCTGCTGTTAGAAGAGCGTCAAAATCACCGCTCGGTTCTCTCATCGAGAGGGAACCGGGCGTGTTTTTCTGTGTTGGGAGATCGGGCCGATGAAGTCGATCCTCGTGCAATTCGACACTGATGTGCAGCCAAGTGTTTTTGACCGGGTGGTGGCTGTCGATTCGGGAGTCGAGCAGTTGTTCGCCTATGGTGGGGTGACACCGGAGACGGTCGAGTCTTTGGTACACGGCGCGATCTTCACCCGGGGTGTCCACGATCTGTCGAGCACGGCGATTTTTGTTGGTGGCAGCGATGTTGCCGCCGGTGAACAGGTCTTTGCCGCGGTCCAGGAGGCGTTTTTCGGCCCGATGCGAGTGTCGGTGATGATGGATTCCAACGGATCCAATACGACGGCTGCTGCGGCCGTGTTGCGGGCGCGGCGTCACGTGACGTTGGCCGGATCGGTGGCGGTCGTGTTGGGTGGGACCGGACCGGTTGGTCAGCGGGCCGCCGAATTGCTGGCGCTGGAGGGTGCTCGTGTCCGCGTGGGTAGCCGGAGTCTCGAGCGAGCCGCGGCGACGTGCGAATCGATTGCCACGCGGGTTGCAGAGGCGGAACTGGATCCGGTTGCGACGGGCGATTCGGACAGCGTGGCTGCAGCCCTGGCTGGGGCCACAACGGTGATTGCCGCCGGAGCCACCGGTGTGCAGTTGATTTCGGCCGAAACACTGGCCGCGTCCGACCTGCAGGTAGCAATCGATCTCAATGCGGTGCCCCCGTTGGGGATCGAGGGGGTCGAGATGACCGACAAGGCGGTCGAGTCGGGTGGAGTGGTTCGATACGGAGCGATCGGGGTCGGAGGGACCAAGATGAAGATCCACACGGCCGCCCTGAAGAGGCTGTTCGTGGCCAACGATGGGGTCCTGGATACCGAGGCGATTTACCGGATCGGCGAATCGCTGGAGAAGTGAGCGATGGGGGATTGAGTGTGGAAAATTCGGGTTGTCGCACCCGGGTAGATCCACTACATACGCGGCTCCCTCGAGTTTTCTCGCTCGTCTCCCCTTCAGATCCTACTCCGTGAGATCCGCCATGGCGGTCCTCTTTTGTGACCGGTTCCTGCGCCGGAAAGTTGTGGCCGGGATCCTGACCGTCTCAACAATCGTTGCGCTGGGTTGCCAGGGTGGTCCGATCGTGCGTGGCCAGTCCCCCGGGGCAACATCACCTCGACGTCTTTTGGCGACTCCCGAACCAGAGACGGCTGCCAAGCCCATCGAGGAGATCTCTACGGCCAGTGGTTCCCCGGTCACGTTTGTGCAGATCGAGGGAAATGATTCGATCACCGAACGCGATATTCGCAACCTGTTGCGTGTCCAGGCTGGTCGCACGGTGACCGAGGCCCAGGTTCGTGACGATGTGCGACGCCTGTTTGCCACCCGTTGGTTCTTCAGCGTCGAACCGATCTACCGACCCGATCCCGGCAATCCCGCTGGACGGATACTTGTTTTTCGGGTCGTCGAGCGACCGATGATCCGTGCGATTCGTTTCGAGGGAAACAAGCGGCTCGACAATGATGACCTCTCCGAGGCGATTGGCCTGAGGGTCGGCAGTCCCTTTGATATCAGTACCAATCGCGAGGCGCTGCGACGGATTGATGAACTCTACCGTGAAAAGGGTTTCCCATTTGCCAAGGTCCGGCTCACCACCGGTGGCAAACGTGGCGACCGTGACGTGGTGTTCGCAATCGAAGAGGGCCAGAAAGTCGTCGTGGCCGGTGTCACTTTCATCGGCAACAACTACGAATACGCCACCGCCGGGATTCTCAAGACCAAGCTCACGACCAAGACGGCCTTACTGGGAATCGACCTGTTTGGCGGAAAATTCGACCCCAAGACGATTCCCCAGGACAAGCAGGGCTTGACCACTTATTACCGTGGGCTGGGTTTCTTCGACGTCAAGATCATGCACCGCGTGCTGACCGGTGACGTGCTCTACAACCCGTTTCGCCTGGGCGACGCCAACCTGACGGTCGAATTCAAGATCGATGAGGGGCCGCAGTACACCGTTCGCAGCGTCACGCTGCGGGGCAACAAGGTGTACACGAAAAAACAACTGGCGACCGATATGGCGCTGACAAAAGGCCAGTCGTTCAACCAGCGGTACCTGGCGGCCGACGTTCAGCGGATGAAGGAGATGTATGGTCAACTGGGGCGGTTGTTTGCCCGGGTTGATCCACTGACACGGTTTGACGACAACGCGCCCGCCATGGTCGATGTGATCTACGACATCGACGAGGACCGTCCGTACCTGTTCGGCCCGATCGATGTGCATTTCCACGGTGATTACCCCCAC
Organism: uncultured Planctomycetaceae bacterium; assembly: GCA_963933195.1. Taxonomy (GTDB): domain Bacteria; phylum Planctomycetota; class Planctomycetia; order Planctomycetales; family Planctomycetaceae; genus UBA8437. The sequence continues at coordinate 2,386 of CAWVUS010000336.1, forward strand.
ACCAAGGAAACTGTCGTTCTGAACCGGCTGCTGTTCCAACCTGGAGAACTGGCCAATCCGAAGCTGATCAATCGCAGCGAGCGACGGCTGGCGGGGATGATTTTCGAAAGGGGCGCGATTCGCGGCCCGAAAATCCGGGTCCGACCGCTTGAACCCGAGGAACTGGTGCCCAAAAAAATCCAGGCCAACCCTCTCTCAGGGTTGATTCCCTCGACGGGCCACGAGAACACGGGACCCGGCCAGTCTCCCTCACCCCAGTTCGTACAACGGACCGAGTCGAATTCGTCACTCACGGCGTCCACACGGACCCTGTTGCAGACGTCACATCGACTGCTCACCGATGTTCTGACCGGTGATGCGCCGCCAATCGCCCGGGGCCAGAATCCGTCGCCGAATCCCGCTGCACAGCCGTTCAACCCGATTCTCGAGAACTCACCGTTGGGTGATCCCTTCGGATCGCTCGGCCGCGCCCTGACCGATCCCAACTACGGCCTGCTCGATATCGACGTGGATGTCACCGAGGCACGGACCGGTCGATTGATGTTCGGGGCCGGGGTGAACAGCGACTCGGGCCTGATTGGCTCGATCGTACTGGACGAGAACAACTTCGACCTGTTGCGACTTCCCACGAGTTTGCAGGATGTTGCCGATGGAACGGCCTTCCGTGGCGGTGGCCAGCGGTTCCGGATCGAGGCGATGCCCGGCTACTACTTCAGCCGGTACCTGTTCAACTGGTCGGATCCCTATTTCATGGACACCGATTTCAGTCTCAGCCTGGCCGGCTTCTATTACCAGCGATTCTTCTACGACTGGGATGAACATCGTACGGGGGGACGGATCACGGTCGGTCGGCAACTCACGCGAGAATGGTCGTTGGCCGGCACGTTGCGGCTTGAACAGGTCGACCTCCAGAATCCCGACGTTCCGACACCGGACCTGTTGTTGAGAGCTCTTGGGGAAACATGGTTCACGACCGGCAAGGTGGCTGTGACTCACGATACCCGGGACAACTCGTTCATTCCGACCGAGGGGCATTTCGTCCAGGCCAGTTACGAGCAGGCCTTTGGTGACTTCTCGTATCCCCAGATTCGCGGTGATGCCAAGCAGTACTTCACCTTGCACGAGCGGCCTGACGGACAGGGCCGGCAGGTCTTGTCACTGTCGGGGCAGGTGGGTTGGACCGGCGACGACACGCCGATTTACGAACGGTTCTTTGCCGGTGGATACCAGAGTTTTCGGGGCTTCGATTTTCGTGGTGTGACACCGCGGGAGGCGGGTTTCCCCGGCACCGGCGTCGGTGGTTCGTGGATGGCACTGGGTAGCGTTCAGTACCAGTTCCCGGTGACGGCCGACGAGATGGTCTCGGCTGTTGTGTTCAGCGATTTCGGTACGGTCGAGAACGACGTGGCGATGGACGACTTCCGGCTGACGCTGGGGGCGGGCCTACGGGTCACGATCCCGGCGATGGGGCCGGTTCCGATTGCCGTCGACTGGGGCATCCCGGTGATCAAGCAGGATCTCGACAACGAGCGGGTCTTCAGCTTCTACATCGGCATCAACCGGTAGAGGCCGATGGGGCCTCCCGGAAGACCGTTGGTCCCCACGCTCCCGATTTCACCCGGCACCCGGCTCTACAGGTTGTCGACCCAGTCGGCCCAGAACGAGTAGGCCTCGTCGACCTCGGCCACACCATCCATCAACTGGTCGGTCCCGTCTCCGCCCCGTACCGTGTCGGCACCGGCCCCGGCGTCGATCCAGTCGTCGTCACGAGTCAGTTCCGAGTTGTCGTCGACATCGTCACCCAGGGTGATGTCGGCCCCGTCGGCCCCGTAGAGCGTATCGTTGCCTGCACCACCGACCAGCGTGTCGTCACCCGAACGGCCGTACAGTGAATCGTCGCCGGTGTAGCCGGAGATTCCGTCGTCGTCGTTGCCGCCGTCCAGCCAGTCGTTGCCGGCTCCGCCGTTGAGCGTGTCGTTGCCGCGGAGTCCCTTGAGCGTGTCGTCTCCATCCCCGCCGAGCATCGAGTCGGCCCCGGCCCGACCGTAGATCAGGTCGTCCCCGGCACCTCCCCGCAGGGTGTCGTCACCGCCGACGCCGATCAGCGTGACATTGCCGGTGAAGGCCGAAGCGTTGAGACGGTTGTTGCTGTTGCCGCCCTTGAGATAGGCGGTTTCGATGCTCGTGATGACGTCGCTGCCCATTCCGCCACTGAGACTTTCGTCGGTCAACGTCATGTCGACGTCGGCGCGTTCCAGCAACCGGTCAGTTCCCTCGCCGCCGTCGATCGTGTCGTTGCCGCTATCGCCGGTCAAAACATCGTCACCATCGCCACCGACCAGGCTGTCGTGGCCGGCACCACCATCGAGCTTGTCGCCTCCGGCCCCGCCGATCAGCGTGTCGAGGTTGCCGCCCTGGCCGCGGAGCACGTCGTAGGTGAACCGCCCGGTGCCCGGGTCGACGGCCGAAGTGCCCCCGGTGATCAGGTCCCGGCCCGAACCACCGAAGATCCGGTCGTACCAGCCGCCACCGGTCAGCGTGTCGTTGCCCCCGGACCCGTTGAGGAACGCGCGGCCGGTGAAGGCCGACGTGTCGATCGTGTTGGCGGTGGAACCGCCAAACAGTTGGACCAACTGGATATTGATCAGTGTGTCGGTTCCCAGGCCGGCCAGCGAACTGTCGGTTGCGGTGAAGTCGACGTCGGCCGATTCGGAGATCCGGTCGTAGCCGTCGCCTCCGTCGAGCGTGTCGTCACCAGGGCCGCCGCTGAGCGTGTCGTAACTGGTGCCC
>CAWVUS010000337.1:0-5173 GCA_963933195.1 uncultured Planctomycetaceae bacterium
TCAACAAACACTTCGAGCCGCGTGCCAATATGGGGCGGTTTGTCGGCCGCATTTAACATCGGGCCGACGCCGAGTAACAACAATGCAAACGCCGAGTACTTCATGATTGTCCTTGCTGAACACTTGATTTGATCATGGATCATCAGCAACCAGCCAATGCATGCCGAGATTCACGGTTGTCCGAAAGAATGGAAGATGGCGTGGCCAGCCAGGAATGCCACGACACGTAACAGGGTGAGCTTTTGAATTAGCCTGAGTTTCCCGAGTTGTTCCTCAACTTCCCGTCGACCGTAGGTGTAGCCCCTCAGTCTCCCCACTCCAGTCCCGGCGTTCAACTCACCGGCGGAAACCGCCAGAACCGAACCACGGTACCGGCGTCGCTCAGCGGGGCCGGGCTGATAACGCCAGCAAGTCGAGCATCCTTCGCAGACACGCCGGCAATGGCATCACTGTCAGCGACGGCTTACCCTAGCCACACCGAAATAGTAAATCGGTAAGGTGTAGACACCCTCCACCGGGGCGAATGAACGATGCGAGACCTCCTCCTTAGAATTTCGCCCATGGGGCTGAGCCGAGCGTCTCGAGATTTTCGGATTTGTTTGTTTTGCGTTTCTGTGGTCGGCGCTCAATCAACCGTCGATGCGGAGGAACGCGTGGAGGTTGCCCGCAACGTCGCACTGGGCAAGACAGCGACGTTCGACCGTGTGCCGAATCTCCCGTCCTGCTCTGACCCAGGCGACGCGAAACAACTCACCGATGGGCGGCACGAAGAAGGATGCCGTCCGGCCAAGGGTGCGGTCGGCTGGCGCAGGAGCCGAGTTCCGATCCAGATCACATTCGACCTCGAACAACCGGAACCTATCTGTGGTGTCTCCTTTCGAACCTCAGGCGGTGAATCCGGTAGGTACTGGCCGAACGCAATCCATGTTCTTGTAAGCGACGACGGTAAAACATTTCATCTCGCGGGCGACCTGCTCGACCTGTCGCATCGTCGTGAGTTGCCACCAGTCAGTGGCGTACATGTGTACCGAACGGACGCACTAAGGACTCACGGCCGTTTTGTCCGTCTCGCGGTGGCTGCCCCTTCGGCGATCGTCTGTGACGAAATTGAGGTCTACCGAGGCGACGCGGACCTCCTCAAGGAGCGACGACCCCGGAGTCCCGTAGTGGACGTGATGTCGCTCGTCCGAACTGGTGCAACCGAGAGAGGCGTGCGGCTCCGGATGTTGCGGGACATCGCTGTACTGCGGAAACGTATGGCGAAAACACAATTGCTTCGGAACGAACGTGCACGGCTTGCACAGAGGCTGGACTCCCTGGCCGAATCTGCGGCGTCGTTCACCGTTCGGGACACTGCCGGATTCCGGGCAATTCTTCCACTGAATGAAGTGCACTCCAAGATCTTCGCGATCAACGCGCCGATCCTTCGCGCCCAAGGTTTCGGCGAACTCGCCATCTGGCATCGTTGCCGTTGGGATCCTCTGCGCCCCCTGGACTCGCCGACTGCGAAAATCGTTGCAGAGCTTCCACCATTGGAGATCATGCCAGGAGAGTACCGTTCCCGGGCGCTCGTTCTGACAAATGCCGCCGATCAGCCAAAAACCGTCCGGATTTCTTTCGCCGGCTTACCGCTTTCGCCGACTCCACCGTGGATCGAACCGCACGAGGTTCTCTTTACCGACACACAGTACGGCCGGGAACTCGCCACGGCACTCGAACCAATCAAGATCACCAGCGGCAGCTACGCTGTCACGATCCCAGCCGGCATGACCCGGCAGATTTGGTTTCGATTTCATCCTCCGGCATCACTCGCCGCGGGGGATCACGAAGGCCGGATCGTCCTATCCACTAACACGGAAAAATGGTCTGTCTCACTTCACGTGCACATCTCCAAGGTTGTCTTTCCGAAACGAATTCGTTGCGCGACGACCATCTGGGACTACACGGACGGTAGAGGGACCCATGATCTCAAGCGGATGATTGGATTTACACACAAGTCTCTGGCGATGCAGAACTTGAAGAGACATTTCGTCAACGTCACCTGGGGGGTCAGCCAACAGGTTGTGCCCGAGCCGAACGCCGACCATTTCAACAGCAAGAATGAGTTGGTCGAACCGCCATACTTTGCTCGTTTCGATGCCTGGGTGAAGGGCTGGGATGCGGCCCCCAGATACTACGTGCTTACCTTCGGGCGACGCACACGATTCGCCGGCGCCCTTCTGGGAACGCCGGAGTTTGGTGCACGAATCCGTGCTTGGGCCGCCGCGTTTCGGCAGCATGTCACCGATTCAAAGCTCATCAAGCCGGAACAGGTTGGCGTTCTCATCTGGGACGAGTTCTCGACCGACGAACAGGCTCAGCAGATTCTCCAGTTGGCTCGGCCGCTTAAGGCCGGTTTTCCCGAGCTACGTATCGTCCAGACCAGCATCCAGTCGCGGCCCGATCTATCCAAGGTCCAGGAGCTTTACGATCTGATAGACATCTTTATACCGGCACTCGGCTACTACGAGCCCAGCCCGAAAGCGGCGAAGGAGTACTACGCCGGACACGTCGCGCGTAGAGGCGCTGAGTTGTGGACCTATCTCAACATGCCGATCGAGATGTCGGATCCCTATGGACACTACCGAATGCTCGCATGGCGTTCATGGAAACGAGGAATGACCGGGACGGGCTTCTGGTCCTACGGCGACGCGGGCGGGGGGTCGTGGAACCGTTACGCCGTTGGAACACTCCCGCATTACTCGCCAATGTTCCTGGGGCCAGGGACGATCCATGACACGAAACACTGGGAGGCGTTCCGCGAAGGGCTCGAAGACTATGAGCGTCTTGCGCTCCTTCGGGATCGCTTGAAGGAGCTCAAAACCAAGGGGCGGCTGTCCCCCACGGCCACGCGAGCGGATCGTGCCCTGGTCGAAGTGCCGGCCAATGTCCTCGGCGAAGAAGGTGGCTGGAGAATGCTTGGCTGGTGGACGCCAAAGAGTCGCACGCCGGCTGACAAGGAGTCCAAACGGATCCTCGCATTGCTGGAATCTCTTGCCCGATGAAGCCTGATCTGTGTACAGGCCCTCACTTTACCGAAGCCGCAGCAGCACGTGGACTACCAGTGGATTGGAGACTCGCAGCCCATCGCTGCGAAGCATTACCTACAGGTCACCGACGACCACTTCTCGAAATCGCTGCAAAAATCGCTGCAGTTGGTGACGAATATGCCCCAGACGACGCCGATCTGGCCCAGGTGATTGACGCCTGGCACTCGCCGCTGCCGGACACGCGAACAGCAATCCTGGCCATCGTCGAGGCCGTCCAGGGACGGTAACCGCCAGATCCGAACGGTATTTCACGGCAACCGGCGGCGCAGACGAAGGGTGTTCGGTTGAGCATCGGCTGTCGCGGGCCGTGCTACTTCTTCATCACGACTCTATAAGCCATGCTTTTAGGGTCATCATTAACTTTTTTGACCGACACCACCGACCACCCCGGATTCTGGTTCGTAGCCTTCGCTGAGGCGGAAGCGGCATTTCTGGCGAAGACTGTGACGCTTTTGCGGCCCCCCGCTACATCATCGACACTAACGGCGATAGGCTGAGTTGTCGCCAACACCTCCGGCACACCCCAGGCAGTCGAACAGATGACAGCAATGCAAATCCACTTTCGTCCGAGCATGGAACTCGCTCCCAATGTGGCAGAAGTCGCGACCGTACCGGGGCAGGCTAACATGGCTCGACTTTGGTGGTCAACAATCAATCGGTCGGCCTTGTCAATCTCCGCAGGCCCGGACACGGTGTCGGATGGGGTGAAGAATGCGGGGATATCAGTCGTGCTCAATCCACTCTCGATGGCCACAACGATTGCAGTCGTAGTACTGCGAAATCAGTTTCCTCCTGTCGTTCTCCCACACCGTCCGGTCTCCAGGACTAGCGATGGGCTTGAGTCGACCAGCATTACATTCCGGACATCGAAATCGAAACCAGCGAATTGCCATTCCTGACGCGGCAAACACAATACCTCCTGCCCATCCAAGAATCGGGTACACGTCTGATTCAGGAAACAGGAGGTTCAAAAAGAGTCCGGACAGACCGGCCAGACAACCGCTGACAACCCCTACGATCAGGACGATGTCCCGTCGCATGTCTCGCCGCTCGCGTTCGATTCTGGACCGTGATTTTGCCATGGGCAATTCTCTCTTCCTGGGAATCGAGTTCTGTCAGCCAGCGTCCTTCACGTGTCAACAGAATCCGCCTTGCAGTAGTCTCCCCACCCCAGCCCCGGCGTTCAACTCACCGGCGGTAACCGCCAGATCCGAACCACGGTACCGCCCCTCGCTGGCGGCGTGACTCGGGTTATCGCGTGGGCGGGCGGTGGCGGTTGTGCAGGAAGCGTGCGACTTGGCAGAATCTGTCCGAGCAGCGTTCCGCGAGACAAAAAAATGACACGGCCGCATGCCAGTTGCGTTACCCTCGCGACCCTGATCCCCATCCTGATCTGGACATGGTCTCCGGCTCCTGATGTAGCCGAGGTCGATCCCTTGGCTATCCACTACGCCTCCATCCGTGTGAATGGTGGTGGATGCACGATGATCTATATGCAGGGTGGGCGAACCTACGGCATCACGGCTGCTCATGTCGTCGGTAAGGTTGGGTCGTGGCCGCAGGCGGTGACGTTGCAGGGCAAGTACATGGCTTGCAGGGTGGAGGCCAAGGATGATGACGTGGACCTGGCCTTGGTCTCGGTTGATTCTGAGCGTTGTTCATCCGTAGTCAGGGTCGCGGATCTTACGGTCAACAAGGGTGCGTTCCGCACGATCAATAGTCGTGGTTCGTTCAAGCTGAAGGTTGCCGCTGCGTCCGAACGTCGTTACGACGTGGTGAATCGCAGGTTCTATACTCGCCGTGTCTTTGACGTTCAGGGTGGTCGTTGCCGGTCGGGAGATAGCGGAACAGGCGTCTTTAGGGACGGCAAGCTGGTTGGCGTGGTGACTCACGGTAGCGGCAATGATTCCAGTAGAACCGCGATGTCCCCGACGGCGAGTGACATGCGGTCCTTCATTGCCAGAAACAAAAAGACAATCTCAGTCGTCAGCAAGCCGCTAGGGTTTGCTGATTGGGGCAAACAGGCCACAGCCGATGCCGACTTCGCCAAGGCAAAAGAGTTCGAGGCGAAGAAGTAGCCGTTC
>CAWVUS010000338.1:0-5145 GCA_963933195.1 uncultured Planctomycetaceae bacterium
CGTCGATGTTGTTGAAGAAGGCGAAGAACTGGTAGTACTCCTTCTGGGCAATCGGGTCGAACTTGTGCTGGTGACACCGGGCACATTCGAGCGTCAGACCCAGGAATGCCATCGCGAAGGTGTGGTTGCGGTCGGCAACGTACTCGACACGGAATTCCTCCAACGTGCTACCGCCCTCGACCTTCTGAGAATGCAAACGGTTGAAAGTCGTGGCCAGCCGCGAGTCATCAGTCGGGTCGGCCACCAGGTCACCGGCCAACTGCAGGGTGACAAAACGGTCGTAGGGCATGTTGGAATTGAATGCCCGGACAACCCAGTCTCGATACGGCCAGACATGGCGATCGCGATCGACCTGGTAACCGTACGAGTCGGAGTAGCGAGCAATATCGAGCCACTCGGCGGCCATCCGTTCGCCATAGGCCGGTGACGCCAGCAGGCGATCGACGACCTTCTCGAAGGCCTTGTCCGGGTTCTCCGACTTGTCGGCAACGAACGCATCGATCTGTTTCAGCGTCGGCGGAAGGCCGGTCAGGTCGAACGTCACACGACGAATCCATCGTTCACGTGTCGCCGCGTCGGCGGGGGCCACACCCGAGGAGTCCAGCCGGGCCAGTACGAAGCGGTCAATCGAGCCACGTGTCCAGGCAGCATTTTTGACCGCCGGCACGGGGACCTTGGCCACCGGCTGAAAAGACCAGTGTTTCTTGTAGACGGCCCCGCCTTGGATCCAGCGACGCAGGACATCGATTTCGCGTCGGGACAATGTCCGCTTGGAGTCCGGTGGTGGCATTCGCAGATCGGGATCAGTACTGGTGATCCGCTTTAGCAGTGCGCTGGTTGCCGGTTTCCCCGGCGAGAGCACCTTGCGGGCTGTGGCCTCGAGATCCAGACGCAACTCGCCCTGTCGAGCATTCTCGTCGGGACCGTGACACTTGAAACACTTGTCCGAGAGAATCGGCCGCACGTCCCGGACAAAATCGATCGGCTCGTCACCGGCAGCCTTGGTCGAGATGGCCAGCAGCAGAAAACAGGCAACCGTGACACCGCAGGATGATCTCATTATAAATCCGTCACCTCGGGGACAAAACGGGGCCACAGTGCCATTCCATCGTAACTGATCACAGCAATGGGACGGAATCAGGTCGGATTGACCTTCCCGTTGAGTGGTGTATTTTAGGTTTCCGTCGAGAACTCAACAGTGATAAATGCCGACCGAGTTTGATTGATGAACGATTTTTTATCTGCTCTGGTAAACCTGTCACAGAGTGTGCTGGTTTTCACGATTGTCGTCTTGGCCGCTGAACGGCTCGGCCAGTTCGGTTCACGCTGGCGATTGCCTCTGATCACTGGTTACCTGGCCGCAGGGTTCCTGGCTGGTCCGGACATCCTGGGAGTCCTGGCACGGCCAATGGTGGACCAGTTGGGCTTCGTGAACCAGATCGCCTTATCGATCATCGCGCTGGCGGCCGGCAACGAACTGGTCCTGAAGGAATTCCGTTCCCAGTACCGCAGCATCTGTTGGGTGACCATCTGCCTGGTGGCCGTCACCTTTTCCCTGGGTGGGCTGGCCATGTACCTGCTCAGTGGCTGGTTGCCGGTCATGAAAGACCTGAGTGTATCAACCCGAATCGCCATCTCGCTTCTGACCGGGGTGATTCTGGTCGCGCGGTCACCGTCATCGGCCATCGCCATCGTGGCCGAATTACGAGCCAAGGGTCCGCTCACGAACACGATTCTTGGCGTCACCGTGGTCATGGACGCGGTGGTGATTGCCCTATTCTCGGTGAACTCCGAGATTGCGCACTCGATCACCTCGGCCGACTTTCACTTCGGGTTCCTGTTCATCGGCCTGCTGTTGTTGAAATTCGCATTGTCGATTGGCTGCGGATTCGGGCTGGGAAAACTGCTGTCGATCTACATGAGTTGGCATATTCCCCATCACCTGAAGTGTCTCATCTTGCTCGTGACCGGGTTCGCCGTCTTCCAATTGACCGGCTGGTTCCAGGGCTATTCGAGCGACGCATGGGGGGTCAAGATCCATGCCGAACCGTTGTTGATCTGCATGATCGCCGGACTGTTGGTAACGAACTTCAGTCCTCACCGCGCCGAGTTCTCGAAATTGCTCGAGGAAATCGGCATGCCCGTCTACCTGACATTTTTCACGCTGACCGGAGCCTCGATCGACCTCTCGGTCCTCCAGCAGACGTACCTTGTTGCCGGCGGTCTTTGCCTGATCCGGCTGTGCACCGTGTTCACCGGCAGTTTCATGGGCTCGACGATCGCGGGCGATCCTCCAAAACACCGACGGATCATGGGACTGGGCTTCGTGACCCAGGCGGGTATCGGCATCGGCCTGGCTCGGGAAATCGCTGGACACTACGGCGACTGGGGTAATGATCTGGCAACAATCCTGATCGCCGTGATCGTGATCAACCAGATCATCGGCCCCCCCATGTTCAAGTGGGCCGTCGGACTGGCCGGGGAGATCGGCCGGAAAACCGTTGACGGTCCCGACTAACCCCAGACGGATTCATCTCCGGTGCCGATCGCGAGGATTGGCGAGGCGACGTTGTATTCCGAGCGATGGCAACGTCTAGCGAGAACCGGGAGCCCTGCGATAATCCAGCGGCGGTTTCTGACCCTTTTGCATCAGGGTGCGGTAGGGATCCAGGCCGACCCGTCGGCGATGCTCGGCCCGGGCGGCTGCCAGCAGATCGGGATCGGAGAAAAGATCCCAGGCCGACGCAGCCAGCACACGCGTGGCCAGGTCCATTCCCTTGCGAGCGATCGTGGTGCCACCACAGGCCACCGCCTGCCAACTGTGCCCGGGCGTTCCTGGAACCCAGCAGGATGTCGAGAATCCGGTGGTGGGAACAGCCCACGACACGTCACCCACGTCGGTCGATCCCCGTCCCACCTGGCCGTTGAGGCTGATCACCTGCTTGATCGAATCCAGTGAACGCGGCCGCGGCAGGTGCTCGCGCAGCTTCAGAGCAAACTCGGTCTCCCGCGGTGTGTACTCGAGATTCGCCAACTGCTGCAGGTTGGCGAGTGCAACGGTCGAGAGCGTGTTGTTGGGCAGGATCTGGTAGATGCCACCCTCGAACTTGATCTCGAGCTTCGTCTCGGTGGCCAGGGCACCGGCACGGGCACACAACACCAGCCGCTGGTAAAGACCACGCACAACCTCCGCCTGCGGATGTCGGATGTAGTAATAGACCTCCGCGAAGGGAGGCACCACGTTGGGTGCATCGCCCCCGGCGGTGATCACGTGATGAATGCGTGTCAGGTCGGGCGTGTGTTCACGCAGCAACTGTGTCGCGTGGTTGGTCAATTCCACCGCGTCCAGGGCACTGCGTCCCTGCTCGGGGGCCCCAGCGGCATGGGCGGCCTTGCCATGAAAACGGAACTTGACGGCCATCCGGGCCAACGACGAACGGTCACCGGCCGCATTGGAACTGCCCGGATGCCAGTGCAGCACCGCGTCACAGTCGCGGAACAGGCCCGCCTGCACCATGAACACCTTGCCACTGCCTCCCTCCTCGGCGGGGCACCCGTAAAAACGGACCGTTCCCTTCAATCGACCGGACTTGATCTGCTCGGCAATCGCGATCGCCGCCGACATCGAGGCGGCTCCGAAAAGGTGGTGCCCACAACCATGCCCATAATGAACACCCTCGCGGGGAGCCCTCGTGGGGACGGCCTGTTGAGAGAGTCCCGGCAGTGCATCGAATTCTCCCAGGATCCCGATCACCGGCTGGCCCGCACCGAAAGTCGCGGTGAACGCGGTGGGGATCTCGGCCACACCACGACGGATGTCAAAACCGGCCTGTTCGAGCATCCCGGACAACAGCGCCGAGGATTTCGTCTCCTGGTACCCCGGCTCGGCCCAGTTCCAGATCTTCATCGCGGCGTCCCAGGTCGAATCGCCGCGCGAGTCGATCGACTTGTACAACGACGACTTGTCCTGCGCCGGCAATGGAACCGCCAGCAGGAACAGCAACAACGCCACCAGGAAACGGGTCATGCTCATCTCTCCCTCGGGCATGCTCGGCATGCCGGGCCAATCGAAAGCGGTCGTCGGTGATCGCCGACGACGCCGGACAACTACAGGCTCTCCAGCGGCCCCACCGCCGCGGTGCTGTCGGCAGCCAGGGGATACTCGGAGAGCAGTTCGACGATGTCATCAAGCGTGATACCGCGCACCGTGTCCAGGTCGTCCTGGACCGAGCGATACTGGCCCAGGTAAACCCAGTTGCTGCCCAGCGCACCCAGCCGCCCCATGGGGCGTTCACTGCGAAGCACGATGGACGAGGCCAGGCGGTTCTGGGCCTGCTCGAGTTCCTTGGAGGTCACTCCGTCGCGATTCACCTGTTCATAGACCGAGTGAATCCGATCGAGGTTTCCGGCGACGGCCTCGGGCGGGCAGCCCAGGTAGGTCAACCACGTGCCGGTTCCGTCGTAATCGTTGTAGCCCAAATCGGCGCTCTCGGCGTGACCCGGATCGACCAGTTCCCAGTACAGCCGGCTGCTGGTGTGGTCACCGACGATCACACCCAGCAGGTCAGCGGCATACCGCAGCCGATGGTCGGCCGGGGGAGCGGCAGCCAGTTGCATGACATGCTGCTGCAACGACGCGGGACGGTGCACCACCTGCGTCTGCCCACCAACCGGCGGCGCGACCGTGTTTCGCCCGGTTTGTCCATCGGGAAATCCGCCACAGTGCTCGCGCACCAACCCGCACAGTTCCTCCCAGTCACCCCGCCCGGCAACGGCCACGACCATGTTGCCGGTCCGGTAATGATCGGCGTGGTACTGTCTCATGGCCTCGGAGGTCAGGGCGGACACGCTGTCGTTGGTTCCGAGAATCTTTCGGCCCAGGGGATGAGTCGGAAAGTGGGCCTGCATCGCCTGTTCGTAAACGGTGAAGGTCGGCTGGTCGTCGTACATTCCGATCTCTTCCAGGATGACCTTCTTCTCCATCTCGAAGTCATCATGGCGGAGCGATGGGTACAGCAGTGCCGAAAGCATCTCGAGAGCCTTCGGCAGATACTCGGGCAATATCGCCGCGTAGAACTGCGTGACCTCCTCGCTGGTCGACGCGTTGTAGTTGGCTCCCAGTTCGTCGAAGATCCGGTTGACGTC
>CAWVUS010000339.1:0-5094 GCA_963933195.1 uncultured Planctomycetaceae bacterium
GGGTGTCGGGATGCGTTCCTGGACGACCCCGAGGGAGTCCTGGCCGACGCACGAGAGCGGGCGGCGGAGAAAAAGAAGAAGGCGAGCAAGAAGTAGTGACGGGTGGGCCACGGCTCATCTTGACCCACCTCGAGAGTGGTCCTACATTACCGCCCCCCCACTGGGCGGCATCAACTGGACCGCCTCCCGATCTCCCCTTCCCCCGGACCCAAGCGAATGGACTCGCCAAAACCCGTGGCCCTTCCACCCGTCCCTTTCATCGATCTCTCGGCCCAGCACCAACCGATTGCCGACGAATTGCTCGCAGCGGTCAGCCGGGTGCTCGAAAACGGTCAGTTCATTCTCGGTGAGGAAGTCGCAGCACTCGAAGCCGACATCGCCTCTTTCTGCGACTCCCGCTACGCCATCTCCTGCGCCTCGGGTACCGACGCCCTGGTGCTCTCTTTGATGTCACTGGGAATCGGTCCCGGAGACGAAGTGATCACCAGCCCGTTTACGTTTTTTGCGACCGCCGGAGCGATCCATCGCGTCGGAGCCACGCCGGTATTCGTTGATATCGAGTCCGACGGATTCAACATCTGTCCCGAATTGGCCGCAGCCGCAATCACCGAGAACACCAGGGCGATCATCCCCGTCCACCTCTTCGGCCAAACCGCCGACATGGAACCTCTGTGGCGGCTGGCGGTGCTACACGACATCCCCTTGATCGAAGACGCCTGTCAGGCGATCGGTGCCCGGTACCAGGGACGCCAGGCCGGTGTCCTGGGCACCATGGGTTGTTTCAGTTTCTTTCCCACCAAGAACCTTGGCGGAGCCGGTGACGGGGGAATTATCACCCTGGACGACAAGGAACTCGCCACCCGTTTGACTCACCTCCGTGTCCACGGCGACGTCGGCGGGTACAACCACGTCGCGGTTGGCTTCAACAGTCGGCTCGACGCACTGCAGGCCGCCATCCTCAGGATCAAGTTGACCCGGCTGGAGGAATGGAACGATCAGCGAATCGAGTCGGCGGCCCACTACGACCGCCTGATCGATGCCCAGGGCCTGGGCGACTGGATCACTCGACCTGCCGTCGACGATACATTCCGCCACGTCTACAACCAGTACACGATCCGCGTCCCCGCTTTCGAGCGAGACAAGATCCTCGGATCACTCCGGGACGACGGCATCGGCTGCGCTCTCTACTACCCGACTCCGCTCCACCTGCAGCCGTGCTTCGAATCGCTGGGTTACTCGATCGGGTCACTGCCTCACGCCGAGGCTGCCGCTGCGGAGGTAATCAGCCTGCCCATCGCGCCGGGCATCGACGCCGTGTCCCGTGAACGGGTCATCGCACGACTCGTCGCCGCCTGCGAAAGCCAGGTCGGCTGGTCCAATCGTCGAGCAGCGTGAGCAGGACCGTGGCGGCCACAACTGGCGGTGCCCCCCCCTGCTGTTGGTCGCGCGGTGGTTCACGTGTCCGGCTGTAACGGTCGCAACGGCGGCTGGGTTTTACCAACTTGCCCAACCGGACGCGTTCGTCGGATTCCCAAGCACCACACGCGGCCCCGCATCCACCACCACCCGCATTACGCAGTAGACTTCGACAGGGACATACTCACGTGCCGAAGGTCTGCTCCAATGGTGACTCTCACTCTACGACTCTCACCGTCGACCCTGCTCGCCTGCACAGTGGCGGCACTCACGCTGATCCTGCCGTCGGCAGCTTCATCAGCCGAGAAGCCGCTGGCCGAAACACCGGCCCAGAAGCAAGCCAAGATCGAACGTGATCGAATCGCGACGGCCGTTGCGCTGAACTACTGCAAGGCCTCGTTCCACCGCATCCGCAAGAACCCCTCCAAGCAGGTGATGCACCAGGAACAAACACAGATCCTCAACAACCTCAACCTCAGTGGAATCGCCGACCGCGAGGTGATCCAGCTGTACACCGCCGTGATCGACGAGATCCACCTGATCCAGATCGCAGAAAAAGAACGCCAGGCCTTCGAATCCCGGCACCGTCGGGAATTCCATCGGCGGCTCTTTGCCAACGCGCTGCTGTTCGGGTCCGAGGTGGCCACGGCCCAGTTCGTTGGCGCTGTCCGCACCGGTGCGAACAGCTGGTGGGACTACCGGGCCACCGAGCAAAAGAAGGACGACGACCAATTGAAGGTCGAGAAAATCCGGATAAAAACGGTCGTCAGCAAGTCGTCGACATTCCTCGACACGCTCTGGCAGATGGCCCAAAAAAAGAACATCCCCGACTCCTGGCTGATCCGTGGCAGTGACCTCGACCGGCTCGAAGCCGCCCTGCGGCTGCCGAATCCTCGTCAGCGACTGAGAGTGCTGAAGCGGATGGAGCGGTTCATGACTCATTTCCCGCCTTACTGGTATTACGTCGCCCGCACCCAGCAACAACTCGGACAACTCTTCGCCGCGTTGAAAACCTACGACCAGATGGCCGATGTCGCCATCGGCCACTTCCGCAACGACCAGCTGCTGGCCGCAGGGATGGCCAACCAGGCGATGATCCAGGCCCACCTGGGCCAGCCAACCGCTCCGTTGACCGCCCGGAAAGCACTCACGCACTCCTCGACCTGCTGGGAAGCCAACCTGATCTGTGCCCGGGTCCTGGCGGAATCCGGACAAGTGGCCCAATCCGAGGACGCCATCCTCACCAATCTCGACACCAATCTTGAACGGCCCCGCAGCCTGGTGCATCTCCTCTCGCTGTATTACAGAACAGGCGATCTGGAAAAAATCAGGACCCGGTTGGCCGACCCGAAAGTCTGCCGTGACCTGCCCGTACCGGTGCTGTTGCGGTGTGCCTCACGACTCGATCCCGACAAGGTTCCCGCCACCGTCAACCGGCAACTCGCAGGCTCCCTGCGAGTGATGCCGCGACGGGTCTTCGGAGCCGATGATGTCGTTGTTGTCGCCGGCAACGGTTGGCAACTGGGCGAAGCGAAACTGGTTCTCGCGCTCAACGGAAAACCCACCACGATCCGGCCCAGCCTCTTCAAGCGGGACGGGCAGTTGGTGGCCACGTTCTCCCGGGTCGCCGAGTTCGGCAATCCACTGACCGTGGCGGCCGGTTCACCGACCGCCACGCTGACACTCCAGTACCCGGACACACCACAAATCCGACTCGCACTCGGAGATGGCAAGCCAATGGTGGCCAAGGACGGAGTCCGGGCCAAACCGGGTCTGACGATCACCGCGATCGAGTTCGATTCGCTGCACCTTTCGCTGGTCGCGGCTGCCGGGCGTTGATTCGCCACCGTGGGTACGCGACAGTGGAGGATCCGACGAACACCAAACGTGCCGCTATCATGACCTCCACCAATCCACTCGACGCCCCACCGCCCCAGCCAGATCTCGCAGATCGTACCCCCCTCTGCGGGGTCTCCTCCCAGGAGATGGGCGACTGGTTGTCCCAACACGATCATCCCGCCTACCGGGCCCAACAGATCCGGAAGTGGGTCTTCGGTCGCCAGGCTGAATCGATCGACGAGATGACCGATCTGCCGGCCTCACTCCGAGAACAACTCGGCAACGACTTTGACCTCTTCTCCGGGCAATTGATCCGGCACCAGGTCGCCAGGGACCGCACCGAAAAATTGTTGGTTGAACTGGTCGACGGTCGACAAATCGAGTGTGTGCTGATGAGAGAAACCAGCCGATGGACCGTCTGCATCAGCACGCAGGTCGGCTGTGCCATGGGCTGTGTCTTCTGTGCCAGCGGACTACTCGGACTCGACAGAAATCTGTCGCAGGCCGAAATCCTCGAACAGGTCCTCCGTCTCACCAGGCGACTCGAACCCGACGAACGGCTGACCAACCTCGTCGTGATGGGCATTGGCGAACCACTGGCCAACCTGCCCGCTCTCCTGGGGGCACTCGAGGAAATCCATGCCGAAGACGGGCTGGGGATCAGCCCACGTCGCGTGACCATCTCGACGGTCGGGCTGCCACGCGGAATCCGACAACTCGCCGATGTGGGCCGACCCTACAACCTGGCCGTCTCGCTACACGCCCCCAACGATGAACTCCGGAACCGGCTCGTACCAGTCAACGAACAGATCGGCATCCACGCGATTCTCGAGGCCGCCGACGAGTACTTCCAGCGGACAGGACGACGGGTGACCTACGAGTACGTCCTGCTGGCAGAAACCAATGACCAGGCCCGACACGCCCGACAACTGGCCGCACTGCTCTCGGGTCGAAACGCACACGTCAACCTGATTCCAATGAACAACGTTGACGTGCTCCCCTGGAGTGATCCTGGAGATCCGCAGACGCAAAGATTCTCGACGATTCTCCAGGAAGCCGGCGTGGCGGCGACTGTGCGGAAAAGAAAAGGAGCCGACATCGACGCCGCGTGTGGCCAGTTGAGACTCGAAAATCTCAAGAATTGACTCTCAAATGATCAACGGGACCGAGGCCAGGTGAGTTGACTCCTGCCAAAATGACAGCCACAATGGTCGGTCCGACCTATGGAGACGGGTTTTGGCATACGGGCCAATTCCATTGAAGGGACTCAAGCGACTATAAGAAAACGACTTAGAGTTTCCTGGCTGTTTAGGCACGGGGTTCGCATAACGGATAAGTGTCCCGGATCGTATTCGGGACCGGACGACAGACCCACCACAGCGGTCGTCACGAGCGGACTACAAGATAGACAGCGATAGAGCGACTGAAGAGGAGACGGCTGATGGCCAAAAAACAGGGCATCAACATTGTTCCCCTGGGTGACCGGGTGGTGGTACGACGCGAGTCGGCCGAAGAGACAACCGCGGGCGGTATCGTGCTGCCCGACTCGGCGCAGGACAAGCCGCAGCGTGGCGAGGTCGTTGCCGTGGGTGACGGGTACGTCAAATCAGACGGCGACAAGATCGCTCTGACCGTCCAGGACGGTGACAAGGTGATCTTCGGTTCCTATGCCGGTGACGAAATCCAGATCGGTGACGAGGAATTGCTGTTGCTCCGCGAGAGCGACATCCTGGCGACCTTCTAGATCGCCACCTCGTCTTCGACAGTTGATACAAACAATTAAGACAGCCAGAGACAGCTTCTTAGAGGAGTGATACAGCTATGGCAAAGATGCTTGCC
>CAWVUS010000340.1:0-5038 GCA_963933195.1 uncultured Planctomycetaceae bacterium
AGATTGTCCACACGGTCAAGCGGGGAACTCTGCCGGTCACCATGATCGAACAGGGGGCACTGGAGAGTTTCAACAACACGCAGATCAAGTGCCGGGTCCGGGGCGATAGCACGATCAACTGGGTGGTCAAGAACGGGACACGGGTCGAGGCGGGTGACGACCTGGTCAGACTGGAAAACAAGGCGATCGAAGAGTACCTCCACGAACGGACCAAGTTTGCCCACTTGTCAGAGGATGCAGCCATCGGCTTTCGGACCGAGGCCACGGTCAAGGGACTTGCGATTTCGCAGTACCTCGAAGGCGAGTTTCACACCAGGAAACTGCGGCTCCAGAAGGAGTTGGCGCGTGCCAGGCAGCAGTTGGATTCCGACAACAACTTGCTCGGCTACAACCGGCGAATGCACGCTCGCGGATACCGTAGTGAACTGGTCGTCGAACAAATCGAACGCAATGTGCAGAATTCCCAGATCGATCTGGATATCAAGAAGACGCAACTGGACGTCCTGGAACGGCTCGAGAAGCAAAAAGACCTGAAACGGTTGCAAGGTGAATGGGCGTCGGCAAAAGCGGCGGCCAACGGTCATGAAGAAGTTCTCGCCATGGACAAGGAACGGATGGCCCTGGCGGTCAAAGAGATCGGCCGCTGTGTGATCAAGGCCCCGAAAAGTGGCCTGGTGATCTATCCCTCGACCGCCCAATGGAAGGACACACCCGACATTGCCGAGGGTGAGACAGTTTTCAACGACCAGGTGCTCATGTTGATGCCCGACCTGTCGAAGATGCAGGTCCGGTTTGGCATTCACGAATCGGTCATCGACCAGGTCACGACCAGGATGCATGCCATCGTGCGTTTGCCGAACCAGACACTCCGTGGCACCGTGTCGGCCGTCGCCTCCGTGGCGCAACCATCCGGGTGGTGGACGGGCAACATTGTCAAGTACGACGCGGTGATCGAACTTCCCTCGGTGGAGGGACTCAAACCCGGGATGACCGCCGAGGTTGAAGTGACCGTGGCTCGGCGTGAAAACGTGTTGATGATTCCTCTCTCGGCCGTCGAGGAAACTGATGAGGGTGACTTTTGCTGGGTGAGGACACGTGGCGGCGATGCCAAACGATGTTCTCTCACACTCGGTGATCGCAACGCGGAGTTCATCGCTGTCGATTCGGGCATCGAGGAAGGTGATGAGGTGTTCGTGAATCCTTCGCTGACAGTCAAGGAGGCACGGAAGTGACAATCGTTGGCAGTTGGCCTGTTTCCCAGAATTCGAAAAGCCAGTCGGTCGGCGTCATGTGATCGGTGGTTGCCACGTTGATCTCGCTACAGGGCCCCCGTATTGTTCCCAGTCGAGTGCCACGTTCCACGAAACGTTCGAACCGTCATATGAAACACCTCGCGTTGTCTCTCTGTGTGGTCGCAACATCCTGGTTGGGGCAAACTGTCGCGGCCGCCGAGAAGGCAGGGCCCCGGTTCGAGACTGAAGTGCGGTCGATTCTCAAGGCCCATTGCTGGCAGTGTCACGGGGAGGCGGGTGAGAAGAAGGGGGGGCTGGATACCCGGTTGGCCCGTTTTCTTATTCGTGGTGGAGAATCCGGTCCGGCCATCGTTCCCGGCAAGCACACCGCCAGCCGACTGTACGATCGGGTCGTCTCCGGCGAGATGCCTCCGGGAGCCAAGCGGCTTTCGGCTCGGGATGTCTCGGTCTTGGCTCGGTGGATCGATGGTGGCGCCCAGACCCTGCGTCCGGAACCCAAATCGCTCACCGACGAGAGCTTCACGGTCGAGGAACGTCAGCACTGGTCCTTCCGGCCGATTCGTCGTCCGCAATTGCCCGCGGTGACGGGGCATTCGCAATTGCGGACTCCGATCGACGCGTTCTTGCTAGCGCGGCTGGAAACCGGGGGGTTGGGGTTTGGTCCCACAGCCGATCGGCCGACCCTGGCCAGGCGATTGTCATTTGGCCTGCACGGGTTGCCACCGGAGCCGGATGTGGTCGCAGCGTTTGTCGCGGATGAAGCCCCCGGTGCGTACTCGCGGCTCGTGGAGCGTCTGCTGGCCTCGCCGGCCTACGGTGAACGCTGGGGGCGGCACTGGTTGGACGTGGCCGGCTATGCCGACAGTGACGGGGTCACCGACAAGGACCCCCCTCGGACCTGGGCCTACAAGTACCGCGACTACGTGATCCGCTCGTTCAACGCCGACAAACCATGGAATCAATTTGTTGTCGAGCAACTGGCCGGTGACGAATTGCTCACGCCGCCCCTGCAGGACCTGACGCTTGAAGAGGCCGACCGGTTGATCGCCACGGGATTCCTCAGGATGGCGCCCGATGGCACCGGTGGATCGAACGCCGACATGGAGTTGGCCCGGAACCAGGTTGTCGCTGAGGTGGTCAAGGTGGTCTCGACTTCAATGCTGGGGCTGACTGTCGGTTGTGCTCAGTGTCACCAGCACCGTTACGATCCGATCACCCACGCCGATTACTACCGGATGCGGGCATTGTTCGAACCGGCCTACAACCCGAAGAACTGGCGATCGCCGTCGGCTCGGCTGGTGTCGCAGTGGTCCGGAGTGGTCCGGCAACAGGTTGCCGTGATCGACAAGAAACTGGCCGACATCACCGCCGGCAAGAACGCGGAGTTGGAGGCGGCGGTGAAAACCGCCTTCGAGACCAGGCTGGCCAAGTTGCCGGCAGAGACCCGTGCCGAGGCAAAACTGGCCCGCGAGACCCCGGCCGCAAAACGCAACGCCAAGCAAAAGCAGTTGATCGAAGACCACCCGTTCCTGAGTATCAGCCGGGGCACGATCCAGCAGTTCGAGGCCTCGATCACCTCCGCGATTGTCAAAAAATGGGACGACCAGACCGCCGCGGTCAGCAAGCAACGACCGGTGGCCGACAACCTGATGTGTCTCAGCGAGGTTCCCGGACAGGTGCCACCAACCCGACTGTTTTCCCGGGGGGACTACAAGCAGCCCCGCGAGGAGATCGAGCCCGGGGAACTCAGTGTCCTGAGTCCGGTCGGGTTCACCGTGCCGGCCAACAATCCGAAATTGCCGACCACCGGTCGCCGATTGGCATACGCCCGGCATCTCAGCAGTGGACGGCATCCCCTGTTGGCCCGCGTGCTGGTCAACAGGTTCTGGATGCATCATTTCGGCCGGGGACTGGTGACCACGCCCGGAAATTTTGGGGCGATGGGAACCCGTCCGTCTCACCCGAAACTGCTGGATTGGTTGGCCGCCGAGTTCATGCAAAGCGGTTGGAGCCTGAAGCACCTGCACCGCGTGATTCTCAATTCCAGCGCCTATCGCCAGGCAGCGACGCGGCGAACGAAACTGGATGATCTCGACCCGGACAACGAATTGCTGGGCCGGATGTCGGTGCAGCGAATCGAGGCCGAGACCCTGAGGGATTCACTGCTGTGGCTGGGCGGACGATTTTCGGACCAGATGTTTGGCCCGCCTGTTCCTGTCAGTCTCGATTCGGTCGGCCAGCGGATCATCGTCAGCGTCAACCAGTACGACCCCAGTGGGCGTTTGTTGCGGGGGGTTGCCTCGGTGGGGGTTGGAGAGTTCCGCCGCACGATCTATGTCCAGGTCAGACGGTCGATGCCGTTGGGCGTGCTGACTCCCTTCGACTTGCCCACGATGAAGCCCAACTGCCAGGTGCGGACATCCTCGACAACCTCACCGCAATCGTTGGCGATGATGAACGACCCGTTCGTAATCCGTCACGTGGCGGGGCTGGCCCAACGGGTGAAAGCCGAAGCGGGCGACACTCCGGCGGCTCGGTTCTCGTTAGCCTGGCGGTTGGTGTTTGGTCGCAAGCCGAGCGACACTGAAACACAAGCGGGATTGAAGTTCCTGGAAAACGAAACGGCCTCGGTCCGCTCGGCATCTCCCAAGGATGCTCAGCCGGCACTGACGGCTCTTACACACCTGTGTCATGCCCTGGTGAGTTCCAATGGATTCCTCTACGTCGACTAGACGGCATTTCCTGGCCCAGCAGGCCTTCGGGCTCGGTGGCCTGGCACTGGCGTCGCTGATGAAGCAGGACGAACTGCGGGCGGCTCCCGTCAAGCCCCTGCTGCAACGACGCGTGTTTGACCCAAGCCGGCGTCCTCCGGTGCACCGGCCGCAGGCCACGGCCATGATCTCGCTGTTCATGCAGGGTGGCCCCAGCCACATGGACCTGTGTGATCCGAAGCCGGAACTGGTCAAGCACCACCTGAAGTCCTACACCGGCGACATCCATTACGACAACGTCGGCCAGGCCAGCACGAAGTTGTTCGCCGGTCCGTGGAAGTTCAAGAAGCACGGCCAGTGCGGCATGGAACTCAGTGAGTTGTTGTCGCATTTGGGCGAGGTGGCCGACGACATTTGCCTGGTCCGATCGATGCACACCGGCATCAGTGGCCACGAGACCGGTATCAGTGCCATGAACACCGGTGGAGACGGCCGTCGCGGTCGTCCCTCGATGGGCTCGTGGCTGGTCTACGGACTGGGATCGGAAAACGACAATCTGCCGGCGTACCTGGTGCTTCGTGATCCGGCCAGCCTGCCTGTGCTGGGTGCCGAGAACTGGCAGAACACCTGGTTGCCCTCGGCCTGTGCCGGCACGGTGATCCACGCGCAGGAACCGCGGATCGCCAACCTGCAACCACCAGGATCGCTCCGTGGCGGCACGCAGAAGCGTATCCTGTCGTACCTGGACCAGATCAATCGCCGGCACCTGGAGCGTCACCCCGGTGAGGCGGACCTCGCGGCGCGGCTCAAGAGCTACTCACTTGCTGCGGGAATGCAGGTCGAGGCCCGCGAGGCCCTGGACATTTCTGGCGAGACGGCCGAGACACAGTCGCTGTACGGGATCGACGATCCGGTCACCAAGGATTTTGGCACCCGTTGCCTGATTGCCCGGCGACTGGTGGAACGTGGAGTCCGATTCGTGCAGGTCTTGACCGGAGACCAGCATTGGGACCACCACGGTGGAATCGTCGGCTCGCTGCCAAAAGTCTGTCGCCGGGTCGACAAGCCGGCCGC
>CAWVUS010000341.1:0-4958 GCA_963933195.1 uncultured Planctomycetaceae bacterium
CCGAACTGGACGTTGGTTTCCTGGATGGCCGGATTGAACACGCTGGCGGCAAACTCGGGATTGTTCAGCAGGCGGTTGCTGGGCGAGAGAAACGTGCCACTTTCGCGGATGATTTCACTGTTTTTCAGGCCCAGTTTCATGGTTTCCTGCAACGAGAGGTCCCAGATCTCCTGCTGGCCGGGTTGACTGAGCCGTCGCGGCTCGGCTGCCATTTCGGCTCGACGGGATGTCTCGGCCCGGTCATCGTCACTGTTGGGATCGACGATCCGCGTGGCCACGTCGCGATAATGAGAGAGATCGGCCTCGTCGAGGTAGGTCAGTTCCCTGGGTCCCGACAGACACCCACCCAGTGCCAGAAGCACTAGCACGGCGAGAAGTCGAACAACTGAGACGCGAGAGAACATGCGGCGGGGGTGTTTTCTGTGGTGTTGGCGCACGGAGTACGAAATCCGGAAAGGAGCGGCCTGTAAAATGAGACCGCTCCCCCGGGATGATCGGCAGAACCGTTACAGTCGGTATCGGCGTTACAACCGGTACATCTTGACAGGATTCACTCACCTGACAGGCTCCGGGAATACCGCATCTCCGACAGCGGTCTTTCCCTAAGTTGGGGAATGGCACTAGAATACGCGCCGCGGTGCCGGAAGCTGGCACCCGGTGGTGTCCTCGTGTCACCGCGGGGCCCTTCGGTATCCGTTTCACACACCTTCTGCCCCGTTCCGCAGCGATTTCGATCCGATGTCCACAGGCAACGTCGACGAAGTACGTCAGCGCATCATCCAGTTGGCTCGAGAAATCGAGCAGATGTCGCAGAAAAAGATGTCGTCGGAGGACTACTTTAGCCAGTTCCTGCAACGGGTCGTCGGTGCCATTGGTGGGCGAGCCGGCGCGGTTTGGCTTCAAAGTGGAGCGAACCAGATTCAGCTGCTGGCCGATTTCCAGCTCGAATCGACCGGTTTTCACGACAATCCGGATGCCTTGCGTCTGAATCAGCGGCTGTTGCAGGATGTTCTGCAGAATGGCCAGGCCTGTACTCACAGTCCCGATGACGGTGAGATCGAGTTGCCGACCGACGACCTGGTTATCCTGGGGGCGTTGCAGCGTCAGCAGGAGTGTGTCGGGGTTGTCGAAATCTTCCAGCGGAAAGACACGCCCGCCCAGGCTCGGCCGGGATTCCTACAATTTGTCGAACAGATGTGTGGCCATGCCTGCCGGCACCTCGATCGCCAGACCGAGGCGGAGGAGAGCGGTGTTGAGCGATCCAAGTTCTCGGAAACTTTTGAACACTTCGTACTGGAACTGCATCGCAGCCTGAATCCGACCGAGGTGGCGTCGACATGTGCCAACGACGCTCGCTTGTTGGTGGGCTGTGACCGTTTGAGCGTGGCGGTGCAGGTGGGGCCGCGAACCGACATCATGGCGATCAGTGGCCAGTCGGCGGTCAACCAGAAGGCGAACCTGGTCCGGTCGATGCGGAAGCTGGCCGGGCAGGTCCTGGCAACGCGGGAACCACTCGCCTACACCGGAAAGCTTGAGGAACTGCCACCCCAGATTGAACAACCGCTGGCCGAGTACATCCAGGAGAGTGGTTCCCGGATGGTCCAGATAGTCCCGCTGTTCGAGCCTGATCCCCTTTTTGATCTGGCCGAGGATGCCCGGGGGCCACGTGAAGTCGAGCGTCCCCGACGAGTGGTGGGCGGGCTGGTGGTCGAGCAGGTGGCCGAGAGTCGCGTCAAGGAGGGGTTGCCCGAACGGCTTGAATTGGTCAAGGACCACGTGGCCACGGCGTTGACCAACTCGATGCGGCACGAGCGTTTCTTTGGCATGAAACTCTGGCGATTCCTGGGTCGCTCCTTGTCCTGGCTGGAGGGCCGGAATCGGATCAAGGCCGGGCTGGTGGTTGTCGCCCTCGTGATTGCCGGGCTGGTGTTGGCACTGGTGCCGTGGGATTACCGTGTTGAGGCGACCGGGCAGTTGATGCCGGTTGCCCAGTTGGACATCTTTGCGCCCAATGACGGCAACGTGATTTCCGTGTTGGTCAAGGAAGGTGATCCGGTTCAGAAAGGTGTCACCCCCCTGGTGATCCTGGAGAACCTGGAACTCAACGCCCAGATCGAGACAGCTATCAGCGAACAGGAAAACAACCGCGAGTTGCTGTCGACGCTCAGGGCCCAAAACGATCGTGCGGTCGAGTCTGGCAACGACCAGGATGCGATCGAGTTGACGGGGCGAATCCGTGAGGCGGAGATCCAGAAAAAGGGATTAAAAAAACGGCTGGAGATTCTTCAGAAACAGAAGGCCGAGTTGACCGTGACGGCCACCAAGGACGGGGTGGTGGCCACGTTCCAGGTTGCACAGAAGTTGATCAACCGTCCGGTCAATCGTGGAGAGAAATTGCTGGAAGTGATGGAGGTTGGTGGCGAGTCAAAGTGGCGGCTGGAACTCAAGGTCGAGGAACACCGCGTCGGTCACATCCTCCGGCACCAGGAGGAACGGTCTCGTCTGAACGTTGCCAATCCCAGTGCCGTGCCCGTGGAATTCGTTTTGGCCACCGCATCGGAGAAGACGTACACCGGCCAGTTGTCCCGGATTTCGACCCGTGCTGATGCGTCCGCCGCGGGTGGCAGTGTTGTGGAACTTCATGTCGAACCAACCGGTGAAGTGTTTCCAGAGCACCGGATCGGTGCCCAGGTCAACGCACGGGTCCACTGTGGACAGCGGAGCCTGTTTTACGTGCTCTTCGGCGACGTGGTTGAGTTCGTCCGCAAGAGGTTCTGGCTCTAGCCCACCGGTTGGGTGTCAGCTCTCGGTCAGTTCCAGGCACGGATCGAGTCCCATCCGGCGGTAGTTGTCGTTGCGTTGTTTCTCGTGCTTGAGCAGTTCTCGCCTCTGTTTGCGGTGCTGTCGCTCGAGCATTTTCTGTGTCTTGCGGAAGAACGTGAGCCAGCTCAACGCCAGCGTGCCCTTGTCTCCGGTCCGGGCCTGTTCTCGGAGTTGTTCGAGCAATTCGGTCTCGCGACAGCGGAGCAGTTCATCGTCCAGGGAGAGGAAGAACTGGTAGCTGCCGGGGTCGCCCTGGCGAGCGGATCGGCCCACGAGTTGGCGATCGATTCGGGCTGAACTGTGCATCTCGGTGGCGATCACATGGAGTCCACCTGCCTGGGTGAGTTCCTCGGTCAGCTTGATGTCGGTTCCCCGGCCAGCCATGTTGGTGGCGACGGTCACCCGCCGGCTTTGTCCCGCGTCGGCCACCACGTCGGCCTCGTGTTCGTGTCGCGTGGCGTTGAGAATCTGGTGGGAAATTCCTCGGTTTGTGAGCTTTGCTGCGAGTGCTTCGGAGGCTTCGACCGAGGGCGTTCCGACGAGGACCGCACGGTCGTTCTCGACCAGTTCGGCAATCTGGGTCACGACCGCGTCCCGCTTTTCTTCGGCGTTGAGATAGATTCGCGGGGACAGTCCGCTGCGGACGCAGGGACGGTGCGTGGGAATCGTGGCCACGTTCATTCCGTAAATCTTCTTCAGTTCGCGACCGGCCTGCATCGCTGTGCCGCTCATTCCGGCCAGGTGTGAGTAGCGACGGAAGAAGCTCTGGATTGTGACCCGGGCGGCCTCACCCGAGGTCGCGGTGATCGGAACCTGCTCCTTGGCTTCGATGGACTGGTGCAGGCCGTCCTGCCACTTTCGTCCATCCATGATCCGACCGGTCGATTCGTCGACGATCACGATCTCGTCCTCGACGATGACGTAGTCACGATTCTTCTGGTAGGCCAGGTGAGCTGTCACGGCCTGCTCGATGTGACGGTAGATGCGTTCACTGTCGATCGAGCTGATCAGCGAGGGCTTGCTGGTCAGTACGATGCGTCGGCAACCAGCGTCTGTCAGAAAAGCGGTGCGTCGGTGAGGTTCGTAGACAAAGTCGACATTGGGTTCCAGCCGTGAAGCCGTGCGGTAACACCAGCGAAACAGGCTGACACTGCCGGGGTCGTTGGGTTGGGTCATCCCGATGATCAGGGGTGTGCGTGCCTCATCGATCAGCACGCTGTCGGCTTCATCAATCAATGCGAAATGGTGACCTCGCTGGGCAGGTGGCTCCGGTGGGGTGGATCCGGGTTCTGTTGCGAGCAGTCCGTGACGGTCGAAGACTCCTCTTGCGGTCCCCTTGCGGAGTTGGTCTCTCAGGAAATCGAACCCCATTTCCTTGGAGGTGCCGTAGGTGACGTCGCACGCGTAGGCCTCGCGTCTCTCGTCGGCCTCCATGGGAGTCTGGATACAACCGACAGTCATGCCCAAAGCCTGGTAGATCGGACCCATTTCCTCGGCGTCGCGACCGGCGAGATAGTCATTGACGGTGACGATATGGCAACCCTTGCCCGTGAGTGCTCGCAGGTAGGCTGGCAGCACCGCCGTGAGGGTTTTGCCCTCGCCGGTCTGCATTTCGGCAATTCCTCCCTCGAACATCGACATGCCACCCATCAACTGGACCTTGAACGGCGTCATTCCGGTTGTTCGGCGAGCGGCCTCGCGGGCCAATCCAAAAGCTTCAACGAGCAGTTTTTTCAGAGGCACTCCGCTCTTGGACTTCCATCCCAACTCACGACTTTGACGTTTGAGTTCCTCGTCGCTGAGGTTTGCCCAGTTGTCTGATTGCGAGTCGATCTGGTTGGCCACGTGACGCCAGCGGGACAGCCGAACGTAGGACCACCAATGGAGGGGGGAAAGAGAGGGCACGGGGATGGCCGAATCTGATGGGTTGGGAATAGACGAGTTGCAGTATTTTATGTCGTGTTGGCGAACTGGCCAAGATGGATGGAGTGGCCTGTCGGATCGTTCGTAGAATCTTGGAATCCATCGTTGATTCAGGTGTTGATTCTAGTCTGTACAGGGATTACGGTTAGCGCACTCAGTTTTGGGTGGGGAACACAAGCCAGCCACCGGCTCGGAATCAGTCCGTGCTGGAA
>CAWVUS010000342.1:0-4932 GCA_963933195.1 uncultured Planctomycetaceae bacterium
CCGGACTTGTCGGTGTTGAACAGGTCGCCGTGCAGGCTCTCGTTGCCGCTGTAATAGACATGCAACCGTTGGCCATCAAGAACCGGTTGCCGCATCGGCCAGATCATACCACCGCCGTATTCGCCCAGCGGCGGGTTGGGCAGGGCGGCCCGCCGGTCGGGTCGCCACCAGTTGATGCCGTCACGCGACGCCGCCCACTGCAGATCGATCCGCTGCGTGTGGTTGTGGTAGACCGTCAGCGTGGCCACGTACCCTCCGGGCACCTTCACCGGACACAGTTCCATGAACTGCGTGTCACCGGGGTCCCGCCAGTCGGGTGTCATCACCAGCCGGGTCGGATCGCTCCAGCGCAGACCATCCGGGCTGGTCCGCCTGCCGATCAAGCGGACACCACCGTCGGCGATATCAAACGGTGTCACTCCACCGGGAAACGCGGGAAGCTCGGTCTTGTGAAACGACACGTACGACCCATCCGCCTGTCGATAAATGAAACAACTGTCGGATGTCTTCAGATCGATCGGTCCGACCGTGGGTTCCCAGTTGATGCCGTCGGTCGAACGGAATCGATAGAGACCGTAGGGATGCTTGTCGGCTCCCGCCGGAAGCGGTAGGCCCTTGACCCGTCCGCTGGCTCCCGGGTAGCCGGGGTACCGGAAAACGAACATCTCGTAGGGGAACTTCCGCTTGGGATCGATATTGACCGAGGCGTAAGAGCACCAGAGTTCCATGATCAGGTTCGTCTTCGGATGGCCCTTCCACGGGATCAGGTCCAGCTTCGGCCGTCGCCAACCGACACCGTCGTCACTCTCGAGATAGGTCAGCCAGCGGTCATTCCGCCAGGTGCCCGGCCCCAGTGGCTTGGAGAGCGGTGTCGAGATCTGCCACGCCTTGAAGCGACCGTCGATGGGATCTTTCAGGACCGTGCCATGGCTGAACACTCCGCCCTCGTCCCACGGTGTTTCGGGTTCCAAAAGCGGGTTGGCCGGATCGGGTCGACCCTGTTCGACCCGCCAGGCAACCAGGTCCATGTCGCGGAAGTCAGAGGCCACGAGAAACGGCAGTGGTTCCGCCGCCTGGATGGCTCGACCCTGGCTCACCTCCGGACCAGCAACGACGGCCAGGCCGCACAGTGCCGAGAAGATCAGAAAACGCGAACAGCATCGACGGGTGGTTGTCATCTCTTTGTCCCATGGCTGGAGGTGGACTCATTGTCACACGAGCTCGAGGTCGATTGCTATACTACGAGGACCACGGAAAACGGACTCAAGAGTCACGCCATGCTCCATCGACGCGATGCGATGATCCGACTTGGCCAGGTCGGGGTCGGTGGCTTGAGCCTGCCGGTGTTGCTCGAACACGAGCAGGCCCAGGCGGCTGGATCAAGCCGTCATCACCTGGTCCCCAGTGGTGGCCAGGCCAAGTCGTGCATCCTGATCTACCTGTGGGGCGGCCCGCCCCAGATGGATCTCTGGGACCCCAACCCCGAGGCCCCTCTCGGAATCCGCAGCCTCTTCGACCCCATCGACACCGTGGTTCCCGGCATACAGATCGCCGAGGAGATGCCGTTGTTTGCTCGCCACACCGACAAGACGGCGATCATCCGTTCGTACTCGCACGACAGCAACAACCACGAACCCTCGGTGTTTCGCAGCCTGACGGGCAAGATCGACCGGTCGCTCCGCGTCCCGCGAAACAACCGCACGCGGAAGTTCTTCCCCAATGTCCAGGGCGTGGTTTCGGCGTTCACACCAATGGGTGCAATGCCCGCCTCGGTGACCCTCCCCCGCCCGATCGGCCACGATGGGTCGACCTACGCTGGCACGCATGCCGGTTGGCTGGGTGGCCGGCACGACCCGATGGAAGTCGCCGCCGCCGAGGAAACCAAGGAAAAACCAACCCACTCGATGCAACTCCCCGACGACCTGAGCAATACCCGCCTGTTGGCTCGACGAGGATTGCTCGACGTGATCGAGAGCAGCGACCGGCGTTACCAGGCCAACCCGGTGGCCACTGGAATGGATGGTTTCCGCGCCCAGGCCTTCAGCATGCTCTCCTCCTCCCGGGCCAAGCACGCCTTTGACATCGAACAGGTCGACACGAGGACCAGGGACCGCTACGGCCGCAACGAGTGGGGCGAGAGTATCCTGATGGCCAAGCGACTGGTCGATGCGGGCGTGCGACTGGTCACGATCTCGTGGATGTACCTGACCAAGAGCGGCAACGTCAGCAACGTCTGGGACAACCACGGCGGCATCGAGGGGAAGAACGGCTACGAGATGCTCAAGGCCGAGTTCTGCCTGCCGTCGCTCGACCGGGGTTTCCATGCCCTGATGGAGGACCTCTCGGGCAACGGCCAGTTGGACGAGACCCTGGTGGCCATGTTCGGCGAGTTCGGACGGACACCCAAGATCAACAAGAAAACCGGACGCGACCACTGGGGTGCCGTGCAGTCCACGGTCCTGTGCGGTGGCGGCATCCGGGGAGGACAGGTCCACGGTTCCAGTGACCGCGATTCCGCCTATCCCACCTCCAAGCCCGTCTCGCCCGAGGACATGCTGGCGACGATGCATCACGCGCTGGGAATTTCCCCCGAGTCAGAGATTCGCGATGCGCTGGGACGACCGCACCGGATCGTCAACGGGCAACCGTTGGTCGAGTTGTTCGGATAGGCTCGTTTTCGACCGGGTTGATCACGACGGGCCACCGCTGAGTTGTTTCGGCCACCTCCTGCGGAGACACTGTGTACTTGTACCAGTCTTCCGGGAGCCACCACGATGACCCAACCCACCAACCGTCGCGACCTGTTGAAACTTGGAGCCGGAGCCGTCGCCGGTGGACTGGCCGCCGTTTCACCTGGCGCCGTTCGTGCCGCTGACGACGACCGTGCGAAGTGGCCGGATCTGAAGATCACCAAGGTCACCTCGTACCTGCTCGAGTGCGAACTCGAACGCGCCTTCGGAGCCTCGGTCTCGGTGCCGTTGGCCAAAACACGTGACGCGTTGCTGGTGAAAATCGAGACCGATGCCGGCCTGGTCGGCTGGGGAGAAACCTCGCCGATCTCCGGTGCCCGCGGCACCATCGACAAGTTCCTGGCCCCACGACTGATCGGCCAGAATCCGCTGGAGTACCGCAGGCTGTGGCGGTCGCTGTGGGGTCCCAACTTCGGCAACGGCCTCGCCACCGGCGCCGTCGAAATGGCCATCAACGACATCCGCGGTAAGGCGCTGGGCATGCCGGTGGCCGAGTTGTTTGGCGGACGCTTTCGCGACAAGATCCCGGTCTATGTCTCGGCACTGGACTACGTCGAAGGGATCGATATCGAGAAGTGGTACCCGATGCGGGCCGAGAAGATGGTCAAGGCGGGGCACAAGGCGATCAAGATGCGACTGGGCCGCTATTCGGTGGCACGTGAGGTCAAGGTGATCAAGTCGATCCGCAAGGCGGTCGGACCGGACGTCAAGCTGATGGCCGATGGCAACGGGGCCTACACGATGGGCAGCGCGTTGAAGATGGCCCACCACCTGAAGGAATTCGGTTTCGAATTCCTGGAAGAACCCATGCCGCAGCGATCCAACAACTACCCCGGCTACGACCGGTTGCGAGAAAAAATGCCGCTGCCGCTGGCCGGTGGTGAGGCACTCGATTCCCGCGAAGCGGCCAAGGCGTTGATCGACCGCAGGGCCTTCGACATCATCCAGCCCGACGCCAGCCTGTGTGGTGGAATCGGCGAGGTGGTGTTCATCTCCGAGTTGGCCAACCTCTCGGGCGTTCGCTGCTACCCACACTGCTGGGGTGCCGACATCATCATCGCCGCCACCGTGCAGACGCTCGCGCTGGTTCCCGATCCTCACTTCGGACTGCCAACCGACACGCCCTACCTGGAACTCGACCAGTCCGAGAACCCCTGGCGCGACGCGCTGGCCAAGGGACAGATCGAGGTGAAGGACGGCTTCGTGACCGTGCCCCGAAAACCGGGACTGGGAATCGAGGTCGACGAGAACCTGGTGCGGAAGTACGCGGTCTAGATGCCGCTGAACCGGATCACCCGGTTGCATCGACCCGGGGCATGTCGTCGGAAACCTCTTCCGGCCGGGTCTTCTTCCCGTTGAGCATCGTGCCGATCAGCGTGTAGCGAACCATGTACTCGTATGTCACCAACAACACCCCGGTGACAACAACGCAAACCAGGCTGAACTTCGCCCAGGCCGGCATTGGCCACGTCCGGACCACCATCTGGGCCAACAGGACCAGCGGCAGGTGCGCGATGTAGAGCCAGTACGACGAATCCGAGATGTACCGGATCAACCTGTTCTCCCGCTTCAGGAGGCTCCGGCATAGTCCGATCAGGCCAAAAGTCATGCCCCAGGCAAACATCGCCTGGAGCATCACCGAGAACAGGCGAAAGTACGAACTGGGAACCAGTTCCTCGCGGAGTCCAAGCTCACCGGTGGCAAAATCGAGCGCCAACGGCAGTACCGCGCAAAGAGTGATCGGCAAGGTGATCCACCACCAACGCCCCAGTTGGTTGTCGCTGTCGTCACAATCGAAATACAGGACCCCGAAACCGAAAAAGACCGAGTAGTAGGCCAGGATGTGGGGGGCGGGAATAAAACCAATGGCAGTGTCGGGTCCGAATTCCGACGCTCCGGGCAACAGCCCCATCAACGCCTGGGGCACCATCGTCAGAGGCAGCAACCACAGGTAACGCACCGGGGTCGCGATCAGCCATCGCGGTGGACCGCGCCACTGCCTGGCATCGACCGCCATGGCATAGAACGCAAATAACACAACCAGCCAGCACAGGTACCAGAGAAACCACAGGTGATGGAAGACGGGCAGGTAGCTGATCACCATGTACAAGACAAACAGCAGATCGGCCAAGGTCTCAGGGTCCCCATCCCGCTTCTCATCCCGCTTCTCATCCCGCTTCTC
>CAWVUS010000343.1:0-4889 GCA_963933195.1 uncultured Planctomycetaceae bacterium
CGGCGTCTGTTGCTGGTCCATTCGAAAGTCGCCGGGCTCGCGAAAATCCATCTGTGGCGAGGGCAAACGGCTGGCGCTGACAGACTGGATGATTTTGAAGACGTCGGGCAGATCGTGGGACCGGAAACTCGGATTCGCGAAGCGGGGAAATCCGGTTTCGGTGCGTGTTGTGTTTGGCATAACGACCGGTTGTTTGTCGCATGGTCGGCAGCCGAAGGAATCGTTTCAACCAGCGGTCGGTTCGCGGCGAAGGCAGTGAAGTGGTCTCCGGCAGAAACTGTGCTGCCTGGAAAATATCGGCTGGGAGATTTGCTTGTGCCAGAGCCGAACGCGGCAGTGTCGGGCGGCAGGCGAAAACACGCGGCTACAGCCGTCGGCTCAGAAAAACGTGAGCCGGTCGTCACGTACCACTGCACGCACAGCCGTGACGAAGAATCGGTGGGCATCATGTCACTGGTCGGCGATCGACCTCAGCAAGAGATTCGGCGGGGACGTCCGATGTTCGCTCCGGTGGCTGATTGCGATGCCGAGGGACGGCTGCATCTGATTTGGCACGACCTCGTCGGGCAACTGTGGTACGCAACTCTCGAACACGTCGGCGCAAAGCCGCATGTCGAAATGTTTGGGCAGGGAAGACAGCCTGCGATGCTCGTGACGCCGGAAAAAGTGTTGGTCGTTTTCGAAACGCCGTACGGACATCTCAACTGGCATGCGCTCGATCGTCGAGTCAAACGATGGACTCCGAGTGAGCCGCTCACAGTGAACAACAAGTGGTTGACGTCAGATCAAATTCACTCACCGGCTCTCACGCAGGATCGACACGGTGTTGTGCGGTTGTTCTTCGCGGACAATACACGCCGCAGCACATTCCAGGCGAGGTGGCTCGGCAGCCGGTGGAACGAAATCACCAACGGACCGAGAATCTTCTATCGACCGCCTCACTTCGATTTCAATCTGTTGCCGATCAGCCGGCTTTGTGTCGAGAAGCGACCACGTGACGAGTCACCAGACATCGGGCTTTTGATGTCGTGCGAACCACCGATTCGACATGTCGCGTTTCGCACGGCCGAGGTCTCCAAGCTCTCGACCGCAGTTGGGCATCGCGTGTTGTTTCTCGACATGCAGGAAGTGGCCCGCAGTAACAATCTCCGACTGAAAGTCGAAACGGCGGTCAAACACGAGGCCAATCCTCTGATGGATCTCGGCGCAGCGGGTTCGTTCGACGAAGACCGTGTTTTCAACGCCGGTTGCGTGCTGCTCGAGGATGGCAAATACCGCATGTGGTACGGCGGCCTTCGTGAGCCGCGACCCGGAGAACCGCGACGGCCGTGGTATGACTGGCTGCATGGCGGGTACGCCGAAAGCGAGAACGGGATCGACTGGCGGCGTGTGGTCATGAACCAGGTCGAGTGGAAAGGATCGAAACGGAACAACATCCTCCCATACTTCGCACACGCCCCACTGCTGTTCCGCGACGACGCCGAACCGGATGCTGCGCGTCGGTACAAGGGGTTCCACTTCTGGACTTCAGGCCAACACATGGAAATTGCTCGCACGGGAAAGTATGGGCGAAAGTACGATCCTCGCGACGAACATTTCTTGATGGACCTGCTCACCTCGCCGGACGGCATACACTGG
Organism: uncultured Planctomycetaceae bacterium; assembly: GCA_963933195.1. Lineage (GTDB taxonomy): Bacteria > Planctomycetota > Planctomycetia > Planctomycetales > Planctomycetaceae > UBA8437. The sequence continues at coordinate 1,639 of CAWVUS010000343.1, forward strand.
ACTCGACACGAAGGTGACGTCCGCTTTCCCGGCAAGCAGGCCAAACCGCTGTCGGCGGTTCCACAAAGTGTCTTTCGCGACGTGGCCGAACCCGATCCTCAGAAGCGTTTCAAGGCGTATGGATTCATGTCACTGAACGTGCGGCGACGGGGCACGTGTTGCCTGACCAGCCCGGACGCGTTGCACTGGACGGCTCACCCAGAGATGCCGTTGATCGACCCAGCCGTACGTGGCATTCCGCCAGCCGTCGGAGGTCCCACCGGCCAGGTGCATGACACGGTTTGCTTCCCGTATTCAGGCTATTATCTCGCGCTGTATCAGGACCAGCGTGATCCGCTCCACATGCCGGTCGAACTCGCCGTCAGCCGTGACTCGGAAACATTCCATCACGTGTGTCCGGGCGAAGCGGTCATTCCCGTTGGCGATGCGGGTGCCTTTGACTCCCTGAACATCATGCCGACGACCCCGATCATTCTGGAGGATGAAATCCGTCTGTATTACGGCGGCTGTAGCGAACCCGTCGGCCGCGACGGCAAGAAACGCTGGCGAACCCTGCCGGGCGTGGCGACACTGCGTCGAGACGGCTTCACATCGCTGAGCGTCCACGACAAAAAACACCCCGGAACGCTGCAGACAATTCCGTTTGACCTGCCGCGATCACGCGGCTTGTACGTCAACGTCAAATGTCCACGCGGCGCAACACTGCGAACAGAACTGGCCGACGCCACGACAGGAAAACCGATTCCTGGATTCGCAATCGCCGACAGTCAATCCCTTCAAGGCGACCACGTCAGAGCACTGGTGACATGGAAGTCACACAACACACTTCCCGATAAAACAATCGCAGCAGCCGTTGAGAATGTTGTTCTCAGATTTGAAATCCAGGACGCTCACGGTGAAGCAAAACTGTATTCCTTTTGGTTCGATGAAAAATGATCGACCCGAACAGGACAGGATAAATCAGTTCGAACCTGATCCGTGGCTGCACATGGCCTTCGCGCCTCGAACGTTTCGGGAACAGGGGCTGTTCGGCCGGGTGCTCGGGAAGCCACTGGCGGAGGATCGCGACATAATGTTCCAATACGTCAATCTGTTCTTCACGGCTTTTCAGGTGCTTCGATCACACATGACCAATTGAGTCTTTGGCATCGCGGAGCGAGGGGCGACCGCAGCCGATGTTCAAGGGCTCTGTGCAAGAAGTCGGTTGAGTTGTTGCAGAGCCTTCTTCAACCACGAGCTATCCAATGAACGCCGTTCCAAAGCCATCTGCCTGGATCACACCCATCGCCCTTTTGGCCTGCTTCTTTGTTACGGCCCCGGGGAACGCCGCAGACTTCGAGGCCGTCGAGAACGCGCGGCGGTCGATCTATCACTCGCCGCAGACGCCCGGGTTCACCAGTTGGGCGGGGGCGTGGACCATGCCGGACGGCAGCCTGATGGTTTGCTTCACGCAAGCGACCGGACCAGTGAAAGGACGCACACGCGCCCCCAAAGACGTGCAGCACAAGTTGTCCTGGCCACCCGCGGGCCGTCCCGGCTATGACATGACTGGTCTCGATCTACGCAACGTCCATCTTCGTTCAAGTGACGATGGCAAGACGTGGAAGGAAGTCAGCGCAGATCCATTCAAGTCGTGCATGAACGGAATCACCGGCGAAGCTCAAACGGCACTCGCCGACGGTACGATCATTCGCGGAGTGTGGGGCTATTATCTGCCGTACAACCCCGAGTTGCCCCGTACGGGATACCTGCAACGATCGGCCGACGGCTCAAAGACATGGGGCAAGCCGGAGGTGTTGCTGGACCCCGCGAAGTTCTCGGCCTGGCCCAAGCGGATTCGTGTGCTCAGCGATGGGCGGTTGATCGTGCTCGGCGGAGTGGCACACGTCCCGGCGAACAGCCGCACGCGAGCCAAGTACAACGGTCTGTTCGAGCCGCTGCTGATGGTTTCCAGCGACAAAGGCAAAAGGTGGGCTGGCCCGATTCCAGTCGTCCCGCAGCCACATCGACAAAACTGGGGCGGCGAGGAGTTTGATGCGGCGGAATTGCCCAACGGAGACTTGCTGTGCGTCTTCCGACGCATTGCGCCGTCGGACAAGCGTCACGAGGTGCGTTGGCAAGGCGTGTTGAAGAAGTCCGGCAACACCTGGGTTCCTCGCGAAGTGGGACCTGCGCCGTTCCCGCACAGCGGCCATCCCGACATCCTGGCGACTCGCGAGGGCCCCATTCTGCACGTTGCCACGACCGGCATCCACTACACCACCGACGCCGGAAAGTCGTGGCACAAGCTCAACGTACCCGGCACGGCCTACTATCCTCGCGCGATCCAGTCTGACGACGGTCGCATCTTCATCTTCGGCCATGTCGGCGGCGACGACGCCTACGGCAAAACCGACCAATCGATAGTGATGACTTCCTTTCGATTGGTGAGAAAGAAGGCCGGTCAGGACTGCACGGAATGAATGAGAAGCCAGCGGCCCCGTTTGTGCTACTTGTAGCCGAAATTCTTGTGTAGCGCGTCCGCCTCGGCGCGAGTCGTCTTGCCTTCCGAGGCCTGCTCCCGGAGTTCGGCTCCACGCCCTTCACCCCCGTGGCTCACTGATCTCGCTTGGCTGCTGGCTTTTTGCCGCCTTGACGAAATATTTTCGTGCGGGCTTCAATCAGCTTCTTTTCGGCTTCCGCCTTCGAGAGTTTTCCTGAATTTACAGCGGCCTCGATTTCCCTGGCATAGGCCGTGTAGCGGCGTTTCTTGGCTTCCAGGTCTCGGACCGGGCCCTTATCGCCACCTTTGCCGTTGACACGACCACGCGTGCGATCCAGTCGCTGTATCTGGCCGTCTCTGCTGCCGGCGTTGGAACTAGTCGTTCCTCGACGCCTGGAGTCGGGGCGTTGTCTGTTGTCTCCACGGTTTCCGAGACCCGAACCACGAGGCCCCCGCCGTCCCGTGTTTGCGCCGCGTCGGTTGTTGTCGCCGCGGGGTTCTGCACCGGGACCACCCGGTCGGCGTCTTCCTGCGTTTGGACCGCGTCGGGCATCCCGGGGGCTGCCACGGCCTGCCCGTCCGCTACTACGTCCCGGGCGACTGGCTCCGCGTTGGGGACCCTTGTGGCCGGTTGCGTGGAGACCGTGTTGGCGTGAGAAGGTTGGTCATTCTGCCGGGATCAATTTGAATGACAGACACTCGTGGTCTTGTCTACCGCTATTGGTAAACTCGTAACTGCTGCTCACTTTGAATTGAGGAACACACCATG
>CAWVUS010000344.1:0-4832 GCA_963933195.1 uncultured Planctomycetaceae bacterium
TCACCCATGTTGCCCGAGAGGAAGATCCGGGCGTTGTCGAGTTGGAAATCGCGGACACGGCCACCAAAAGTTCCGGCTGAATCAACACCTTCGGATTCATTTCCACGGAAACTGGAACGAACACCAAAGCCAACCTTGACGCTGTTCTTGGCTGCCTCCAGTTTCGGGTGCAGCCACGAGTTGTCTCGCGGGTCACAGCCAGCCTTCCTGGCGGCGTCTTTGCCGCAGTTCTCGTCGTCGCCGGTGATCAGCCCGACCAGCGGTGTGATGCTGTCCTGGGCGAACCCGGTTGTGCCGATGGCCAGCATGGCCACGGCAAACAGTGTGAGTGTGTTCTTGAAAAACATAGCCGCTTTCCCTCTCCGTGGAATGTGATTTGTAGGTGTTCTCAGGTAGAGCAACCACCCGCGATCTACTCCCCTCAGATCGCGAAAGAGACACCGGTGGTGGGTTTGCACCGATTGCATCGGGTGTCCGTTGGATTTCTATCGGTTAGTACGATCAGCGACTTGGCCGGATGGTGACGATCGTGGCGATGAACCGCATTACGCGGTGGCTCGAAACAGATTTAGCGGAAGTGCCGGTTAGGCAAACTGTGACGGTTGCTGCTGTCTCGGCCGCATCTGGTGCCGGGTGGCAGGCCCACAGGGCACCGGCTATGCTCGCCACTTGAGAGACGAAATCGATGTGAGTGGGAGTGGATCGAGGCGATGATCGGTGCCGAGTGGACTTTCTGGCAGTTGGCCGATTCGGCGTTTCCCGCGGGTGGTTTTGCCCATTCCGCAGGACTCGAATCGGCGTTTCAACAGGGCCTGGTCACCGATGCCGTGTCACTGGGAAGTTTTCTCGAAACCCTGATCCAGGACAGTGCTCGTGGTGTGGTGCCGTTACTGGCGGCGGTCCATTCCGGCGACCAGTCACTGTCGCGCGTCGATGAATGGTGTGACGCCTTTTTGTCCAACCACGTCGCCAATCGTGCCAGCCGGGTGCAGGGTCGCAGTTTTCTTGCCGCCGCCGAGGCGGCGTTCGATATCGCCGAGATCTCTGACCTTCGCGAGCGAGTGGCGGAGGGAGAACTCTCGGGACACCATGCCCCCCTGGTCGGACGGATCACCTCGTTGCTGTCGCTCCCCCTGCGACGGACCGTGGCCTGGTTCCTGTACACGCAACTTCGCGATGTCATCTCGGCGGCCGTTCGGCTCAATGTCATCGGACCATTGGCCGGGCAATCGCTGATCAGCCGCTTCGGGACATTTGTGCAACACGAGGCCGACGCCGCCGTGCAGCGATCTGTCGACGACGTGGCCATCACCAGCCCACTCCTTGAACTCGTTGCCACTCGACACGATCAACTTTACAGCCGGTTGTTCCAGAGCTGATTCCGCCGCGTTTGTGGCCTGGAACCCCGACAGGAGATTTCCGTGCAGAACGACCATGACCACGATCACAGCCATGACCACGATCACAGCCATGACCACGGGCATGATCACGAGGTGCTGGAGCATCCGGGTCGTTTTGCCGAGCGGGCGATGCCGTTGGTCGAACGCGATTTTGGTCGCCGCGCCTACACGGTGGGTGTGGGCGGGCCGGTGGGTACGGGCAAGAGTGCCCTGGTGCTGGCGTTGTGCCAGGCGTTGCGTGACGAGTTGAGCCTGGCGGTTGTCACCAACGACATTTTCACTCGCGAGGACGCCGAATTCCTGATCCGCAACGAGGCGTTGGCCGCCGAGAGGATTCGTGCGGTCGAGACGGGTGGGTGTCCTCACGCCGCCATCCGCGAGGACATCACGATGAACCTGGCGGCGGTCGAGGAACTCAGCCGCGAGTTTCAGCCCGATATGCTGATGCTCGAATCCGGAGGCGACAACCTGGCGGCGGATTTCAGTCGCGAACTGGCCGATTTCACCATCTACGTGATCGACGTGTCCGGCGGCGACAAGATCCCTCGCAAGGGAGGGCCGGGGACAACCCAGTCGGACCTGCTGGTGATCAACAAGACCGACCTGGCCGAGGCGGTTGGGGCCGACCTGGACGTGATGGATCGTGACAGCAAGCGGATGCGTGGCGACGGTCCATTTGTCTTCGCACAGGTTCGCAACGGCGTGGCCGTTGCGGAGATCGCCGCGCACGTCATCGGGGCCTGGCGAGCGGCCAGCGATCAGTCGGATTCGACGACCGCGTAGCCGGTCACGCGGGTTAGCTTCCCAACACGTCGCCGATCGCGCTGGTCACAGCTGAGATCACCCTGTCGAGTTCCTCGTGGGTGACCACCACCGGCGGTGCCAGGCAGACGACATCGCCGCGCATCCGGCTGAAGAGTCCGTGTTGCTGCATCGCCTGGTTGACGCGGGCTCCGACCTTCTCGTCGGCCGCGAATTCTTCCTTGGTCGACCGGTCCTTGACGATCTCGACGGCGACCATCAGGCCCAGTCCACGAATCTCGCCGACGTGGGGGTGATCGCCGAGGGTGGTGTTGAGTCCCTCGAGCAGGTAACGGCCCTTCTCGGCCGCTTGCCCGGGGAAGTCCTCGCCCTCGATGATGTCGAGATTGGCCATGGCAACGGCACAACCGACCGGGTGGGCGCTGTAGGTGTAGGCGTGCATCCAGACGTCCTTGCCGTTGTCCAGCACGGCTGCGATCTTGTCGTTGACGCCGGTGCCGCCCAGCGGGAAGTAACCCGAGGTGATGGCCTTGGCGTACTGGATCATGTCGGGCTCGATTCCCCAGTGTTCCAGCCCGAACATCCGGCCGGTTCGCCCGAACCCGGTGATGACCTCGTCGGCGGCCAACAGCACGTCGTACTGGTCGCAGATCTCGCGGATGCGTGGGAAATAATCGTCGGGAGGCACCAGCACGCCCCCGGCTCCCTGCACCGGTTCGGCCATGAACATCGCGACCGTTTCGGGACCCTCCTCGAGGATTTTCTGTTCGAGTTCGTTGGCCGCGGCGATTCCCGGACTGATGCCCTCGGGGGCCTCGTAGCGGTACGGGTAGGGCGAGGAGATGTGCGAGAAGCCCGGGACACGGGGTTCGAACATCGGCCAGTAACCGCTGATTCCCGTGGCACTCATCGCCGCCAGCGTCACACCGTGGTAGGCCCATTGCCGCGAGATGACCTTGGTCTTCTCGGGCTGGCCCAGTTGGCGGAAGTAATAGCGAGCGGTCTTGAAGTTCGAATCGCTGGATTCGCCGCCGCCGGAAGTGAAGAAAAACCGGTTGATCGACGGGTAGGTCATCCTGGCCAGTCGTTCGGCCAGGGCAATCGCATTCGGGTTGGAACTGCCGGTGTAGCCCGAGCAGTAGGGCAGGGTGGTCATCTGGTTGCTGGCCGCGTCGGCCAGTTCCTGGCGACCGTGGCCGGCGACGACGTTCCAGAGGCCGGAGAGACCATCGATGTATTCCCCGCCGTCGGCGTCGATCAGTGTCGAACCGGATCCACGGACCCAGACATGAGCGTCCTGGTGGCCGGCCTTGTTGTGCAACGGGTGGATCAGGTGTGCGCGGTCACTGGCCAGCAGGGCATCCGTGGTTGCCGTCATTCGGCTGTCTCCATGGTCAGAAGCGATGGGGATGAAGTCTTCTCAGAATCGACGTGTCATTTCAAGGGCGGGGATGGGCGTGCGACTATGGGGGTGTCCCGGCAGCCCCTATAATTCTGGTTCGGCGTTCGTACAGGTAGCAGTTCGACGGGTACCGAACCGGAAATGACGGGGCGGTCGTCGGAACAGGAGTGGGACAATGCCCAGTTGCGTGTTGGCGTATTCAGGTGGCCTGGACACCTCGGTGATTCTCGGTTGGCTCAAGGACGAAGGCTATGACGTGCACGCGGTGTACGTTGATCTGGGTCAGCCGTGCGAGGACCGCGAGGAGATTCTCGAAAAGGCTCACAACCAGGGAGTCGTCTCGGCCCAGATCATCGACGCCCAGGAAGAACTCTGCCGGGATTTCGCGTTTCCCGTGTTGCAGTGGCAGGCCCGTTACGAGGGACCCTACCTGCTGGGCACCTCGATCGCCCGCCCGCTGATTTCGAAGGTCTGCCTGCAGGTGGCTCGCGAGGTCGGTGCCGACGCGTACGCCCACGGGGCCACGGGCAAGGGGAACGACCAGTGCCGGTTCCAACTGGCCGCCGAGTCACTCGATCCGAGTGTCCAGGTGATTGCACCGTGGCGGATCGAGCGGTTCCGGGACCTGTTCCCCGGACGGACCGAGATGATCGCCTTTTGCCAGGAGAAGGGGATCCCGGTCAAGGCGTCGGTCGAGAAACCCTACAGTTCCGACGAGAACTGCCTGCACATCAGTTACGAGGCGGGGTTGCTGGAGGACCTGGAGCAGAACGGTGTGGAACTGGTCGAATTCGGCATGACAGTCTCACCCCGGGAGGCTCCCGAGGACGGTGAGACACTGGAGGTCGCGTTTGAATCGGGAGTTCCCGTGTCGATCGACGGCCAGTCTTTCAGCCCGTTGGAGATGGTCAAGGAGTTGAACACGCGGGCCGGACGAAACGGCGTGGGCCGGATCGACATGGTCGAGAACCGGTTCGTCGGTATGAAGAGTCGGGGGGTGTACGAGGCACCGGGAATGACGGTGTTGTACGAGGCTCACCGGCTGGTCGAGCAGTTGACACTCGACCGCGACCTGGTGCACCTGCGGGATCGGCTGGCGCCCGAGGTGGCCGAGATGGTCTATTACGGGTTCTGGTTCTGTCCCAAGTTCGATGCACTGCTGGCCTTCATCCGCCAGGCCCAGCAGCCGGTTACCGGCTCGGTGACACTGAAACTCTACAAGGGCAACATCAGCGTCGACGGCCGCCGCAGTCCCAACAGTCTCTACG
>CAWVUS010000345.1:0-4820 GCA_963933195.1 uncultured Planctomycetaceae bacterium
CCGATCCGGCCAGCGAAAACAACCAGCAGTAAAACACCAGCGACTCGGTCTCTTCGCTGGGCTTGTCGCTAGATTCACTCGCGGCCTCGGCCGGTTCAGCCATTTCAGCCGAGTCGGATTTCTCGGCATCGGCCGAGCCAGGCTTCTCAGCATCAGCCGCTGCGGGCTTTTCGGTGGCGGCCGCTGGTGCCGCCTGGCCCGGGTCCTCCTTGTCCTGGGCGAACACGCCCGAGGAGGACCAGACAGCCGTTGCGAGAATTGTGAACGTGAACAGCACCAGAGCCAGTGACGCCCGGCTCCCCGAATTCGCAAGTTTCATCGCGCTAACCCATTACCGCTTCGGATCAGTTATCGAAAGCGGCGAGTTTAGCGCGGTCTGGCCAGCGTGTCAACGTGCCTACAAGCCACCGAATCGCCTGTTGAAATTGAATTGCATCGTCGGCACCTTGTCATTGAGGTGACGATTCCACAGGCCCGATAGCGGCAAGTCATCGGCAGGAGGTCGTTCCAGCAGTTCGTCGATCTTCTTGACCAGCAGTAACCCCCACAAAGCCTCCTCGACGGTGAGGTCCTCGGTGATCAAATCCTCGTACCGGCTCAGCACCTCGTCGAGCCGATCGAGCCCTTCGACCAGCAACGTGCGCGCCTTCGTCAATTCGTTCGTCTTGAACAACTCCTCGCCCTCGAAGAGCTTCTGATGTGCCTCGGCGGTCTTGGATTCGGACTCCGAGAGCGTCCGGGTCCGCCAGTAGCGATAGTTGACGACATTCTGAAAACTGCGAACCATTCGGCGGATCTGGCCCACCTCGACTCCCTGTGACCGGGCCAACCGCGAGTAGTGAACTTCGCTGGGCAACTCGAGATTGACGCTGAACCCTTCGCCGGTGTCAAACAGTTCCTGGCCGTAACCGTCGGTCCAGTCCTTCTGAGCCAGACCCCACTGGTTGATCACGTAATCACCGAAATAACCTTCACGGTTGAGTACGCCGTTGTTGTCCAGGCGACAGCGGTAGGGATACTGCCGAAAGATGTGACGCATCATCAGGTGCTGCTGGAATCCACGCGCCTCGAGTTCGTTGGCGATCTGGTAGAACTTTTGAGCGGCGAGAAAATTGTCGACCCGATCGGGGTTCAATACGGGGTCAAACCCGCCGCGGTAGCGTGGATCGGGATCGCCTTTTTCATCTTCCGGCACGTTCTCGAACTGTCGACCATCAGGGTTGAAGTACTTGCGGTAAACACGCCACTCGTCAGCAACGCCGATCTTCTGTCCAAGAATCCGTCCGATCTCGAAGTTCAGTTCGGGAGAAAACTGGTTGTACTCAGTCCCGTTGTTGATGAACTTCGCTCCCTCCTTGATCCAGTAATAGCGATCTCGTACATCATCCCATTCGGCCGCGACGTTGTAGGCCAGGTTCCACCCGTGGTACCGCCAGATCTGCAGGTAGTGAGGCTGTAGCATGGTGATCGACTCGGTCGTCGACCGTACCTGGGCCCAGTTCTTTGTCTTCTGCTGCTCGATGTAATCCATCCACAGCAGGTTGACAGCGACACCCCGCATCCCCAGCAGCACCAGATTCATCGCCGCGCTGGTGGGATCGACACGACCGAGGTTGTGTTCCGAGAGACCCAGTTCCTGGCCCTGCGGTCGACGCAATTCCGCCAGAACCCCACCCCGACTGTCCCGACTGGACGGTCGACCGAGGACAAAGATCGGGATCAAAAGCAGCAGGATGGCGACAAAGTAGACAAGCTTGCGTTGCCGCGATGAGAGTCGGCTCATTTGTGTTCGAGCTCCCTCAGCGAAAGGCTGTAATAGGCGATGATCAGACACGGGATCAGGTAGGCCAGGGCGACACCGATCGAGGGAGCCAACGCCTGGGACCAGGGAACATCAAAACCGTTGGCGATGTAGCTGTCCATCTGGAAACTGCGGAAATCGGGCACAACATTCTCAACGATGAAAAGGCCCTCGTTGAGAAAACTGTCGATCGACTTGACGGTGTTGTAGAACGTGGTTTCCGGCAAATCGTCCGTGAGGTTGATCTGGCGAATGATCCGGATCACCGATTCGATCGGTCCTCCACCCTCAACATCCCCCTCAACGATTTTCTCCAGAAACGCCTTGAAACCCTGCCCGACCAGCAGCATCACCAGGGTCAACAGGGAGGAGACGGGACCCTTGAGGAAGCAACTGGAGGTGACTCCGATCACGACGATCAGGCCCAGCATCAACCAGATCCCACAGATGGCCTTGGCGTATCCGATCGCAAAACTGTTGCTGGGAAGCTGCACGAACAGGTCGCGTTGAGCCATGCCGAGATACTGGCCGGAATCCAGGCAGGCGACCTCGACACGCAGTTCCTGCCGGTCATTGACCAGATCCTCGATCAGGTCCAGTTGACGCCGCTCCCCGCTGTTCTGGTCGTAGTAATCAATCTGTGACGGGATCACCGTGACGTTCTCGCCGAACTCGCTGATATTGAAACTCGGCAGTGGCACCCGGGCCTTCGAGATCACCCGCACCACCACGTCCGGATCGTCGACCAGCACGTAGGTGTTGCCCTTGACCATGAGTTCATGAGCCGGCACCGGCACCGGGGTCACCGACGTGACCTGGCCATCAACTGCGGCCTCGTAACTGTTCTCGCCCGTCTTTCTCACAACCACGGCCGACACGGGCCGGTCGTTCGAGTCACGGAACACGCTGCGATCGATCTTGACCAGGGTGTACTGCAACAAGAGGCTGGCCTGGATGTTGTCACCCTTGTGGGTCCGGAACGCTTCGAAACTGCTCTCCAGTCTCAGCCCCTTGGCCCGCCTGACGACCTCCCCGGTGATGTTTTCGAAGTCCCAGATCGCCCGCCACTGGGTGCCGCCGGCGATGTAGGTCCGGTATTCCCAGATGTCCCCGGTGTTCACGCCCAACTCGGTCGGACTGCCATCCGCCCCCGTGAAGCTGAGCGTCCCGAGCACCGGTCGCTTGGCGACCAGGTGCCTCTTGAGCGCCGCGGCCCGAGCCAACTCGGTCAAGTTGAACAGCTCGAGATTGTCCTGTCTGAGGACCTGTCGACTCGCGGCTGTCGTCACAGTGGTCGGGTTGTCCCCGGCGGTCACCCGCACCGTGACACCCTCGTTCCCCTCCACGTATTCGACCAGTGTCTCCTGGCCATCCTTTTCGAAGGACTGCGAATAGACCGTGAGGTTGTGAGCCACCTCGCGGTCAATCCAGATGTAGCCGGTCGCTCCCATGACCACCACCAGGATTGTCATCAACGACGAGAACCCCAGCATCCGTCCGATCACGATCTCTGTCTTGCGGGCCGGCTTGGTCACCACCGTGTGCAATGACCGGTTGCGAATGTCCTCGGGCAAACCCCAGCACGAGATCAGCAACACCACCGGCAACAACAACCAGGTGATCGCCGTCAGCACGAAGCTGATGTAGTTCTTCACCTGCAGGTCCATTCGCTCGTTCGGATTGTCCATGAACCAGCTGCCAAACATGAACAGCAGGGCGAACATTCCGAAAACCACGAGGGCCTTGCGACGGATCGCTTCACGGAAGGTCAACTGGGCGATCGCATACACTCGCCGTGGCGAGAGTTGGAGCAGATCGGCAAAGAACCTGGGAATCCAGCGGAGGACCATCAGCGGCCCTTTTTTGCCGTGCGTTAGCAGGCTCAGGCCGCATGCGGCGATGACCACCAGCACCAGGAAAGCGGTGACCGCCTTCCCCCAGTGTTGGATGGCATCCAAGAAATCAAAAGGTTGAGTATCAATCGACATCAGGAACTCACTGACAATTCACGGTCATCTGAACCGCGGTACCACCTGGGATCACTCGGACTCCGAACCCGCGTCTGACGCGACGGCATCCTCGGCAACAAACCGTCGCCCAGGACGCTCGCGACTCTCCTCCACTGTCCTCAGGAACAGCTCCTCGAGCGTGCTGGTGGGATGATCAACTGACTCGATGCTGGCCCCGTGACGCTGGATCACTTCCTGGATCTCGGCCAGCGCCGTGTCATCAAGCTTTGAGGTCATCAACTGGGTCCGTCCCTGCTCGGTCAGCAGATCCTCGACCCGACCCAGCTGCTTGAGTTCACCCTCGTAGAGAATCGCGATCCGGTCACACACGTCCTGCACATCGGCCAGCAGGTGGCTGCACATCACGACCGTCTTCCCTTCGTCACGCAACTTCAGGATCAGATCCTTCATGTCACGGGTCCCCAGGGGATCCAGGCCGGTGGTCGGCTCGTCCAGGAGCACCAGGTCCGGATCATTGATCAGCGCCTGGGCCAACCCGATCCGCCGGGTCATTCCCTTGGAGTACTCTTTCAACTGGCGGTGCTTGGCGTGCGAGAGTCCCACCATGTCAATGTAGTGAGCGACCCGCTCGCGACGCTCGGCCTTGCTGATGTTGAACAGCCGACCGTAGAAGTCCAGCGTCTCGACAGCATTGAGAAAACGGTAGAGGTAGGATTCTTCGGGCAGGTACCCGATCCGCTCGTTCTTTTCGACGTTGGTCGCTGTCTCGCCCAGGATCGTGATCTCACCGGCCGAGGGAAACAATAGCCCCAGCAGCAACTTCATCGTCGTCGTCTTGCCAGACCCGTTCGGACCCAGCAAACCGAAAACCTCACCCGGTTGCACATCCAGCGAAAGCGACTTGAGGGCCTGGACCTTGGGACGCCCCCAGAAGTCGCGATAGATCTTGGACAGGTTGCGTATCTTGATGACGGGTTCGTTCGAGGCCGCAGGCTCGGCCGCAGGCTCGGCCGCAGGCTCGGCCGCAGGCTCGGCCGCAGGCTCGGCCG
>CAWVUS010000346.1:0-4818 GCA_963933195.1 uncultured Planctomycetaceae bacterium
ACCAGTTCCGTTTTGGACCGTGGATGTTTCTGGTGCGACGGCAAATTCCGATCCGACTCCCTTATGCTCACACGTACCCCGATGTTTCGACGGCGGGATAGATCCACCGACTTGAACGCTTGGGCTACGGTGGTGAGACTGACGGTTATTCCAGGAGAACAACGATGGCCGCGAAACGACTGACCCAAGAGATAGTAGAAAAGTTCATGGCAAGTAAGCATTCCGCGTTGGAGGCCAACCAACTTGATGGCGATGCGGCCCCCGAAAGCCTCTGTAAGCAATTGGCCGTCCTCGCCCTCACCGGTGTGCTCCTGCTCTCCGTCCTCGCGTCATCGGCCACGCCTGACGAGGTGGTCCTGACCGTGAGAGAACCATCCGGAGTCTTGCGTGAAGCATGGCCGGTGACCTCCGGCGTTCCGATTCCGCGGGGTCGACTGCGACAGGCCCGCCGGGTGGCTCTGAGGCATGGCCATGGCCAAACGGTCCCGGTCCAGGCCGAGGCCCTGTCTCGCTGGCCTGATGGCAGCGTGCGATGGCTGTTGCTCGACTTCCAGATCGACCTCAAGCCACGCGCGGCCAGGCAACTGGTCCTGTCATACGGGCCGGATGTTCAACAGGCCCCGCCCGCAGGCCCTCCCCTGGTGATCACTCTCGCATCTCCCAAAAACCCCGTCGTCCCGATCCTCCACACCGGCCCCCTACAGATCATTCTGTCGGCAGACCGTTTCCGCCTTTTGGACCACCTGTCCGTGGACCAGAACGGAGATGGCCATTTCTCGACGGATGAACGCATCACGGACGGTCGAGACACGGGGCTGGTACTGACCGGGCCGGATGGTCGCCCATTCCGCGCGGACCTGTCACTGGCCACCTGGGAGTTGGAACAACATGGCCCACTCAGAGCGTGCATCCGCTTCGAGGGGCGACACGCCCTTGCCGACAGCGACGAGACCCTTTTCCGTTACATCCTCCGTTTGCACGTTTTTCGAGGCCAGCCTTTTTTCCGACTGGAATACACCTTCGTCAACGACGATCAGAAATCGTTGATGTCGCGGTTTCACGCGATTGAAGTCAGATGCTCGACAACCGGTACTGCAGGCCAGATGTTTCTCAACGGCGTGCCGAGTCGCCCGGGGCGTGTCGAGCAGGTGGACGACCGACACTACCTGTTCGGTGGCCAAAAACACCCCGGCCATGCCAGGGGCTGGGCTGCCGTCAGCGGCACAGCCGGAGGCGTGGCGTTGGGCGTTCGGGAGGCGTGGCAAAATTGGCCCAAGAGTTTTTCCGTCGAACCAGACCATCTCCGTGTCGGCCTCTGCCCGGACTTTCCGCGCGGCCGCTACGATGGTCGACCAATCAAGGAAGAGGTCAAACACTTCTACTATCTCAGGGATGGCGTCTACACGCTCAAAATCGGAGCAGCTCGGACGCACACCGTCTGGGGTTTCGCTTGGGCCCACGACACCGCCTCATCGCCTCAATTGGCCAAGCGATTGGACGCGTTCTTTCTCGCCGCCGAACAACCCCTGTTGGCCCAACTGGCGCCCGACGAAGTGGTGTCCACGGGAGTTCTGGGTTCCGCGCCGCCTGCCGATCCCACTCGGTATTTCGGGTATGACGCCTTCCTGGACACGATGTTCACCACGCACTTGAAGGCACAGGTGACGAATCGCGAAAACGGTCTTCTGAATTTTGGAGATTGGTACCACGAAGAGAAATTCGGCGGCGGCTGGGGAAATCTTGAGTACGACACAGCCCACTGTTTCTTCGTCCAGTACCTTCGCACTGGCGACCGGCGTTACTTTGATCGGGCCCGGCAGGGCGCGGACCACGTGATGGATGTGGACATCCTGCACGCGGTCAATAGCCACATCCGGGGACTCGATCACCACGGACAACCCCAGCCGGGACATATCTGGACACACAGTGTCGGGCACACGGGGGGCTACTACAGGAAGGCACCGCTAGAGGCTGCGACCTGGTACCAGGAAGGCATGTTGCAGAATCTCGGACACCTCTGGCTCGGCGGCCTGTTCGACTCGTACTTGCTGACCGGCAACCGTCGTGCTCTGGATGTCGCCCGGCTCAGCGCCGACCGTGTGGCCAGCGAGGGGGGGCGCTATTCGGACCACATCCGCGAGATCGGCTGGCCGCTGAACCTGTTAATGACCGCCTACGAGGCCACCGGCGACCGGAAATACCTCGAGGCCGCCACCCGAATCTGGCACGTCTTGCGTGAGCACCTGAATCCCAAGCGAGGTTGGGTTGTGCGGCTCGCCTACGGACACTGCAACATGAAGTCCGAGTCCAAGCGTTGCCGCGGCCAGAACTCGTATCTCCTGGCCCTGACTCTCAGCGCATTGGCGCGTTATCACCGCGCCACCGATGACCCGGAGGTGCTGATGGGGCTGACCGCGGGCATCGACCAGATGATCCGCGAGTGCTGGGACCCTCGAACGAAGGCCTTCTGGGGCACCGCCTGCACGCATTACCGCGACGGCAAAAAAGCAAAGACGTACTCGACGGTTCTGCTGGCCGCACTCGCATTCGCCCACGAGATCCGTCTCACGGGAAACGCAAATCACCAAGAGATTTACCGGCAGGCCTTCCATTCGGCGATCGAGGCCGGAAAAAGCGACCTGGAGACCGGGGACCCCAATATCCAGGCTGGTTACCAGAGCCGGTCCTTTCATTTCGCCCCGTTCGGTCTTCGGGCGCTGGAAGACCGCCCCTGAGTAACGTCCAGCATCGCCGTAAGATCACGCGAAAACCAAAGGCAATCGGGAAACGGCGCCGCGGCCGTGAATCGAATCCGCCTGTGATTAGCACTGAGTTGAACACGAGGACTGGCGTGGGGAGACAGGGGCAGGCGAGATGCGAACTCACGCACACGATTTGTCGGGATGCGACATCATGACCAGAAAGCGTTCCCGTTTCGTCGGCACCCGGGTCATCCGACTGACAACCGTAGCGTCGGCGTTGCTGCCCTGCCTGATACTTGACGTCCCCAACATCCGAGCGGAAACACCTCGTTCGGTAACAGGAAAGAAAGTCATCAGTTTCGGTTGGGACATGCCGTCAGCCACCGAATTCTCCGAACACGCCCGCCGGTTGGAGAACACCGGACTCGATGGTGTGGTGCTGAATTTCACGAGGCGATACGACGGCCCGAATCCCGGTGGCCAGGACGACGTCTATGACATGAAGTATCGCTGGGTTCACTGGGAACCAGTCCGGCTGTCCGAGATCCAGCACAACATTGACGCGATGAAGTCGGTCGACAGACGGAAGCTGAAGCACAATTTCCTGGCGATGTACACAAGTTCCAACGCAACCAGTGTGTCGCCGGCACAATTCTTCATCTGGGACAGGCAAAAATACGACATCACGAAATTCAAACCGTTTCGCCCCAATCGACCGGGCGAGCCACAGAAATGGCCGAAGGATCCTCGCGAGTACTTCGACGCGTTCAAGAACAACATGGTTCTGGCGGCCCGCCTCTGTCGCAAATTGGGAATGGCCGGCTTCTGCATTGACCAGGAAACCTACGGCCGAGGTCCGATGAATGACGTCTGGCCCAGGCAGGTCTTCGATGAGGACTTGGAAACGATTCGGGCACGTGTCCGCAAGAACGTGGCCAGGGTCTTCCGTGCCGTGTGCAACGAGTTTCCTGACATCGCGATTCTGTTGATTCCCGGAGGACGTTATGACGACGACTGGGAACACAACGACTCGCTGGCAATGGCCTTCACCGACGGCATTCTCATGGGGCTGGGACCAAAAGCCTCGCTACACGATGGCGGCGAAAAGGCCTACGACATCAGTCGCCACAAGCGGTTTGTTGCGTTGAAACGAAAGATCCGCCGCAGTGGGCTGAAGCACTCGGCCGTCAGCGACTTGTACCGCAAGCGGATGAAGCAAAGTTTCGGAATTTGGTTGGATTTTCGCAGTGCGAGTTACGGCGGATGGTATCAGGACCCTTTCCTCAACCACTTCACGCCCCGTGACCTGGGTGATGCCCTGCACAACTCACTCTACGAGAGTGATGGTTACGTGTGGCTCTACAACGAGACAGCCATCATGTGGCCGGCCAAGTGGCGACAGACAAAGAAGCCCAATGTTATCGATGACTACTACGCAGCAATTCGTAACTGTAAGCAGCCTCGCTCGTTGGACCGTCCTCCCGATCCTCGAGGTGCTGCCGACGAACCACTGCCCGGCCGCGCCGCGTCGATCAAGACAGCGGGTGATCGTTTGGAGACGGCCGCACCGGGAATGAAGCTGATTCAGAAGCTCAACAGCGGATGGGAGATCGCGTTCGACCCGGAAGACATCGGCCTCTGGTCACAGGGCATCCGGTCACCCGAAGGAGAAACACGGTTTGATTGGAAACAAATCCGAGTCGGGGAATTCTGGGAAAACCAGGGCCATCGCTACAACGGGGCCGCCTTCTACCGCATCAGTTTCAAGGTCCCCGAAGCGTACCGCGGCAAAAAGATCTACATCGTGATTGGCGGCCTGGCCAATAAGTGCGCCGTCCACCTGAACACGTGGGACTGGATCTTCGGTGTGTACAAGGGATCGGGCCTTCGCGTTGGGGCCGCGCCGCTGGTGATCCCGGCCCGGGGAGTTAAGTTCGGTGCAGAAAACAATCTGCTACGAATTTACGTCCGAAACCCGCGGGGACCAGGTGGTATCTACAAACCTGTCTGGATAGCTACGAAGGAGCCAACCGACTGAACGCCGGTGGCCAATCTCCGCTTCGCTCAAACGAGCAACCGTTCACCGAAACTTCGCAACGAGAGAAACGCCGATCCG
>CAWVUS010000347.1:0-4808 GCA_963933195.1 uncultured Planctomycetaceae bacterium
CTTGATCGCCGGGACTATACAAATCTTGCGAACCTGTGTCAGCCCGAAAAGATGGGTCGATGGCCGGTGCATTGGGACCGGTCGGAGTTGGCTCCGGTATACCCGGATGATTCACACGGTCTTCCGTCGTATCCTGGTCCGATACTTCCGAAACGCTTTCAGAAGATTCCTGTCCCGGTACGTCCTTCAGGCTCCGGATTCGTGCAGCCATCTCCTTGCCAGGCTTGAAGGTCACCACACATTTTTCCGGTACATAAACCGGGTCGGTCGTTCGAGGGTTTCGGGCGGGACGCCCGGCCCGTTTCTTGACCTTGAACACGCCGAAATTTCGCAGTTCGATCTTTCCATCGCGAACCAGTGTCTCGATGATTTCATCGAAGGTTCGTTGAACAATCTCCTTGACCTTCAACTGGGTCAGGTCCGCTTCTGCGGAGATCGTCTTGACAATATCTTTCTTCGTCACGGTTTGCCCTGTCGAGGCGACAACGGAGCTGAATAGGACGGATCGTTGTATCTTGTGTCTCCGGCGCGACTTAACCCTACTTCGAAACTCCAATTCATGTCAAGACGCCCGGTTGCACCGTTAACTAACATCGTCTCTGTTATCGACCTAAGCCAACCCGGTTGACCAGTAAAACCCGCACATATTGCCCGGACTACCCACGCCGTCTGGCGTTCGAAGCTCAAATTCGGTCCTCGGCCAACTTGTTTTGGATCACTTCTAGAGTGACAACTGGACCTTTCCCAGCACCTGGGCATTCCATTTGGGTGTCCGCCCAAGCGTCGGGAGTTTCGAGGTTCGATTGCCAAAACGGCCAATTCCGGCATTGCGTCGGGCGGACCGGATAAATGGAGCATCGTCGCGTATCGGGATCAAAAAACGTGCAATCGCCATTCGCAAATTCCTGCAACGACAGTTTGCCACCGTAGGGCCGTGTGTGCATGACACGAATCTCGCCTTCACCACAATTGCGATGGTTGGCAATCCGCCGAATGTCCTCATCATCGACCCATACGACACCAGGTGCACCAGTACAGCAGTTGCCACACTTTGTGCATTCAAAACAAAGCCCGTCCTTGTACCACGGTTCTTTTGGCATCCGAAGAGTCTAAAACGAAACAACCAATTCACTCAACCCGGGCCGCAATGCGTCGCGTGCGTCGGCCAACTACAATGCAGTGATGCCAAATCCGCGGGAACCTCGCATTGGTGGAATCGTACTGTGTGGCGGGCACAGTCGCCGGATGGGTTCTTCGAAAGCCGATTTGCCGTTTGGCAACCAAACGATGCTCGAACGAATGGTTGGGATCCTTTCGGGTACCGTTTCGCCGGTGGCCATCGTCACAGCAGAAAACCAGGTTCCGCCTCAACTGCCACCCGAAGTCATCGTCGCCAGCGACCAGCACACCGATGTGGGCCCTCTTGGCGGGTTACACGCCGGAATCAAAGCTCTTTCACCCCACACGGAACTTGTTTTTGCAACCTCGTGCGACGCACCGTTTTTGAAACCGGGCGTAATCACCGAATTGGCCCGACAGTTGAAATCGGCGGATCTGGCAATCCCTCGAGACGGCGAGTACCATCACCCGCTGATGGCGATTTACCGGACTGCGTTGGTTCACACTATCGAGGAACTTTTGTCTAACGGAGTCCGGCGACCTGTTGAATTACTCAACCATGTTATGGTCTGCGAGGTGGACGTCGAACTGCTTCGCCCCGTCGATCCCAACCTCGACTCGTTCCGCAACCTGAACACCCCAGAAGCTTATCACCAAGCCCTGCTCGACGCGGGCTTCGAACTTCCCTGACCCAATCTCCAGCCACGCCCGTGAGTTTTCCAGACAACACTCCGCCAGACGTTCGCATGAAAGGGTTCTCAGAACGTGCCCTCGTTAGCGATGTCCTCAACTGGCTTCGGCAACGTACCGTTTCGACCGGATCTGAAGAGGTTGTCGCAGCCGAATTACTCGGCCGCATACTTGAAGACGCCGTGGTTGCTGGCATTGACGTTCCGTCGTTCGACCGATCGGCCATGGATGGATATGCGGTGCAGGCCGAGTCCACCGACGGCGCCAGTCTGTACAACCCGCTGAGTTTTTTGATTACCGGACAGGCCCTCCCGGGCACTCCCCACCCTGGAAGCGTCGAAGCAAACACTGCCGTCCGCATCATGACCGGCGCCCCGGTGCCCGACGGCGCCACCTGCGTCGTTCCGGCCGAACACGCAACCGAGTCTGACGGCCAGGTGGAAATCACCCAGCCTGTACCCACCGGGCGGCACATCGGCAAACGTGGCGAGGATGTCGTCCAGGGGCAAAGATTGTTGAACGCCGGGCGCCAGCTCAGGCCCCAGGACATCGCGCTCATCGGCTCGCTTGGCCTCGATCGCGCCACAGTCGTTCGGCGACCACGAGTCCGCCTGTTGATCACCGGTGACGAGTTGGTGATTCCTGGGCAAACGAGGGCGGCCGGCCAAATATTTGAATCCAATTCGCTGATGTTAGCCGGCTTAGTTCAAAGAGATGGTGGAGAATTGGAGAACCCGTTGCCCTGCGAGCCAGTCTCCGATCAGCGAGTCGTCATCGCCGAAATGCTCACGCGGCCAGGCGCCGACATCATCTTGGTTTCAGGGGGGTCGAGCGTCGGAACGGAGGACCATGCCCCCACGCTCGTGTCGGAACTTGGCCAGCTCGTTTTCCACGGCGTCGCCATGCGGCCTTCCAGCCCAAGTGGCATCGGCCAGGTCGGTGACGCACTGGTCTTTTTACTGCCAGGCAACCCTGTCTCCTGCCTTTGTGCTTACGACATCTTCGCGGGCGAAGCCATCAGGCGACTGGGGGGACGGCCGGCTGGCTGGCCATACGGCCGGATTCAAGGTGTCCTCGACGAAAGAATCGTATCCGACATTGGACGACTGGATTATTGCCGCGTGTCCATCACCGATTCGGCCGACCCATCAATATCACCGCTCGCCATCAGTGGCGCGTCAATACTTTCGTCCACCACCCGGGCGGACGGTTTCGTTCTCGTTCCCGCCGACCTGGAAGGCTACGCCGCCGGGACTCGGGTTGAGGCGTGGCGTTACGACACGCCAAACAACCACCCGGGTGAACTCAAATGACAGGCCGCCCCTCACCCGACACGCTCCGCGCCGCTCGCCAACAACAATTCCTCGAAGTCGTTGACCGGGACGTTGCCGAAACTCGGTTTCATGAACACCTGAACCTGGAACCATTGCCTCCGGAATCCGTGCCCCTCGAGCACAGTCTCGGGAGAATCTTGTCCGCCGACGTCACCGCTGACGTCGATGTGCCCGCATTCGACCGTTCCAACGTCGACGGTTTCGCTGTACAGGCGGCCGACACGGTTGGCGCCATGGAGGAAACTCCGAGGCGCCTGATGATCAACGACGAGGTTCTCTCACCCGGTCTCCGAGCGTCAGTTGAGGTCTTGCCGGGAACGGCAACCACCATTGCCACCGGAGCAGTCCTGCCCCGCGGCGCGGACGCTGTGGTGATGGTCGAACACACCCGGGTGGACGACGAGGGACAACTTCTCGTCGAACAGCCGGTGTCTCCCGGCGGCCGAATCACATTTGCCGGAACGGACGTCTCGCGAGGCGAAACGATCCTTCGTGGCGGGCAGTTGCTCACGTCACGCGAAATCGGGGTTTTGGCCGCTATCGGATGTGACACGGTTTCCGTGATTCGGCGGCCCCGCGTGGCGATCATTTCGACAGGCGACGAGATCATTCCTCCCGGGGCCCCCATGACGCATGGGGCGGTCTACGATTCCAATGCCGCCATCATCTCAGCATCGGTTGTCGAACTCGGGGGAGATCCTCACGTCTTGGGCTGCTTTGGCGACAATCTCGACGACCTCACCGAGGCGGTTGCGACGGGCCTCGCCTATGACCTTGTCGTTCTTTCCGGTGGAACCTCAAAGGGTGCTGGCGACCTTTCCTACGAGGTTGTCAGCCGACTGCCTCCCCCCGGCATCCTGGCCCATGGAGTCGCACTAAAACCCGGCAAACCCATCTGCCTTGCCGTCACTGGTACAACTCCGGTGGTGATCCTTCCAGGCTTTCCAACCAGTGCCGTTTTCACGTTCCATGAGTTTGTGGCCCCGGTCATTCGTCGGCTTGCAGGGCGTTCCGAGCGAGAGCCGGATCACCTGTCCGCCACGCTGCCCATGCGAGTCAACTCCGACCGGGGACGAACCGAATACCTGTTGGTCAACCTGGCCCCCGGTGAAGACGGATTGTCTGCCTACCCGATGGGGAAAGGATCCGGTTCGGTAACCACGTTCAGTGGTGCCGATGGTTTCCTCACAATCCCTTCGCAAACCGAATATCTCGAAGCCGGAAGTGCGGTCGAGGTGCAACTTCTCGGACGCAACCTGGCCCCGGCTGACCTTGTCGTAATTGGTAGCCACTGTGTTGGCCTGGATTTCCTACTGGGCAAACTGCAGCGACAAGGTTTCGTCGTCAAGTCGCTCTTTGTTGGAAGCACCGGCGGCCTAGCGGCCGCCCGGCGGGGGGAATGTGACGTCGCAGGGATTCATCTCCTGGACACCGACTCTGGCACCTACAACCGACCTTTCCTGGACGAGAGCCTCATTCTTCTTGACGGATACGAAAGAATGCAGGGCATCGTGTTTCGAAACACGGACAAGCGGTTCACCGAGGACAACGCGGAGGTGCAACTCGAACACGTCCTGGCCGATGACACCATCCGGATGGTCAACCGAAACGCCGGGAGTGGAACCCGCGCGTTGATCGACAACCTCCTTGAAGACCAACAACCAC
>CAWVUS010000348.1:0-4785 GCA_963933195.1 uncultured Planctomycetaceae bacterium
GAATGCTGTTGCCGCTGACCCTGCCGCCAACGATTCCATTGTGGCAAGTGGCCCTCGGGACGTGTTTTGGCGTGGTTGTCGGCAAAGAGGTGTTTGGAGGCAGCGGGCGGAATTTCCTGAATCCGGCTCTGACTGCCAGGGTCTTTCTGTATTTCAATAACGCGACGTCAATGGTCGGTGACCAGGTGTGGGTTGCCGTGGATGGGCACACCGCGGCGACGCCGTTGGGCGAATTGGCCGCCACAGATCCCCAGACGGCGTCGGTGGTGGTTGAGGGATGGTCGTGGTGGGACAATTTCCTGGGCGTGACATCCGGTTCCATGGGCGAAACGTCAACACTGGCTTGCCTGTTCGGCGCCGTCGTGTTGATTGGGGCCGGGATCGGCTCATGGCGCATCATGGTTTCGTTGGCTGCGTCAGCCACTGCGTGGACAGTGCTGCTGAATCTGGTTGGCAGCGAAACCAACCCGCTGTTTGTTCTCCCGGTGCAGTGGCATTTCGTGGTTGGTGGGTTTGCGTTTGGGACGGTTTTCATGGCAACCGACCCAGTTTCGGCATCCATGACTCGGACAGGACAGTGGTATTACGGTGCGTTGATTGGGTTCATGTCGATTCTCGTGCGAGTTGTTAACCCGGCATTTCCTGAAGGGATTATGTTGGCCATTCTGTTCGGCAACGTGTTTGCACCGTTGATTGATTACTTTGTTCTTCAGGCCAACATCAAGCGACGGTTAGAACGGGAGGGCACACATGAGTCGTGATTCAACCCGACATACTTTTCAGGTTGCGTTGATCTTGTGCTTGATGTGTTCCTTCGTGGTGTCGGTGGCCGCGGTGTCGCTTCGGGGCCGTCAACAACGCAACAAAAACGATGCACGAGATCGCAATGTTCTCTACGCGGCGTTTCCGTCCGAATTGAAGAACGAAACTCAGTTGCCGAAGTTTTTTGAGGCGAGGGGAGTCCAGGGGCTGACGCAATTCTTTGACCGGTTCGTGGAACGAAGGGCGGTGAATCTCAACTCTGGAGAGAGGGTTTCGGACATTGATCCGCTGTTGTACGACCAGATCGAAGCCGCCAGGGATCCGGAACTCAGTCAACAACTGGACCTGGTGTCCGATCCGAGGCGCGACGTAGCCGGGATCAAACGCCGAGAGGACGTGGGCTGGGTGTACCTGATTCGCGGTGATGACCCTCAAACCAGGGTTGAGAGTATTGTTTTGCCCATCCGCGGGTATGGCCTGTGGTCCACGCTGAAGGGTTTTGTTGCGATAGATGCCTTGTCGCTGTCGGAGGATCCGTCGACAGCGGTGGTTCGGGGGCTGACTTACTATTCACATGGCGAGACGCCGGGGCTGGGCGGTGAAGTCGACAATCCGACATGGAAAGACCGATGGCCTGGGCGGACGATCTTTGATCGAGAGTGGAATGTGAAATTGCGTGTGGTCAAGATCCCCAAGGAGAATCATGACGTGGACGCTTTGACCGGCGCGACGATCACGTCCAATGGGGTCTCCAACATGATTGAGTTCTGGTTGGGTGCCGACGGTTACGGACCATTCCTGAAAAAAATGGTCGCGGACAGACAACTGGCAGACGGTCGTGGCAGGCGAGGTGACGGTGACTGATTCGACTCCCAAAGCAGTCCTTGTCGACCCGTTGTTCGACAACAATCCGATCGCGCTCCAGGTGTTGGGGATCTGTAGCGCGTTGGCCGTGACGACACAGTTGAAACCCACGCTCGTTATGTGTGCGGCTGTGATTTTTGTCGTGGCATTCTCAAACGCCTCGGTGTCATTGATTCGCCGTCAGATACCGAGCCGGATTCGGATTATCGTTCAGATGACGATCATTGCGTCA
Source organism: uncultured Planctomycetaceae bacterium (assembly GCA_963933195.1). Taxonomy (GTDB): domain Bacteria; phylum Planctomycetota; class Planctomycetia; order Planctomycetales; family Planctomycetaceae; genus UBA8437. Next base: position 1,859 of record CAWVUS010000348.1, read on the forward strand.
CTGGTGATCGTGGTCGACCAGTTTATCCAGGCATACGCTTTTTCAGTGAGCCAGCAACTGAGTGTTTTTGTCGGGCTGATCATCACCAATTGCATCGTCATGGGACGGGCCGAAGGCTTTGCCATGAAGAACAACGTGAAGTTGAGTTTCCTGGACGGACTCGGCAACGGATTGGGTTACAGCCTGCTTTTGATTTTCGTGGCGGTCGTTCGTGAGGTTCTTGGGAGCGGAAAGCTGTATGGGGTGACATTGCTCGTACCGGCCTCAGAAGGAGGCTGGTTTCATCCCAGCGGATTGCTGCTGCTGCCGCCCAGTGCATTTTTCCTGATCGGAATAGCGATTTGGGCGCTGCGAACCTGGAAACCTGAACAGGTGGATCGGAGCTAGTCGACGATGGACGTCGAATATTATCTCGGCTTGTTGGTGCAGGCCATTTTTATCGAGAACCTGGCATTGGCCTACTTCCTGGGCATGTGCACCTTTCTCGCCGTCTCCAAGGATGTGCGGACGGCGATTGGTTTAGGGATTGCCGTGATCGTCATCCAGGGGATCACGGTTCCGGTCAACAATTTGATTCTCAACGTGTTGCTCAAGCCCGGGGCACTGTCGTGGGCAGGGGTTGATGCGACGGTCGATCTGAGATTTGTTGGCCTGATCAGTTACATCGGTGTCATCGCTGCCATGGTGCAGATACTCGAAATGACACTCGATCGGTATTTTCCACGGCTCTACAACTCGCTGGGGATCTTTCTGCCGCTGATCACGGTCAACTGTGCGATCCTGGGCGGCACGTTGCTTATGGTTGAGCGGGATTACGGTTTCGGCGAGAGCGTGGTGTTTGGTGTCGGATCGGGGATTGGTTGGGCGCTCTCGATCATGGCACTGGCTGGAATTCGTGAAAAGCTGAAATACAGTGACGTCCCTCCAGGCCTGCGTGGTCTCGGAATCACATTCATCACTGTTGGCCTGATGGCGATGGCGTTCATGGCATTTGGAGGGATCCAGCTGTGATGCAGGTCGTGTTGGGGATAGCTGTCTTCACCGGTGTTGTGGTGTTGCTGGTGGGTGTGATCCTCGCGGCGCGAGCGCGCCTGGAACCCGCGGGCGAAGTGCAGATTGTTATCAACCAACAGCAGACATTGACGGTTCCTCGTGGAGGAAAATTGCTGTCGGTGCTGGCCGACCACGGGGTGTTTGTGTCGTCAGCATGCGGGGGCGGAGGAACGTGTGCTCAGTGCACTGTGCACGTCCATGAGGGAGGTGGCGAGATCCTGGCGACCGAAACCGGGCATATCAGCAAACGCGACGCTCGGGCTGGGATGCGGTTGAGTTGCCAGGTTGCCGTCAAGCAGGATCTGAAGATCGATGTGCCGGCCGAGGTGTTCGAGACCAGCAGGTGGAATTGTACGGTCAGATCGAATCGGAACGTGGCGACGTTTATCAAGGAACTCGTGCTGGAATTGCCGGAGGGTGATGCTGTCGGGTTTCAACCTGGTGGGTACATCCAGATCGAGGTGCCCCCGCACGAATTGTCGTACAAGACGTTTGATATTGAGGAGGAGTATCACGAGGACTGGGATCGATTCAGCCTGTGGGACGTGGTCTCGAAGGTGGAAGAGCCAGTCGTTCGGGCTTATTCGATGGCCAACTATCCCGGCGAAACCGGGATCATCATGTTGAATGTCAGGGTGGCGGCGCCGCCACCACGTTCTGCGGCTGGCACGCCTCCAGGCAAGGTGTCTTCCTATATCTTTGATCTCAAGCCGGGGGATCCCGTGACAATTTCGGGACCCTACGGCGAGTTCTTTATCAAGGAAACACAGAACGAGATGATTTACATCGGCGGTGGTGCCGGAATGGCCCCGTTGAGAAGCCATATTTTTGAATTGTTCAAACAGCAGTCCACCGATCGCAAAGTCTCGTTCTGGTACGGGGCCCGTAGCTTGCGGGAGATGTTTTATGTCGAGGAGTTCGACGGCCTGGCGGAAAATTCAGAAAACTTCGACTGGCATGTGGCTTTATCGGATCCGCTGCCGGAAGACAATTGGAACGGGTACACCGGATTCATCCACCAGGTGGTGTTAGAGAATTATCTTGAGAACCACCCGGCGCCGGAAGATTGTGAATATTACATCTGCGGCCCACCGTTGATGTTGCAGGCTGTTCTAAGGATGTTGGAGGATCTGGGTGTGGAGCCAGAAAACATCGCATTCGACGATTTTGGTGGATGACGGGCGGAACCGTTTCGGGGCTGGCCGTCGGACGTGGCGGCTGGTGTTGTGAACTGATGAGCCATGTGATCCTGACTGCCGCGGTTGCCGCAACAATTCTACCAGCGGTGTCGGCCGTGGCCGGAGACACCGTCGGGGGCCGCACGATGGGAACGTCGTGGACCGCGTCCTGGCACGGGGCCCCAATCGAAACTGATCCGTTGCCGGCGTCTGCGGTGGAAGATGAATTGGTTCGGTTGTTGAACCGGATCGATGAATTGATGTCGACGTGGCGTGAGGACTCGGAGGTCAGTCGCTTCAACGCGTCGGACTCGACGGAATGGTTTTCGGTGTCGCGAGAAACCGTTCGAGTGGTTGCCCGTTCGTTGGAACTGTCCCGTGCCAGCCGCGGCGCATTTGATGTGACGGTGGCACCGCTGGTGGACCTGTGGGGTTTTGGCAAAGCGGGGAAACAAAAAAAACCAACGGCCGAAGATCTGGCCGCTGTTCGCTTGCTTGTTGGATGGGAGAAAATCGAGTTGCGAGATGATCCACCCGCCATTCGCAAGACGATGTCAGGTGTTCGGATTGATTTGTCGGCCATTGCGAAGGGGTACGCGGTCGACGTGCTTGGTGAGTACCTTGAGACCGTTCTGGTCTCCGGATACCTCGTCGAGGTGGGAGGGGAAACCCGGGTGAAAGGGAGCCGGCCCGATG
>CAWVUS010000349.1:0-4780 GCA_963933195.1 uncultured Planctomycetaceae bacterium
AAATCGACTGCCGTTTCGACGATGACGGAGTTCGGATCGTCATCGAGGACGAGGGGCTAGGCTTCGATGTCAACTCGGTGCCGGATCCGACCGCCGAAGAAAATCTCGACAAGCCAGGCGGACGCGGCATCATGTTGATGCGGTCGTTCATGAGCCACGTCGAATACAACGAGCTTGGCAACCAACTCGTTCTTGAAAAGCGTCGGGACGCTCCAACCGGCTGACCGATTCGATCGCGGCGGCCGATGTTACGCCGGCGGTGCCGTGAACTGGACAATCTGCAACTTCCGGTCGGTTTGCGCGACGGCAGCTTGACGCCCGTCGGGCGTGAGGTCCAGCGCCCGCCCGCCTCCGGACAGCTTGAACGTGTGAAAGGGCGTGTCCTCGCCAATCCGCCAAAACCAGAGGGCCCCAGATGGAGCGCCTGATCCAACCAAGAAGCCGTCGGGGTGAAAACGAATCCCCCAGGCCATCCCTCTCGAATCAATTTTCAGCTTCCGTTTGAAATCACCCTTTTCCCAGTCCATCAACAAAACCATGGGTTTGTGCGTTCCGGCAAAAGCGTTGGTCACCTCGGTGAGCCCGGCGACGGCCAGGTACTTTCCGTCTGGGCTGAATCGCATATCGCGAGCACCACCCATGTCGGCTCGGAACTTTTTGTCGAAACCCCACATGAATTTGGCTTCCCATTGCCGGGTTACCTTCCCGGATTCAATGTCCCATTCCTTGATCACTCCCATCAGGTCGAACGACGCCAGCCGCTTGCCGTCGGGATGAAAAACCACGGCGTAGGGGTAGCGGTCATGCCCCTGGAACGACCGGACAAGCGTCCAGTCCCGGGTGTCCCAGAGCTTCAGCAAGTTGTCATTGCCACACGAGGCCAGCAGGCGGCCATCCGGACTCGTTCGGACCCAGCGAACCCATCCGTCGTGGGCCACAAGCATTCGGCTCGGAGTCGGGGTTGTGTCTCGCAGCGGCCAGATTCCAATCCGGTCATCGTATCCGCCAGAGTACAGCCACTGTCCGTCAGGCGAAAAATCGAAGGATCGGACCCAGCTATTGTGCCCATGAAGGATAGTCCGGGCCGACTGCGGACCAGCCAGTGGCCAACGGTAGATCTGAAAGTTCTCCGCCGCTGCCACTACCCATTGTCCAGTGGGGTCGACACGACATGTCGTCAGCGGAACATCGTCGATGGTGAACGTGCGTACGACGTGAGTCTTCTTGGCGTTGATGGCCAAGGGGAGATCTCGAGGCAGGGTTGGTGGGGGTGGCGAGACGTTCACGCGAGAAGTTCCTCGATCGGCTGCTTGGCCGGATCTCCAATCGGAACGGACCGACCGTCGAGTGCGTGATAGGCAGTGCTGTCGATGCCAAGAGCCTGGAGGTAGGTGTGGAACAGATGTCCCCCGTCAACCTCCCGATCGGACACTTCGGTCCCCTCCTTGTTGGTTGCCCCGATGATGGCGCCTGGCTTGATCCCCTGCCCGCCGAGTGCGATGGACCAGGCCGTGCCCCAGTGATCACGGCCGTAGCGAACGTTGATTTTCGGAGTGCGGCCGAATTCCGAGTAAATCATGACCAGGGTGCTTTCGAGCATCCCTGACGTCTGAAGGTCGTCCAATAGCATGCAAAATGTCTTGTCGAACTCTCCGAGTTGTTCGAGATGGAAATTGAAGTTTTCGGCGTGTGTGTCGTACCCATGGTGCGTCACTTTGACCACAGTACCACCGTTCTCCAGTAGTTTGCGGGCCAGGAGACAGTTGCGCCCGAACGGGTGTCTCCCGTAACGGTCCAGGTCCTTGGCAGCGGCTTCGCCTTCGAAAAGGTCCCGGCGAGCCATGAGTTTTTCCGCCATCTCAAACGATGCGTTGTACGAGTCTGTAAACGACTTTTGTCCGCCTCGGCCGGAAAACCGATTGTTGAGCCGTTTCAACAGCGTTCGACCACGATCGGCTATCTCGGGCGACGCGGATTTGGGCCGGATCAGGTTCGGCGGAACTTGCGGTCCCGCAAGCTTCAACTGGCCATACCTCGCGTCCAAAAATGCATTTGTGTAATCGGTCAGGCCACGCGTGGTCACGTGCAGGTAACCGGGCAGCGGTGCGTCCTGGGGCATCAGGTACTTGGCCGCGACGGATCCCACGTAAGGAAATTTCCCACTCCGCCGCCCCATTTCCATGAACAGCCGCCCGTCATGGTGACTGTTGGTCTTGAGATTGATGCCGCGGACGATCGAAAGCAGATGCATTCGCTGGGCCGTGTGCGGCAGCAGTTCACAGATGTGCATTCCCGGAACCGAAGTGGGGATCGCGCGGAACGGGCCTCCGTAACGGGTTCCAGGCTTCGGGTCCCAACTCTCCAGTTGGCTGACTCCACCCTGGAGATAGACCTGCAGAACCCGTTTCTGTTGGCCTTTGAGTTCCTGGGAGATGGCAGGAGCGGCCAAGCCCGCGACACCCGCCACAGCGCTTGACGCCAGGAATCCACGGCGTGAAAGGGTGTGGTCGATGGAGTTGCATCCGTGATTGCGTAGCATAAAAACGTTCCCTCAATTGGCCGGTGCGACTTGGCATCGCATCTGGCCAGTTTGTGTCAGTGGTTGAATCGGAATTCGGCAGCCAGCAAGAGAACACGGGTGAGTTCAACGATCGCCTCGCTCCGATCCGTCGACGCAGCGAGAAATTCGGCCACTTCTTTCTTTTCTACATCGTTCGGTTGCCGATTGAGCACTCCAATATAAAGTTCTTCGGCGACCTTCGACGAATCATCCAGCTTGGAGAGTCGCCCAGTCAAGTTGGTCGAATTTGGCTTCAGCCACTGGCGAACCAGCGGGCCGTTGATCAAGAACAATGCCTGCGGAGCCGTGGCGGAAAACGATGTCCGTTGTCCACCATCGGAAGCAAACTGGGTGATAAATGTCTTGATGTGCCCTGCAACCGCTTTGTCGACGGCCTCTTCGATCGCCGCTTCCGCATCACCTGGCGGCAACGCCTTGTCGGCGTCTTTTCCGGACGAATCTCCGCCGGTTCCAGTGGCGTCCTTTTTGGATTTGTTATCGTTTTCAATCTTCTTTTGAGCGGTTTGGCGAACAGAACTCAGGAATCCGGTCGCCTCCATGGTCGACCACGCGTATTGCTCAGGAGAGAGTGGCTTCAGTAGGCCGACGCCAAAATTGCGACTTGCCGGTTCGGCCGATTCTTCGGAAATCTGGCTGCTACGCTGGTAGGCCTTTGTCTGCACCACTTCACCCAGGAACCAACGCATGTCGTAACCGTGTGCATGGAGTTGGTCGCCCAGCAAATCGAGCAACCGAGGGTGGGTTGGAGGGTTGTCCGCGTGGGAGAGGTCGAGAGGTTCGACAAGCCCTCGGCCGACCATTGCTGCCCAGAGTCGGTTGGCAATGTTGAGCCGGAACGCCCGGTTCGACTCGGCGGTGACGGCGACTCCGAGTTGTCCGCGACGACTGTACTTGGGGACTCCTCGCTGAGTTTTACCTGGCTTGGTGACATATTGTTTCAACGTCTCAGACGGATCAGGTATTTCAGGAAGATCCAAAACACGTGGGTCAGTCTTTCCCTTGGAGTCGTCAAAGACGGACGTGAACGTGACGTCGCCTTCGGCTTTTTCACCGAGCGACTTTTTCTTGGTCTTCGAATCTGTGTACAGATAGCTGCGATCGAGAAACGCCCGTAAGCCGTGATAATGCCGTTGTAAGTACGATTCGACGGCAGGATGGTTGTGGCACTGGGCACATTCGAGATCCTTGCCCAAAAAGATCCGGCCGACATCCCGCGTGACAACGACGAGGTCGAATTCTCGATCCAAGTAAAACCTCGATCTCGGCCGTGTCTTGGGATCAGCTCCGCCATCGGTAAGGATTTCCTGGGCCAATTGACTCCAGGGGCGGTTTTCACGAGCCGCTTGGCGTAAGTAAGTTTCCCAGGGGGCCGACGCCACGTTTTCACTCGTGCGTCGTTCCATGAGGATCCAGTCGAGCAGGTACTGCATTCGCCGGGAGTAGGCCTGCGTGCCGAGTAGTTCCGTGACGAGGCGAGTTCGCTTCTCTGCCAAAGGGGTTTTATCGGCCAAAAAACGGCGTGTACGGTCAGCGGTTGGAATTGTTGCGGTGAGATCGAGCATCACGCGACGAATAAAAGTCGCGTCATCGCACAATGGTGCAGCATGTTCGGCAAATTCAGGAGACGACGATTCCAGGATCGTGTCTATCTGCTGGTGCAACGCCACATCTTTCGTGTCAGCGGCGTTGCAGACCGGAAGCCCGAGCGACGCGACGACAATGAGCAAGTGGTGAAACAACCGCATGGGGACGTCGCCGAAAAACAAACGAACAATCAGACATTTGGTGAAATCTCTCCCCATTCTAACAACCGTTCAGGACAGCGGCAGTAGATGTTGGGCCATCACTGATCCATCAAACAAAAAAGGGCCATCAGAAAAACTGAAATGCCGATGGTATTCGACGAGTCAATCGAAAGGCGTCTTGGGTGGCATTCAGGTTTTCACCAGAATTTCAGTGAGTGTTATCGATGGCTCCCGACTCAAATTGTTGGTGGAAAGTGATTCGGTTGCCCTCCAGGAGGGCGAGTAGGACGTGACGGGATACCGGTTGAATTATCAGGTGAAGGTCGAAATGACGCCGGGAGTTGGACTTTCACGGGCCATTTGTCGATAGGGAAGTGCGGCGACCGAAACCCAATAGCAACGACTTTTTTGCCCCGTATGCGACCGTATGTTCCGTTGCCGTCTAGCCCTAAGT
>CAWVUS010000350.1:0-4748 GCA_963933195.1 uncultured Planctomycetaceae bacterium
CGAGAAGCCGCCGGAACTGAGCAATCACCTGGCACAACTCCAGGATCATCTTCGGCGGCAGTTCGGTTCGAAGGTGGAGATCCGGTTGACGGATCCGCAATCGGGACGAATCGTGATTCCGTTTGCAAACGCCGACGAATTTCAGCGAGTGGTGCGCGTGCTGGAGCGTCGTGTGGCCTGAGGCGTTTCACGTGAAACGTCGCGGTTGAGCCGCCAGCGGTAAAGGTGGAATGTCATGGGCTGGTCGCGTCGGGCGGGGGGCTGGTTGCGGCGGACCTGCAGCCCGGGAGTGACCTGGAATGTTCCCTGGAGTTCGTAGTCCTGCATCAGGTCAGGCGACGGTGCCCGACCATCAAGTGCGTGAGGACCGAAGGCCAGAAACACCGGGATCTTCGGTGGACTTTCTCCCTCGCGAATCACCTTGAGGCCCCCGGCCGGTTGCATCAACAGGCGGCGGGGTGATCGGTTGCTGAGCTGGAAGAACAGGGCCGGTTCGCCCCAGACACGGATGACCACTTCGCCCTCGGGAACCTGCCGAGTGACAACGGCGACCACTTCATCGGCCAGGCCGGCGATCGCGGTTCGTGGTTCCAGGGCGGGGATGCCACGTGAAACAAACCGCGACGGAATGGCAACCAGTAGCAGCACCGCGCCGACGAGCCCGACAAGAGGTAGAAACCATCCGGTTTCGGTGGGCGAGGTGCCAGACGATCGGCCCGCACCATGCTGGGCCAGTTGACGCCCAAGGAGCAACCAGCCGGCGACCAGCCACGGAAGCATCAGCCGCGGGTACGGGTGGTACAACGGAATGGTGAGTGTCATGGAAATCCACCAGGCGGCGAGCATCGCCCAGGCCAGGGGACGGTCCCCCCGTTCATCGGAGCCGGGATTCTTCAGCCCGATTACAGCGTCCCTCAGTGTCGAGGCGGCGGCTGCGAGGACCAGGGCGGGGAACGAGGCGATGGCGACCAGTCCGGCTACCGCGATAGTCATCGGCAAGCGGGGCCGGATGGCGTTCCACGTGAAACATTCCGGACGAATTGTCGACAGGCAGCAGGCCAATCCCACTCCGGCGACAGTCAACAGACTCTCGAAGGCCGCCATGTGATTGGCCTGGGAAACGGCCGACTCGAACCAGCCGGCCAGGCCAACGATATAACGGGCGTGGTTGTCGCTGACGGCGGTGTATCCTCCGGTGTTCTGCAATAGGACGAACAACGGAGAAATTGCAATTGCGGTGATTGCTGTGATGACGGCGAGCCGCTTGAGCCACGTGGTCCATCCTGGATTGGGCCGACGGCCGAGTGCCGGAACCATGACGATACCTGTAACAGCAATTGCCAGGGGCAGCCAGCCTGTGTACTTGGTCCACCAGCCGGCCGCGGTTGCCAGCCCGGCGGTCACCACCAGGGCCGGCCGGCCGGTGAGGATGGCACGGTGTGACAACCACAGGGCCAGGACCAGCCACGTGATCCAGGTCACGTCGGTCAGGGCGGTACGGCTGTACAGGATGTGGACGTCGCTGAAGACGGCCAACAGGGCAGCGGCCCGAGCGGCCGGTTCTCCCAGCCAGTCCCGGGCCAACAGCCCCAGCAGTGGGATCAGGAGGATGCCGGCCAGCAGGGAGGGGGCGATACTGGAGAGGTCCGAGGTTTGGAACCAGAGGTGGGTCTCTTCGATGATCCGTGGCAGCCCCGGAGGGGCGTAGAGGTGACGATCGGGATAACTGTAATCCTCGTCAGGGCACCAGACGTTCGAGGCGTAGACGCCCTCGTCAAAGTGCTCCACGGCGATCCGCGACGGTGACGACATGCGGAGCAGGGCAGCGACCAGGGTGGCGGCAGCCAGGAAGATCCACCAGGACCGTGTGTGACCTGGCGGCGGTGATCCCGGGGATTCGTGGGATGTGTTCAATCGAGAGGGACTTTTTGACGTGGTTCTGGGGCCTGTGGTGTTTCACGTGAAACGTTCAATCGGCATCATAGCGTCAGAGAGGCCATCGGCGGAGTCGGGTTGTTGTCGATGGCGAGAATGCCAAAAGGGGATTGAGACGATGTCGGACATTATCGAGAGATATGACCGGGCCATGGCCCGTAAGGAAGGCGGTGACCTCGAGTCGGCCGTCGAGGAACTGAATGGGATTGTTGCTGATGAGCCCGATCACGTGTTGTCGCACTCGGCCCTGGCGGTGTTCCTGGAAAAGCTGGGACGGGTTGAGGACGCTGTGGCCCATGCCCAGCGGGTGACCGAACTGGACTCCGAGGATCCATTCGCGTGGACACAACTGGCCGTGATTTGCCAACGGTGCGGCCGCAGCGAGCAGGGGGACCAGGCCATGGCCCGTGCCCGCAGCCTGGCCGGAGGTGGCCCCGGGCCGGGGACAGCTCAACCGCCGTCGGACGGGTCGTTTGCCGTTTGAACCGGCGGGCGAGGCGGATCGCTGGGAGGGGCAACCTGGATCAATGCGTCAGCGTCGAAGCGGCGACCGTCGGTGGTGTCGAAACGGGCGTGCAGCAACAACCGCTTGCGGGTGGGGGGTGTTTGCCAGGGCAGCTTGAAGAGGAAGCCGCGGGAGAGCATGCTGGCCAGCCACCGCTTGCGGCATTCTCCTGATGTGAAGTCCCAGGTACCGAGTTCACGTGAGGCGGCGGGGGCAGCCGGATCGGTCAGCCGGATTTGCAAGGTGCCCGGCAGCTTGACCGGTTCGCCATCCCCATCGCGGGGCTGGATCATGACCACGAGTTCATCGTCGCCGGGTTGGCGATCCGTATTGCGACCACCAGTCAGCCACGTGTTGATCGCCAGGTGCTCCACCCGTGCGAGCAGGTCAGCCTGCTCGGGACGGACGATGGAGTTTGCCTTGCGAAGCAGTTCGTCACGCTGATGACGCAGGGCGTCTCGCTCGTATTGGAGTGACTCGAGAGCCTTGGCCTGGGTGGCGAGCTGATCCTGCTGGTCCCGGAGTTCCGCTTCGAGCCGCTCGATGCGAACCGGGGTCGTACAACCGGCCGTTGTGGTCGCCAGTGCCAACAGCAGCAGTAGTCGCGTCGGGGGCCCGTCCATGGGTGCACCGAGCGTGAAAGAAACTGTGAAACAGTGATCTCAGTCGCCGTCGTCGCCGTCGCCGTCGTCGGCGGAGGGGATTCCCTCGTGGGCGATTTTTTCGAGCACGTTGTCGATCAGTCCATAGGACTGAGCCTCTTCAGCCGTCATGAAATTGTCACGATCGGTGTCCTGCTCGATTTGTTCGAGTGTCTGCCCGGTGTGAGTCAGCAGGATCTCGTTCATTCGCTGCTTGACCTTCAGGACTTCACGGGCATGGATGTCCAGGTCGGTCGCCGTGCCTTCCATGCCAGCCAGGGGCTGGTGGATCATGATGCGACTGTTTGGCAGAGCGTTGCGTTTTCCCGCCGTGCCGGCTGCCAGCAAGATCGCTCCCATGCTCGAGGCCTGGCCGATGCAGTAAGTCGCCACGTCGCACCCGATGTATTGCATGGTGTCGTAGATGGCCATGCCAGAGGTGATCGATCCTCCGGGTGAGTTGACGTACATGTGGATGTCCGACTCGCCGTCGTCAAACTGCAAGAACAGCAACTGGGCCACGATGCTGTTGGAGACCATGTCGTTGATGCCGCTACCGAGGATGATGATTCGATCCTTCAACAGGCGGCTGTAGATGTCCATGGCCCGCTCTTCGCGGCCGTGACGCTCTATGACGTAGGGAATCGGAATGTTCATGGTGGCGCCTGAAAGGGCGGGCGTAATGGGGAGTTTGGGTTGAATGGGTGCCTTTGGGGCATCAGCTGTCGGAGTCGTTTGTCTCCGAGTCGTCGTCGCTTTTTTCCTTGGCCAAGACTTCATCGACCAGTCCGTACTCCTTGGCCTCTTCGGCACTCATGTAGAAGTCCCGATCGGTGTCGGTGGCGATTCGTTCGAGGGGTTGTCCGGTGTGTTGTGCCAGGACGTCATTGAGTTGTTCGCGGGTCTCGAGAATCTCGCGGGCCTGGATCTCGATATCGCTGACTTGTCCACCGACCTCGCCGAAGGGCTGGTGGATCATCATCTTGGCGTGTGGCAGGGCGTGCCGTTTTCCTTTACGCCCTCCCGCGACAAGAATGGCGCCTCCACTGGCAGCCAGCCCGACGCAATAGGTGGCCACATTGCAGTCGAGATACTGCATGGTGTCGTAGATGGCCATGGTGGCGGTGACCGAGCCACCCGGCGAGTTGACGTACAGGTGAATGTCCTGATGCCGGTTTTCGCTCTGGAGGTAGAGCAACTTCATCACGATGAGGTTGGCGCTACCATCGTGGATCACTCCATCGAGGAAGATGATCCGATTCTCCAGCAGCAGATCCCCAATGGTCATCTGCCGTTGCCGGGTGTAGTCGGGGCCCTGGTTGTACCCGGAACCTGTCGAGACCTGTAGCGCGTGATCGAGTGCCGAATTCCGCAAAGACACTTCGGGATCCTCCCGTGTCAGTTTCACCAAGATTGCGGGAACACGGTGATCAAGTCATCGATCTCCGTGTCTCGCGTTGGATATGCCATGTCGATGGGACAGGTCAAGGCCCGATGACCCGTCCCGGTTGATTCCCTGTCGTTATTCGCTCTCAGCGGCCTCATCATCTGCCGCGGCCTCATCATCTGCCGCGGTCTCATCATCTGCCGCGGTCTCATCATCTGCCGCGGTCTCATCATCTGCCGCGGTCTCATCATCTGCCGCGGTCTCATCATCTGCCGCGGTC
>CAWVUS010000351.1:0-4718 GCA_963933195.1 uncultured Planctomycetaceae bacterium
ACAACTGTCACGAAAACCATTCCTCCAATTGGCTCAACGTGCCAATCGCACTTGGACGTCCCGTCCCCGGCAGACCGCCCCCCTCGTCCGCAGGCTTTCGCTCACGATCCAGCCACACGGCCTGCAACCCCGCCTCTATGGCCCCCTGGACATCGTTGACCGGATCGTCGCCGACCATCAGGACTTCGCCGGCACGACACCCGCACGCAGCCACCAAAGCGTCAAAAAACAAAGCCCCGGGCTTTCGCCACCCCACCTCCGAAGAGACAACGACCGCCCGGGCTCGCTGCAAAGGTGGCCACCCCAAACAGACCGCATGCAACCGGTGATCAAAATTTGACGCGATCACGATGTCGAGACCCCGATCCTGGATCCTTGCGATTGTCTCCTCGACGTCATCGTAACATCGCCACGCCGAAGCTTTGCCAAAATGTTCAAACAGTTCGTCAAAACACCGATCCACGGTGCCGTCGCCGCCAAGACACGCAAACACCTCCCCAACAATCCATCTCCAGCGGGCTCGCTCCAGTTCCTCGCTTGTCCTCAATCCGTTGCGCCCGTTTGCCATATCGGTTTCAATACAGCAGGCGAATGCCTCGGCCAAACGGCTGGCCACTTGATCGCGAGCCAGTTCACTTCCATGTCGGCGGCCGATTTCAACGTAAGCATCCACCACTGGTGGTTCGGCTTCAATTAGCGTCCCCACGGCATCGATCGCGACACAACGAATCGCAGCCGGCAGTGCGGTTTCACTGGGGATGTCTTCTGGACGCGACGACGGCAACTGGCGGTCATTCATGGGGTCACCTGCCAGTCCCGACGTGACACCTCCACACGTCGTAACGAATCCCGATCGATCGTGACTCCCAAGCCCGGCCCCGGCAGGGCCGGTGCATAACCTCCCCGACCGAATGTCAGATCCTCGACCGTCAGCCGCTCCGACACCAGGTAACGGTCAAAACTCCCCTCGAGATAACGGATACCGCCGACAGATGTGGCGAAATGGCGTCCCGCCGCCGAAAGAATCCCCGTTTCCCCCACCTGGCATCCCAGTTGGTAACCGAGCCCCGACTGGTACGCCGCAGACGCAATCTCCAGTGAATTCAGAAACCCACCGCACTTGGAGAGGCGAATATTAAACAGGTCGCAGGTGCCCAATTCGATGGCCTGTCTCGCATCACCCAGGCTGCACAAAGACTCGTCCAGCATAATGGGAACGTCGAGTTCCTGGCGGACTGCGGCCAACCCGGACACCTCGGCGTGCGGAACTGGCTGTTCCAGCGATGACACACCGAGCGACAGCAGCGGGGCCATCTTCTGAACAACCTCCCCACAACTCCACGCCTCGTTCGCATCAAGCCTGAGATCGACACCTGGGCCCACAGTCTGCCTGACCAGCGACAGCAGACCGTGGTCATCAACTCCTGAAACGCCGACCTTGACCTTGGCCTGGTGGAAACGAAACATCCGCAGCAACCACCCGCGAAACCGGATCTTCCACCGGCTTGTCGGAGTGAAAGCCAGGCTGTAACGAGCACGCTCCGAAGCCTCACGAATCCCCATTGCCGGGGCAAACATTTCCGTGATTCGCGAGAAGGAAACGCCGGCCCACCGCGTGGCCGCGTCCAGGATGGCCAGTTCCAGAGCACAACGCACCGAATGCCCGAAACAATCCCTGTACCCCGAATCCGACGACAAACCACACGCCCCAGGACCACTCAGTTCCAAACTGCGACACGCATCGATGACGCTTTCCAGGTCATGGAATGGTGCTCCAAGTTGTGCCGAAAGATCGGTGGCTTCGAGTTGAGCGAGAGCCGTTTCAATTGTCTCTCCGGTGACATATTCGCGTGGGAGCCCTTCGCCCCAGCCCTCACTTCCGTCTTCCAATCGGCAACGAATGACGATCGAGTCGGTCGCCGTCCGCGTATGAGACGCGTGCCGGACGGTCGTCTTCAACGGAATCAGAACATGCCAGGCTGTCAGGTCGCTAATCCGCATCACACTGCACCATTTCGCCGAGTTTCCGCCCCCCTCCGAAAGACTTCCGGAGCCGGATCTACACGTAGTTTAGCACTCCACCCGGTCCACCTCGACCACCATTTGCCAGTGACACCGGCCGACGCTTCGTGTTATCACCCCTCACGCGTCAGTAACAGGTCACCCCGCCCCCCTTCGCCCAGGCACCACTTCATGGCTGTCCCGGTTTCTCAAATGTGGGCCGTTGCACGTTACGTGATCGGCCAACGTTTGAAACGAAGACGTCGGTTCCCTCTTGTCCTGATGCTTGAGCCTCTCTTTCGGTGCAACCTGGCCTGTGCCGGGTGTGGCAAGATCCAACACCCGACCAGCGTGCTTCGACAACAACTTTCGCCACAGCAATGTTTCGACGCGGTCGACGAATGCGGCGCACCGATCGTATCGATCCCCGGCGGAGAACCACTGCTCCATCCAGAGATTGTCGAGATCGTCGAAGGCCTCGTTGACCGTGGCAAGTACGTCTACCTCTGCACCAATGCCCTGTTACTCGAAGACGCACTGCCTCGTTTCCGGCCCTCGAAACATCTCACGTTCTCCGTCCACCTCGACGGCCCCTCCGAAGAACACGATGCTGCCGTATGCCGTGACGGAGTCTATGAAATCGCCGAACAGGCGATTTCATCGGCGATTGCATCCGGATTTCGCGTGACGACCAATACCACAGTGTTCAACACGGCCGAAGCGGACCCGATCCGTGGATTTTTCGACCGCCTGATGGAATTGGGTGTCGAAGGAATGATGATCTCGCCCGGGTATCCCTACCAGAAAGCTCCAGACCAAGACCATTTCCTACACCGCCAACAGACTGTTTCGTTATTCCGCCGGTTGTTGAACAACCGGCCCCGGCGTTGGCGTTTCAACCAGTCCCCCTTGTTTCTCGAATTTCTTCAAGGGCGGTGGGACTTGCCCTGCACACCATGGGGGAACCCCACCTTCAACCTGCACGGCTGGCAGAAGCCCTGTTACCTACTCGACGAAGGATCGGTTGATACATTTGACCAACTGATGCAAACGACCGATTGGGATTCCTATGGGCCTCAAAGTGGAAACTCCGCCTGCACCGACTGCATGGTCCACAGCGGTTTCGAGCCTACCGCCGTCAACCAGACATTCGCTTCCTGGAAGGGCTTCTGGATGACAGCGAGAACAACCCTGCTGGGGCCTCCGCGTCGCGAGCCCACGCCCGTGGAACCCGGCGGCCAATTGCTCCAGATCGAACTCCCACCCGCTCCGACCGACGAGTCCTCGATCCGACGAACGGCTTGACGATGACCACCATCACCGATCAAATCGCCCGCAACCTTGCCCGGGTTCACGACGTCATCTCGAGCGCATCTTCTCGCAGTGGACGATCCACAGACGACGTTCAACTGGTCTGTGTCACCAAGTACGCCCGTGAAGACTGGATCGACGCTCTCTTGGAGTGCGGCCAAACTGCGCTCGGCGAAAACCGTCCTCAACAACTGGCCCAACGAGCCGACACGTACCCCGATCACGTCCGCTGGCACCTGGTTGGACAACTGCAACGAAATAAAGTGCGGCGGACTCTCGGCTCCACCCACCTCGTCCACTCCGTTGACAACCTGAGACTGTTAAATCGGATCGAATCCATTGCCACCGAGGAAGGCCGTCATCCGTCGGTCCTGATCCAGGTCAACTTGTCAGAAGACGGCGACCGGAACGGTTTCACCGACGCAACACTTCGGGCCTGCTGGGACCGTGTCTGCGACCTCAACCACACCCAGGTCCTGGGCCTGATGACGATGGCCCCGGTCGCTGACACCCCCGAGTCCTCCCGCCCAACCTTCGAGTCGCTCCGAAACCTTGCCGATGAACTCGGTGCCATACGAGTCCAACAGGGAGGAGAACCACTCTCGGAATTATCGATGGGGATGAGCAACGACTACGAAGTCGCCATCGAAGCCGGAGCCACGATGATCCGACTCGGCCGCACTCTCTTCCAAGGCCTGGAGAACTGAACTCTCCTGGACAGCCTAAAGACCCAACAGGGGGCTTTGGACAGTTGATGTTGTCGGCACCAACTGTGGCGACTCCAGTGCCGTCTCTGGAGTGTCGCTCCAGTCGGACTCGTCCCCGACCCCCATGATGACCGGCTCCAGGGCATTCGGTTCCAACCGGAACCGACCTTCGGACATCGGGGCCAGGAATTGGCGGAACCAGATCATCTGGCGAACTCGCTCACAGGGATCGTCCAGGCAAATTGAGGCCCCCTGTTCGCACCAGTCAAACAACATGCCAAAGAACCCGCTGGGGATGTACTTGACGTACGACATATCCACACCGACGCGAGTCACTCCGTCCCGTTCGACCAGTTGCGTCAAGGTCTCTCGCAGCAACGCCAGGTTGGAGCCATCCCAGATTTCCATCGGTCCCAGGCAAATGACTTTGTAGTTGTTTCGATTCTCAATCGTCATTTTGTGTTTGCGGGCCATGAGATCGTCCTCAAAGAAGGGTCGGTTTTTTGAATTCAGGCCGGCCGAGTGACGATTCCACTGGGAATGTTGCACCGGGACAACGCTGCCCCTCTCCTACGGCAATCGCGGGACCAAACCGTCAAAAAACGGGGGGGTTCGCCTAACCCCGTCCCGGAGAACGCGTTAGGAACACGGCGAGAAAACACCGTGGCCGTGAACATGTTGCCTGGTGACAACACGTGT
>CAWVUS010000352.1:0-4672 GCA_963933195.1 uncultured Planctomycetaceae bacterium
GTACTGCTTGGTCGTTGCTTCGCCGCCGTTGCGATCGGTCTTGCCGATCACCTGTCCCATTTTCAGTCCGCCACCGGCCACCAGCAACGGGGTCAATCGTCCCCAGTGCCCGGTGCCGCCGTTGCTTTGCTTCTTGGGCGATCGTCCCATTTCACCGGTCACCAGCAACAGGACCTTGTCGGTCAGGCCACGATCCTCGAGATCGTCCATGAATGCCGCAATCGCATGGTCGGCCTGGGGGCCCAGCACGTTCATTCCCTCGACGGTGGCCGGGTTGTTGCCATCGTTGTGGAAGTCCCAGGTGCAATCGACAACCGTGACGAATCCACAGCCCCGTTCGACCAGTCGCCGGGCCATCAGCATCTGGTGGCCCAGCAGGTTGGTGATCCGTGACTGGTTGACCTTGTTGTTGTAGTGCGAGCCTCCCTTGTGCCAGTCTTCCATCCGGAACAGGGGCCGCGTGTCGTACCTCCGCAGCGTTTTGGTGTCTTCTTTTGTCAGGTCAAAGGCCTCGGAGATTCCCTTGAGCAGGACGTCGTAGGCCTGGCTGCGGATCTCGCCCAGGCCATCCCGGGCACCGGCCGTCTGCAGCCGCTGGCGGAACGAATCGAGTTGTCCCAGCAGTAGCCGACGATCGTCAAATCGATCGCGGGGCAGCTTCAGGTCGAAGTTCTCGGCCAGTTGATCGCCACCATCCAGGAACAGGCTCTGGTAGGGCGAACCCAGTTGTCCGGGTTGACCGTAGTGTTGCTTGATGAACCCGAACCGAAACGGCCCGGTGGGGGTTCCCAGCTTGAGTTCCGGGTCGATCCCCTCGGGCAAAACCACCACCGACGACGGCATCGCCGTCTCGGGGTGATTGGCGCCAACCAACCGGGCATGGTGCGATCCCATGGTGGCCTTCAGCGGACTGTTGCCGGTCAACAACGGGTCGGGATTGTGTCCGGCATCACCCGAGGCAAACGATCGAACAATGGACAACCGATCGGCTCGCTTGGCCAACTGCGGAAACGCCGAACCAAAGGTCACTCCGGGCAGCCTGGTCGAGATCTCGCCGATGCAACTGCGGACGCCGCTCGGGGCATCCATGTTCGGGTCGAAACACTCGACCTGGGGCGGGCCGCCCTGGAGGAACAACAGCACCACGGCCTTGTCACGAGCCCAACTTGGCGTGTCGGCAATCGAACGAGAGTTCAGCAGCCCCGGCATTGCCAGGGCCCCGGCTCCAAGGCCGCCGACGCGGAGAAACTCACGTCGAGTCGACTCGCTCCTCCCAAAACCGGCATCTCGAATGACCAGCATCTTCGCTCCTCAATCCGGGCTTCCCTGCTTCTTTATCGGCACTTCCGTACTTGTTTTATGCCAAAACAGTCCCGGGATGTAAATGTGACACTTTCGGACCTTTTGCTCCGGTCTCTCGCCACGTGTCGCCGGACCTGCAACTGGTGACCGGTAGCGGGAGTGACGAGGACGTAAAGACTGTTTACCGTTTCAATCACAGGGATGTGCTTGCTCGTGCAGGGATCAACGGCAACCCGTGGAGACAGCAACATGTTTGAGCGATCGACTCACCTGGCCTGGTTGGTGATGTGCCTGGTCACGGTTTCGGCCGAGGCCCAGTTTCGCAAGGCTCCGCCGGGGATGTTCAAGGAACTCGACGACGTGATTGTCGGCAACGCCTTGATCATTCATGGCAAGCAGTTGTTTATCGACGATCATGTCGTTGAAGAAATGACCGGCGTCAGGAAAGTCCTCAACCAGCCGGTCAAGCATCCACGCAATCCGGTGTTGCGCAAGAGCGCCAGTGAGCATGCGATTGACTTCGGCACTGTCGTTCACGACAGCCGCGATGGGCTGTTCAAGATGTGGTACCAGATCTGGGGGCCGGGGGAGGCTGTTGGCATTGTGGGCTACGCCGTCTCGAAAGACGGTGTCAATTGGACAAAGCCGATCATCGATAAGTCGGCCGGCACCAATCTCGTGACGTTTGAACCCGCGGAACCCTGGGTGAGCGCCCCCGGTGTCATCATCGACGAGCAGGAAACCGATCCTCGTCGTCGCTTCAAGATGTTGTATTCGGCTCGGCCGTTGAAGAGGGCGTCGCTGTCAAGCTGTGCGGCTTACTCGGCCGATGGCATTCACTGGAAACAGGATTCCCAGAACCCGCTGATCCCCTACAGCGACACACAAATCGCCCCCTACTGGGACCAGCGACTCTCTCGCTATGTCGCGTACCTCCGTACCGGTCCACCCAACATCAGGCAGATTGCTCGAATAGAGAGCACCGATTTTCGTCACTGGTCACCCAAGTTGACCGTGATTCCGGGAAAGTCGAGGCTGGGTGGAACCATCAGCAAGCTGGATCGGCCGTTTGGGACCAACCATTACACGATGACCGCGATGCCTTACGCGGGTGTCTATGTCGGGTTGCTCAACACGTATCACGGAGAAACTCACAAGCCGATTCCCGACGACAAGCTGTGGATGGACCGGGTTGATGCACAACTGGTGTTCAGCCGAAATGGTGTCACCTGGCAACGCGTGCTCAAGGACGGGGCGATCACGGCCGCCCAACTTCGCGAAGACCGGAACTGGAAACTGGCCGCCGAACAGGCGACATTTCTTCCCTACGGCGAGTTCAAGAAAGACTGGGACTGGGGGCAGATCTACCCCCATCATCCTCCACTGGTTGTTGGCGATGAAATCCGGTTCTACTACGCCGGCATCAGCGGCAGGCACTGGAGCGCAGAACACAAGGACACGCCCGACCACGCCATTGGCCTGGCGACACTTCGGCTGGACGGCTTCGTCTCGGTGGAAACCGAACGGAAAGGAACCTTGACGACCAGGCCGATCGTGTTCCTGGGTGACACGCTGGTCGTCAACGCCAACGCAAAGGGTGGTTCGCTGACCGTGGAAGCTCTCGACACCAGGGGCAGGGTCATCAAGAGGTTTGGGGCCGATGACTGTGTGCCGATCACGACCGACAACATCCGCCACGTCGTGAAGTGGAAGGGGCTGAAGGACTGCCAGTTGCTGCAAGGACGTCCGATCAGGCTGAGATTCCACCTGGTGCACGCGAAGCTGTATTCATTCGAGCCAGGGATTCGCCGCAAGCACTACCTCCAGTCCTATGACTGACCGAAAACCCGGGCTGCGGGCTCAGGTGTCGGAGGTCACATCGAACGTGGCCAAAAGGCCAAAGTGGCCACTGGCCCAGATCCCGTCCCGGGGTTGATCCAGGACAACCTGGCAGTCCCGCGTGCGGGCAAAGCCCTTGTACAGCAGCGGGGAACCAACCAGCACATAGTCGATGCGTCGCCGGACCCTGCTGGAGCCGAACAGGCGGTCGGCCAGTTCGCGTGTGAAATCGTTGTCGCATGACCAGGTGTGTCCCGGATCCGTGTTCCCACTGGCAATCCAGGCATCAACGAAGCACGTGCTTCGTCCCTGCAGCGACTTCAACCCGGTCAGGAACCGGATGCTGGAGGCATCGGGTGTCGCGTCGAGGTCTCCGGCTATTACCGGGGGGAAGCCATTGGGGTCGGCATTGCGGTCGACGTAATCGGCGACGGCGACGGCCTGCATCTCGCGTTCCAGTTCCATGTGGGGTTCGAAGTGCGGCTTGGGATTCACCAGCAATACCCGTCCCACCGGTGCCGGGACCTCGATCTTGGCTGCCTGGATGGCTCGCGGGAATTCCTGTCCACGACTCGTGCTGGGCAACTTGACCAGGTCCGACTCGACGATCGGGAAGCGACTGGCAATGGCCGTGCCGTATGGTCGGTCGGGTTCCTGCAGGTCAAATTGGTGGACGGTCTCGTAGGAAAGACCGTCGAGAATCTGCCTGGCCTGGTCCCGGGTGTCACCGTGCCACAGCGCTTCCTGGAACGAGATGATGTCCGGGTTGAGGCGCTGGATTTCGTCGTGGACCAATCGATCACCGGCCGGGTCGGGGCGGTCGATGTTGAGGTTTAACGTGAAAACGCTCAGGGGGCCTGTAAACATGACGACCGCTGCGGGTGTGCTGGGGGACAGGTTTTGATTTCTGCGAATCGGTGACGCTCAGCATTGTGGCAACGTCGCATCGAGATTCCCATGCGACCACGATGGTAAGCAAGACCCGGTTTAGACCTCGTCGACCCAGTCGTCCCAGTAGACGAAGCTCTCGTCGCCGTCACCACCAACCAGCGTGTCGTTGCCGCCGCCGCCCCGGACCGTGTCGGTTCCGTCGCCACCATCCAGGTGGTCGTCATCACGCGTGTGATCGGTGTCGTCCTTGCCGTCGTCACCTTGCAGGATGTCATCGTCGGCCGACCCGAAGAGAGTGTCGTTCCCCTCGCCACCAACCAACGTGTCGTTTCCACTTCGGCCGTACAGTTCGTCGTCGCCCGTCCAGCCGCTCAGCCGGTCAGCCTGCGTGCCACCGTCGATCGAGTCGTCACCCGCGCCCCCGTTGAGCGTGTCCGCGTCTCGCATGCCCTGCAGCGTGTCGTCACCGTCTCCGCCGGTGATCAGGTCGGCGCCCGAACGACCGTTGAGCATGTCGTTGCCCGATCCGCCCTTCAGCGTGTCGTCACCACCCACGCCGATGATCGTCACGTCGCCGGTGAAGGACGACGCGTCCAGGAGGTTGTTGCCGTTGCCGCCCTTGAGGTAGGCCGTCTCGATG
>CAWVUS010000353.1:0-4665 GCA_963933195.1 uncultured Planctomycetaceae bacterium
TCCGCCGTTGTCACCAACGGGAACCGTCTGCAGCGGAGGAGGGACCTGGCCGACTGTCGGCTGCTCGGTCGAACCACCCATTGGAACGACCGGCGGCTTGGCCGGCGTCACCGGCACGGCTTTTTCACCAGGATTCGCAGGAATTGTCGGTGGCAACGGCGGTGGCGGTGGGGTGGCCGTCGTGTTGGCAGGTTCGGCAGGAGGAGCTCCGACAGCCGCCGGACCATGCTCGACGCCACAATGAGGACAACCGGGCTGCTCGACGACCGGAGATGGAGTGTTGTGGACACCACCACACGACGAACAAGTCGGCCCGTGTTGATGATGTGGCTCACTGCAGCCCCCGGAAACCCCGTGCGGGTGAGAGCAACCCGAGTGAGCAACCGGTGCACCACATCCACCACAACTTGTTCCATGACCGTGACCGTGCTCCGAAGGTGCTCCACACCCTCCGCAGTCACCTTCCCAGTAGTCGTTGTCATAGACCAGGCCACAATCACCGTCATAACAAGTCGATTTGTGGCACGAGCACCCGGCAATTCCAGCCAGGACCGACACGGCCAAAACCATCACGCTCGATCGAATCAGTTTCTTCGCCATCAGCGTTCTCTCTCTGAGTGTCTTCGGCTGCGTGAACCACACACAGCATCCGCCGGACTACACGGCCTCCCCAAGACTGATATCGGGGTTCCGATTGGGCAAACTTTACCGGTTCTGCAATTTGCGACGGATGACCCGCCGGGGGATTGCCATCTTTTTCACTCTTCTCTCCGGCTCGTCGGTGACCATGGCGTAGCCTTCCTGCAGGCCGATTTCGGGCCCAATTTGGAGGAAAATGGCAATGGCACGAAAAGACGCACTACTGCGGCTCCACCAACGACTGATTGAAAAACGCGACTCGTTGCGGAAGAAATCCGGCACCGACGATCGCAAGTGGCAAAACAGCCCGCAAACCGGTGGTGATATCGGTGATGCAGCCAACCACGGCGCATCCCGTGAACTCAACACGCAACTCGCAGCGCTGGAAAACCGCGAGTTGCGGCAGGTCGAGTTGGCACTGCAACTGATTCGTGAAGGACGCTACGGGAAGTGCGAAAACTGCAGCCATTCGATCCCGATCGAACGGCTCCGCGCCGTCCCAACAACCATCCTTTGCGTCAGTTGCCAGAGTGAACTGGAGCTGACAGGCAGCCTGTCGCCAGACGGCGAGGTCGATTGGGGACACGCGTTGGACCTCGAAGGTCGGATGAATCCCACCGAAGCGGGTCTTCGCGACGCGGAGCTCGACTGACTGCTCACCTCTTTTCATTGCCGCACACCATCCCGGCGAACACGACAATGTCTGGCCCACGGCCATCTCCACCGACCTTCCGATGGCTTCTGCCTGCACTCGGCCTGTTGATCCTGGCCGTTGTCGGCCTCTACCCCATACTCGCGGCACGCCGGGACCTGCACACCGCATCGGCAAATGATCTCGCAGTCCTTGAAGCTGCCGGCCGGCAGCTGGCAAGCGTTTCATCCCGACTGATGCCCAGCGTCGTCAAGATTCGTTGCCGTCGGTTGGGCGAAAGAAACGGAACCGTCGAGGAGACTGGCTCGGGAGTGATCACCCGCCACGCGGCCAGCGGCCGGCTGATCGTGGTCACCAACGCCCACGTGATCGCCAGGGGTGAGACAGCCGACCTGAGAGTGCACCTGCACGACGGACGGACACTGGTTCCTCGCCGAGCCTGGTCAGATTCCGCTAGCGACGTCGCGGCGTTGGAAATTTCCGCAGCGAGGCTACAGCCGGCCGAATGGGGCGACAGTGACGCGTTGCAGATCGGCAGTTTCGTGTTGGCCGCGGGCAGCCCATTCGACCTCAGCCACTCCATTTCACTGGGAATCATCAGCGCCAAGGGGCGACGAAGCCTGAAACTCGGGGCCGGTGATGTCATCAACCAGGATTTCCTGCAAACCGACGCGGCCATCAATCCCGGAAACAGCGGTGGCCCGCTGGTTGACACGCGCGGCCGAGTCGTGGGAATCAACACCGCCATCGCAACGACCAACGGAGGCGGATCGGGAGTCGCATTCAGTATCCCCAGCCGCATGGCCCAGAGGATCGTCAACGACCTACTGCAACACGGGCGGGTCCGCCGCGCCTACCTCGGCGTTGTTCTCGACCCGGACTTCACAGCCGAGGAAGCCAGGCAACTGAAGCTCACCCGCAACCGTGGCGCCCGTGTCATCAACGTGTCCCCGAACACGCCAGCCGCGCGAGCCCGGCTACAGGCCAATGACGTCGTGACCCAATTCCGCGCGACACCCGTGATGGACTTCGACCACCTGATCCACCTGGTCAGTCTCGAGCCAATTGGCAACACGGTCACCCTGGGAGTGTGGAGAGGCGGACGCCGTATCGAGGTCCGAGTCTCGCTGAGCGACCGGGACGTGATCGGGAAGAAATGAACTCGCCCCGACAACTCCACCGTCAACCGGCCAGCGAACCGCCCAGCAGTCGCGACAAGTAGTCGATCACACCCTGCACTTCAATTTCGACGCACACGTCAACATTGGCCAGGGACCGAGACTCACCACGACGGTCCATCACCGTCATCCCCCGGGTCAGCTGGCCGGCCAACTCGACATCGACATGCATGCTCTCGCGAGCGAACAGCCGGGGCTGAGTGACCGCCGCCAGGGCAGCCACCGCCGGCATCACAACGCCTTCGATGCCCAGGGACTCGTGGTGCATCCGGAGCCAGTGGGGAACCAGCCCATCCAACAGCTCCGCAAGCCGCCCGTCGACCCGCCCGCGCAGCCGCCGATATTGGTCAGGGCTCATTACGAGACGCCGACTGACATCCAGCGGCACCAGTGTCTTGGTCGCCGAACAAGACAGCACCCGGCGGGCACTCTCGGCGCTGGCCAGAATGTTGAATTCCGACACCGCCGACACGTCGCCACCCACGCCGACGGCCCCCCCCAGGCACACAAGTCCCCCGAGGAGATCAAAGAAATCCGCCGCCATCTCGGACGCCAACGAGATGTTCGTCAACGGCCCCAGTGTCAACAGGGTGACCTCGTGAGGCTGGTCACGCACGATCTCCACCAGTAACCGGGCCGACTCGTGCCGCTGGTGAAGTTCGACGACCGGCACATCCCATCCTCCGAGACCATTGGGTCCGTCGAGCAACACCGTTGATGCCAGGGGAGACGACGCCGCATTGCTGATTCCCACCCGGGGACGGCGAAACGGATCGACCGTGTCGATCACGGCCTGGATGTTCCGTGTGGCCACCGGACCCGCCACACGGCCGGCAGTGGCTGTCAGGCCGAGCACCTCGACACCAGGATCCCGCAAGGCCAGCACGATTGCCAGCGCGTCACCGATCCCCGGATTCGCGTCAATGACCAGTTTTTGTACCACGCTGACCACACCCAGAACACTTGAGACAACCACCCGCGATGGCCTCACACGTCGTGTGCCAGCGACCCTGTTTGATCCTAGGAGCGGCCGGAAGCAGGTGTCAATTGCCTTCTGGGAGAATCACATACCTCGCTATACTGTTGGCAAAGGACAGCCTCATGCACGAATCCATCCAGCCAATCGTCACAGCAGCCATCGCTGGCTCCCACTCCAGCAGGGACGCCGTCGAAGCGGCATTTGGCACGATCATGGACGGCCAGGCCGATCCGATCGACCTCGCTGCGTTGCTGACCGCCCTGGCAGCCAAGGGCGAATCCGTTGATGATCTCGCCGGCGCCGCCTCCGCCATGGCTTCACGAGCCAACCGGATCCACAGCCGGCATGACCGCCTGCTGGACACCTGTGGGACCGGGGGCGACCGGCTACACACCTTCAACATCAGCACCGCCACAGCACTCGTGGCTGCCGGTTGCGGTATTCCGGTTGCCAAGCACGGCAATCGCAGCGTCTCCAGTTCCAGTGGATCCTCCGACGTGCTCTCGGCCCTGGGAGTCACCATTGACCTGCCCCCCGAGGCTGTGGCCACGTGCCTGGATGAGGTAGGAATCGGCTTCTGCTTCGCCCCGCTGTTCCATTCGGCCATGAAGCATGCCGCCGGAGTGCGACGGCAACTCGGTCTGCGGACCATCTTCAATCTCGTCGGTCCACTGACCAACCCCGCCGACGCCGGATGTCAACTCCTGGGTGGAAACAGCGACCGGGCCGCCCGCCTGCTCGCCGGTGCCCTCAAGACTCTCGGCCGCCCACGCGCACTGGTGGTGTGCGGAAACAATGAACTGGACGAGGTGGCGCTGTGGGGAACGACACTGGCTCTTGAGGTCGACGGTGCCAGTGGCGAGATCACCGAACACGCCTGGACTGCCGCCGACTTCGGGCTGGCTCCCTGCGAGGCCGGAGCGTTGACTGTCGACTCACCCGAGGAAAGTGCGGCGATGATCCACGACATCTTGCAGGGACAACGCGGCGCCGCCCGCGACATCGTCGTTGCCAACACGGCCGCGGCCCTGGTCGCCTTCGAACAGGGCAGGGGCCTCGCCGAGGCTGCCGAGCGGGCCGCCAATGCGATCGATGACGGTGCGGCCGCCGCGAAATTGGCCTCGCTGGTCGAGGTGTCCGGGCGACTGGCCCCCTAACCGGTCACCCGCAACAGAGGCTTGGCTTGCGTCACCGTTGGACCGCGCTATAATTCACCT
>CAWVUS010000354.1:0-4663 GCA_963933195.1 uncultured Planctomycetaceae bacterium
CGCTGGACTTCGAGGTCGATGGCCTGGTGCTCAAACTCAACAGCCTGGAACAACGACAGCGACTGGGTGCGACCAGCAAGAGCCCCCGCTGGGTGATCGCCTACAAATGGGAACGTTACACCGGAACGACCGCCGTTCGTGACATTTCGATCCAGGTCGGCAAGACCGGCACACTGACACCGGTGGCCGAATTGGAACCAGTCGAAATCGCCGGAACAACCGTTTCGCGATCCAGCCTGCACAACCGCGATGAACTGAAACGCCTGGGAATCAGGGTGGGGGACACCGTCGTCGTCGAAAAAGCTGGCAAGATCATCCCCCGCGTGGTTCGTGTCGAAGAGCACAACCGGACCGGTTCCGAAAAACAATTCCGGTTTCCTACAAAGTGCCCCGAATGTGACACCGCGGTGGTCCAGGACGAGGGCGGCGTCTACATCCGCTGTCCCAACCACAACTGTCCCGCTCAGTTGCGAGAGAACCTGCGTTTTTTTGCCTCCCGCGCAGCAATGGACATTGAAGGACTCGGAATCAAGCTCATCGAAAGCCTCCTGGAATCAGGACTCCTGACTTCACTGGGAGACATTTACCGCCTCGTCAGCCATCGCGAGGTTCTGATCGAGATGGAACGCATGGGCGAAAAGTCCGTCGACAACCTGCTGGAAGCGATCGAGGGATCCAAGGACCGGCCGTTGGGGCGACTTCTGACCGGGCTCAACATCCGACATGTCGGTGCCACCAATGCCCGTGTATTGGCCGGCCGGTTTGGCACAATGGAAGCCATTGCAAGCCAGTCGGTCGAGCAACTGGCCGAGGTGGACGATATCGGTCCGGTGATCGCCGACAGCGTCCATGGTTTTTTCCACTCCGCCACGGGGCAGGCTGTCGTGACCGACCTCC
Source organism: uncultured Planctomycetaceae bacterium (assembly GCA_963933195.1). Taxonomy (GTDB): domain Bacteria; phylum Planctomycetota; class Planctomycetia; order Planctomycetales; family Planctomycetaceae; genus UBA8437. The sequence continues at coordinate 898 of CAWVUS010000354.1, forward strand.
GACAACTCGGCCTGCACCAGGGCGACCCCATCGCCAGGTCGGATTCGAGCGGTCCAGGAATCCTCGAGGGAAAAACCATCGTCGTCACCGGCACATTGACCGAATTCACACGCGAGGAGATCAAGGAGTTCATCCGGGAGCATGGGGGCAAATCGACCGGCAGTATCTCTCGGAACACCGATCTCCTGGTCGCCGGAGAGAATGCGGGCAGCAAGCTGACCAAGGCCCAGGATCTCCAGGTGCAAGTCATCACCGAACAGGAATTGCTCGCCCTGGCCCAGGCACCCGAGTCCCAGTAGTGGCGCGGACCATCCAGCGAAAACGGGGGCGTGTCCCCCGCTACGGGACGGTGATGAACTCGTTGGAGTTCAGGTAGGCCCAGAAGACGTCCTGGAGCCCCTCGGCAAGTGGTCCCGAAACGGGAGCCTGTCGCACCTGGGACGACGGTCGCAATGGAAGAATCTCGCCGATGGCCTTCATTTCGGCAGACGATGGAAAACGGCCCAGCGCCGAGAGGCACAGTCGCTTGATCCGATCGATGTCACTGCCCCGCGTGTGGACCACCTGGTGAAAGTACGACCCCGGCTGCTGTGACAATGCCTCCCGGATCAACGGACCGTTCATCATCATCATCGCCTGCGTGATCGACCCATCAAACGTCACGGCCTCGTCATTTTCATCCGTCTGGAACGAGTACACGAACTGGGACTGCCACCGACGACGGTTGGCCGCCACGCTCTCCCAATCACTGGCCGTGACCCGGTCGACCTGGGTGGCCACCAACAATGAATCGTACAACTGTTCGACACTCATCGGCTTGGTATACACCCGACTGAACAACGGCTGGCCACCGGTCGCCGGATCGTCGACGCTGTTTTCGGCCGTCATCCGACTGGTCAGACCGTAGATCCGCGTGTTGCAGATCCAACGGACCAACTGTTTGACATCAAACCCGCTGGCAACAAATTCTCCGGCCAGCCGATCAATCACCTCGGAGTGCGAGGGGGGGTTGTGCGGCCCCATGTCGTCCACCGGGGAGGTGAAGCCATGACCAAGCAACCGGGCCCAGGTGCGGTTGACCATTGCCAGGGCCAACTGGGTCGAACCGTCGCCAGTCATCAACCGGGCCAATTCTCCGCGGGGATTCTGGTTCCCCTTGAGATCGACTCGTTGCCCTCCCAATCCCGCCGGAGCCACGTGGAGCACTCCCTGGCGATCTTCGTAGTAGGGCGACCCGTCAAACGACCCGCTGATCAACTCGAACGCGTCACCGTCTCGGACTGACCTGGAATGAGTGCTCTTGAAGAATGCTGTCAGCCCGTGGAACTGCTCCTGGCGCCACTCGTTGAACGGGTGATTGTGACACTGCGTGCACTGGACCTGGGTGCCCAGGAACAGCCGGGCAGTGATCGCCGTGGCCGGAGTGGCATCGTTATTGAGATGCGCCAGGAGAAAATTGGTGGCACCGTTCTGATCATTGCGACCACGGGCGGCCACCAACTCGTTGACCATCTCGTTCCATGGACGATTCCGGGCAAACGACTCTCGCAGGAACTTCTCGAATGACGGACGATTCACCTCCCGCCGTTCCACTCGTCCCACCAACAGGTTGGACCAGATGGTGGTCGAATGACGAACGTAATCGCTGTCATCCAACAATCGATCAATCATCGCGGCCCGCTTTCGAGGATCGCGATCCTTGAGAAAAGCAACGACCTCGTTGGCTGGAGGAATATGGCCGACGATGTCCAGGTGGACCCGTCTGAGCCATTCCGAATCCGTCGCAACCGGTGAGGGAGACACCTGGTTTTCTCGCCATCCCGCGGCCAGTTTCTCGTCGACAAACCCCACAACCTCGGCCAACGACCCCGCCCCGGGCCTCACGTTAGTCGCGGACCGTATCGGGTCCTTGGCATCGGGCGTGATAGCGGCCTGCGTTGTTTTGTCCGGCGCGACCTTGTTGGCCAGTTGAGCCCCCGGCTCCGCCGAGATCGTGGCCGGCTGTCGGACAGGATCGGCGACAACCACAGGTCCAGTGGTCCCGGCGGAATTCGCCACCGGTTCAGGCAGTACGGGCGGATCCACGTCGGCAACACCTGGCCCCACACCCGGTTCACTGCCCTGCCAGACCAGCCCCACTGTCAGCACCAGTGCCGCAGCGACCGCCAGTCCAATGCCCACCATCACCGGGCGACGACGAGTCGGCCGCCGGGTGGCCTCGACCATCTGCTCATCGACGACGGCCACGTGAGTCTCCGCCTCAGCCACTCCCCCGGCCGCCTCCCAGTACAACGTGCCGTGCAGGGAGATGTACTCGAGGTACATCTGACGGGCGGCGACATCTCCGAGGACGAGTTCTTCGAGCCGGGCCACTCCATCGCGGTCGAGGCAATCCTCGCACAGCGACTCAAGCAACTGCAGCAATTCTTCGTGTTGGGGACTGTCGGTACTCATGGAGTGGCCTGTGTTTTGATTTGACGGTTCACGCACTCCAACAAGGTGCGCCGGATACGCGAGAGCGACTGATAAACCGAATTGATCGGTCGCCCGATCAACTCCGCCACGCTCTTGCCCGATTCCCCCGCCGAATACCGCTGCTGGATCAACTCGCGGTCGTTGCTTCTCAGCTTGCTGAGACAGACAGCCAGGTGCTGCCGTCGTTGTTCAAGTTCCTCGGCCTGTTCGATTGCATCGCTCGCCACCTGGCGGACAAATTCATCGCTAAACAGATGCCGGTCGCGTCGCTGTCGCGAGCGATACTTCAGGACCTCGTAATTGGCGATCTGGCAGGCCCATGCCAGGAAATTGGTGCCCAGTTCAAACCGGTCAAACTTTCGCCAGATGATCACGTTGGTCTCCTGGTGAATTTCCTCGGCGTCCACCGGGCTGGGGACCTGCGAGAGAATGAACAGGAAGACACGCCTCTGGTACCGCGTGAAGAGCTTGATGAACTCTTCCCTCGGAGCCGATACGCTGGACTCCGTTTCAGTGTTGATCCGAACTTCGGTCACGAGCACTGATCCCGGTGAGATAAAAGCCTGTGGACTACGTTGTTTGGACCGTGTTTGGACCGTGTTTCCAAACACAAACACCCAACCACGATCACCGCCGGGCCCGGCTGATGCGGGCCGGAACACCGGTGGTGATGTGACAGGTGACGGACAACTACCCGATCAACTCCTTGATCGGACTGCCGCCGTTGGCCAATTTCATGGGTCGCCCGCGTTTGGACCGGTGAACGGTCTTGGACGGGATTCCCAGTGCCTGGGACACGGTGGCCCAGATATCGCCGGGGAGGTAGGCCTTCCCATCAACACGAACACCGTCGCGATCGGTCTTGCCAACCGCCTGTCCGCCCTTGATCCCACCACCACCGACCATCACGCTCCAACTCGCGGCCCAGTGGTCGCGACCCACGTTCTGGTTGATTCGCGGCGTCCGGCCGAATTCGCCCATCCACACCAGCACGACGTCATCGAGCATTCCTCGCTGTGACAGATCGGCCGTCAGGGCAGCAATGCCCTGGTCGAGCTGGGGCAATCGTTGGGTGGACAGGGTGTTGAAGACATTGTTGTGGAGGTCCCAACCACCCATGCCAACCTCGATAAACGGAACTCCCGTTTCGACCAGCCGACGAGCCATCAACAGGCCCTGGCCAAAACCACCGGTGCCGTAAGCATCGCGAGTCTCCTGCGACTCCTCGGCCACCTTGAAGGCTTCCATCTGCTCACTGGTCATCAGGTTGACCGCCTTCTTGTAGATCTCC
>CAWVUS010000355.1:0-4643 GCA_963933195.1 uncultured Planctomycetaceae bacterium
CTTCGACGCCGTTCGCATCACCAGTCGCAGTGTCATGATCACCAAGTGTCGGATTTCGACCCGAGGCACGAAGCCTGTCCGGCCCAAGTTTGCGATACACCTGGCTTCCGAGACGCGAATCGATGTCGAACAGAAAACAGGCGAATTCGAATTGGGCGAGACGGTCAGGGGGAGCGTTTCGGGAGCGACCGGGGTCGTTTCTCTCGCACAGGCCGATCCCTTGTTCGATGAGGAATTTCCCATCCCCGCACCTTACCGGGCCTGGTTGGCCCGCCCGAAGAAACTCATGCTCCGCGAGGTGTCCGGCGTGTTCAAGCCGGGAGAAACCGTCACCGGAAAGCTCTCAAAGGCCGACGCACTGGTTCGGTCGTTGGCCAAAGTCAGTGCCGAGAACTGTGTCATCTCTGACAATTGGGTCGCCCGGGAGGATGGACGGGCACCGGTCGATCGGGTCAAGCTGGATCCCGGTTGTCGGTCCAACCACATCAGCCGGAATCATCGCATGTTTGGAGCTGGGATGGTTGACGTCGAATACACCGACGATCCTGGCACGGTTATCGCTGGTCGCAGTGTCACAACCAGCGGTGGGCCACCCAAGGTTGGTCGCTGGCCTCGCGGGGCGTTTCGGTTCAACCGATCGCCGTCGATCTCGGAAACGGCTCTCCTGGGAAAGGACGTGATCCAGAACGGAAGCATGGAACAGGCGGCCACACGCTGGAAGGATTACGGCACGCCACGGCTGAACGAGAAGAGCCTGGAACAGGCTCACAGCGGCCGGCACGCGCTCAAGGTGGTTGGAAGCGGCGGGGCAGGGGTCCGGCAGTACCTCAGACAGGCGTCGCCCGGACAAACTTACCGGTTGAGTGGCTGGGTTTTTGCAGCCAAGGGGGCGAGCCGTCTGATCGTCAACGATGGCAAGACACTGAAATACGGGACAACGACGTCTGCCTCAAGGTGGACCAAGGTGACGATGTCGTTTTCGGTCGTGGACGGGTCGACACCTTTTGTCGGCGTCCAATCCGTGGGTGGCGACTCGCAGTTTTTCCTGGACGACGTGGTTTGTCGACCAATTGAAGGCAGCAGCCGCTCAACGCGAGTGGTCCTGGGATGGGTCTGTATTGCCGGTGGAAATCCGGGAACCTGGATTCCGGTCCATGTTCAGAGCGAGTGATAGGTCAACCACCCGTGGTGCCTTCACCGAGCGGGAATGCTCCGGCACGCTTGTTCCGTTGTGTACAACGGTTTACTTGCGGACGTACACATAGCACTCCAGTTCCTCGATGCTCACCCGGCGGGAACCGAGACGCGTGGACTGGCTTCCCAGGACAGCCTTACTGCCTGGTTTTCCGTCAATGAACATCTGCCCGGTGACCTGGCCGCGGGCAGGGTCCTGGTCGATTGTCACGGCCAGGTGATGCCACTTGCCGTCGATGAGCGAGGCTTCGGTTCGGGCCGTTTTGTTTTCGCCAGGCCTGACAAGCCCGAGCAGGGCCTGGCCTGAAGTCACCGCCTCGATCGTCTGCGTGGCCAGCATCGCCTTGGACTGATTGGTGCTGAACCGCGGAGACGGGATCGGCTCGTTGGACATTCCCCAGACCGTGTGGTTTGCAGATCGTGATGTCGCCTTGAACCAGTACGAGAACGTCAGGTCGCCGGTCGCGTCGCTCATCAGGCGTTGCATGTCGTCGGGATGGACCTTCAGGGTCGCGTCGTCCGCGGTGAAGTCGCCGGCACCCTTGCCGATGCGCGGTGACTTTGTGTCCTGCCCCACAAGGGCCCCCGACGGTCCAACCTGGCTGGCGGACTTTCCGTTCGTGGCACTGTTCCACCCCGGGTCGTCAGCCTTGTCGAATTCGTAGAGCACCTGCAGGTCGGTGGCGAGTTGGGCCAGGTTGGGTGCGTCCGGCTTGAGACTGCCAATGCCGACTCCCTGCAATCCCTGCTCGCGGACCGCCCGGATCTCGGTGTCGCTGAGAATTCGTGACCACGTTGCGAAGTCGTCCAGGTACCCGTTGAGGTCAACGTTGCTGATCCCCTCCTGGTCATCGGCCTGTACACCCAGGACCATCTCGACAAATCGGAAAGGCGTGGATCCCGTCACACCGTCTGCCGGGACCAACTCGACCGAGAGCCGGTTGTCGCCGAAGGTGAGAGGTTGTTGGCGGCCAGTCGTTTCCCAGTTCATGTCGATCACGAACAGGTCGAAGGGGGGGAGCGTGTCGCCCTCGTAAACGTTTTGCCCGTTCCGGTCGTGTACGCGGCTGATGTAATCAATGGGGACTTCCACATCATTGATGCGGATTTTCAACGAGTCATCTCGCGACAGACCGATGGCCTTGAACTGTATCGTTGTCCGCAGTTTCTGGTTGTTGAAGTTTTCGGCCATTCGGAAACGACGTTGACCCTCGAGTACGGGGGTGCCGCGGTCCAGGTAGATGTTGTCATCGTTGGAGAAGCCGGTCGGCGATTTCCGTGGCTTCTTGTAGATCGAATAGAAAAGGTAGTGGCGGTCTCGCTGCTGAACCTCGTTTGGGTTCCCCAGTTCCCGGAGCCAGCCCAATGAAGCCGGCCACATCCAGGCCGGGCTGGACGACGCCCGGTGAGCTGTGGCACGTCTGCCGAAAGCCCGCTGGTAGTTGTAGGGAGAAATGCCGTCGGCACCAAAACCGTAAAAGTTCTGCGCCGCAGCCCGGTAGTTGGGCAGGCTCATCAGGCGGTAGTGTTCGTTGGGCCCGTCCATCGAGATCATCGGGTGGATGGCGGGGTAAATCTTGCAGTTGGTGCCTGCGGCCAGTTTGACGAAATCCTCGGTCTTCATGTTCGAGTCCGAGTGGAAGAAGTCGGACGGCACGACGTAGTCGACCAGTCCTTCCTTGATCCAGGTCGCCAGGTCGAACCCCAGGTAATCACACTCCTCGATGTTCTGGGGCACTCGTACGCCCAGCGCCAGTCTCTTGCATCCCCGTCGCTTTGCCGCCTCGTCGAGCAGCTTCCGGGTCCGCCGGGTGAAGTCGGTCAGCAGGTGGGCGTTCTGCTTGCCCTGGCCGGGCTGGAACATGTGGCACCACCGCATGTAGTCGTACTCGAGGCCGTCGACGTCATAGGTGTCCAGGACCTCGCTGCTGAAGGTCAACATCGCATCGCGGACGCCCTGGATGGCGAAGTCGTTCCCCGATCCGAGCAGTGCCCACTCGGGGTGCTCCTTGGCGAGTCCCTTGCGAGGTCCACCGTGCCGATCGTTCATGCGGATGTCGGCGATGAACTGCATGCCATGGTGATGACAGCGGTCGATCAGTACTTGCAGGCAATCCACGCCCGCCTTGTCCATTCCCGGCGGACGCCAGGGAAACAACTCGGTTACCTTCGACGAGGGGATGTCACTCCAGAACGCGGTGAACAGGCAGTAGCTGATCGCGTCGACTTTCGCTGCCGCCTCTTCATCGATCAGTTCCTCGAGAATCCGTTTGCTGAACTTCGCCGGCGGCCCCGGGATCTCGCGATTGGGTGTGGCGTAATAGTTCACGTTCAGGATCGTGGCCCACATTGTGACCCCGTCCCACGCGTGGAGAATCCACTTTCGTGGCTTTTCCCTGCTCGTTTCCTCGCGCGAGGATGACGCGGTTGGAACTCCTTTGGGTTCTGCTGCCGGGACGGTCGACCGAGTGTCTCCCGGTGCTTTCACTGCGGGAACGGCTGCCGACTGACTGGCCGGCGATGTGATCGGAGCCTGGTAGGAATCCTGGCAGCCGAGCAGCAGTCCACACGCGATCAGTGCCAGCGAAAACGACCACCGGCAGTATTGAGGGGGCTTGTCGGGCATGGGTTTTCTCGTTGCCGTGCGTGATGTCTGTGGTCGCATGATATCGATGACGGTTGTGCTCAAACCAGTGACGGGATCAGTCCCCACAAAAAAAGATGAATTCCTCCAGGAAGCCTGCCCTGAACACAGCGAAATGTCGCTGGACTGGTAGGAGTTGCGTGCACTCACGAGCCTTTCAAACAAGGGTGATTGCAATGCGGTTGGAGTCTGGGAGAATACGGCGCCACGCCGACCCTGGTGAAAGAAATCAATCGATGTCGGCACATCTTCATTGATACCGGCCACCTCAACCGTCCTGTGGGACGACTTCGTCTGACGCAAACGCGAGACATACCGGACGAGTGAAGTCCCTGGAGAACCGAGATCAAGCATGCGATACATCCTGATTACGACACTCCTTGGATTGGCTGTCGGCACGTTGGCTCGCGGCGAGACTGGGCCGGAGCCAAACCGGATCAATGTTGGCGAAGCAACCCAGAGCGGCTGCGACGACGTGAAACGTCCCGAACGTTTGGTTGTTGCTGAGGAAAAGGTCGTGTCAGACGGGCTTTTGCTCAATTACGATTTCGGGCGTGGCAGCCTGCCGGACGCGAATGGACGTATAAAGGATCTGTCGCCGAGCGGCATCAATGCGGTGATTCGGCCGACGGCGGCAACGCCTTCGCCTGCGAAACGCACGGGTTGGCTGGAACACCGCGTGTTGCAGGGAGACGGTCGCGGCGGTTGGGTTTCGCGCCCTGCGAAGATTCAAGCGGTTCGGCATCCCACCGCAAAAATGACCATGCCGTTTGGTCTCGTGCGTATGGACAACGGTGAACTCGCG
>CAWVUS010000356.1:0-4641 GCA_963933195.1 uncultured Planctomycetaceae bacterium
ACCTGTGACCTACGGATTAAAAGTCCGTTGCTCTACCAACTGAGCTACGCCCCCCGTGGGGTTTCGGAGCATACTAGCGAGTCAGGCCACCGATGGTCGAGTGAATGACCCTGCTGCGGACTGGCCGAATCGACAATAGCGGTCCTGGTTCATTTGAGCCCGAGATGCCGAACCGGTGGTCATCCGGTGAAATGAACTTCGAAGCGAGCCTTTGCACCAGTGGATTTCGATTCGATCCACGATTCCTGTGAATGCCAATTGCTGGCCAAAAACGTGGTTGACGAATGGTCGGCACGTCACGCTGGACTCAGGGACTCCACAGCCTGGTCGACATGTTCTGGACGGCTGAAGCCGATAATGGCTGAGGACATGGCTTTATGGTCGAGGGAGAATTGGACTCCGACCTGTTGCAGCGTCGTGTTCGCGGGGAGGTGGCTGGAAAGTTCCTCCGCCCGACGGGCGTCGCGTTGGTAGAGATCCATTGGGAAGAACTTCGTGGTGTGAGTGTGCTTGGCCGGGGGCCGTCCGAGTAGAGCACCCCCGGCGTAGACTCGGATGGCGAAGACACCAACGCCTGCGGTGGCGCAATCGTTGATGACACAGCCGTGGTCGGTTTCTATCCAACCCGGTTCCGCGGGGTGCCCGGCGGTGGGGTTCAGCAGGTGGTAGGGCACTTGCATCGTGGCAAAGTGTCCCGAGCGAATCAGTTGTCCCAGGGATTCCGGGTCACCGAGCCCGGTGATTCCCAGGTGATCGACGACTCCTGCTGACTGCAATTCCTGCATGGCTTCGACGATTCCTCCGGCACCGAGAGCATCGTCGGGAGTGACCGAGGTCGGCAGGTCCCCGCGGGAGAGAGTGACCGAGTTGTGCAACTGCAGGAGGGTGATCCTGTCTTTTCGCAGCCGGCGGAGGCTCCCCTCTACCGATTCGCGGACGAGGTCGCCGATCGATCGCTGGGCGAGTTGATCGGGTGTCAACCGGACCTTTGTGGCCAGGTGGAATTCGTCCACCGCATCCAACTCGGACAGCGCACGTCCGATGCTGGCTTCGGAACGTCCGTCGCCGTAAGTCGCGGCGGTGTCGATCCAGTTGATGCCGTGATCGAGTGCCCGGGCCAGGACGTTCCTCTGTGTGGCCGCGTCGTCCTCGGTCATCAACTCCGGGATGGGGCCGGCCCCAACAGAGAGAACCGAGACGTCGAGGCCAGTTGTGCCGAGTGGTCGTCGTGGAATCATCGTGGTGAGGATTTTACATTGTCGCTGCTGCAACCTCGATGGTATGCTCCTTCGCGAGGTGGCAGGTGGGGCCCGTGCCGGGCCGGCTATGGAAGGCATCGCGGTAGTGTCCAGGGAGAGGGACGTGGCAAAGTTGGGGCGTGCAGTGGGAGTGATTCCCGCAAGGCTGCAGTCGACACGATTGCCCCGGAAGCTGTTGCTGGATGAAACAGGTCGTGTGCTTCTCGAGTATGCCTGGGCGGCCGCGTGCCGGGCGAATCGCCTGGATGAGGTGCTGGTGGCCGCCGACAGTCCTGAGATCGTTTCGGCGGTCGAGGCGTTTGGCGGTCGGGCAGTCCTGACCGGCGAACACTCCAGCGGTACTGATCGGGTGGCTGAAGTGGTCGCCCGCTGCTGTGGCGACGTCGACACGATTGTCAATGTCCAGGGAGACGAACCGGAGTTGGACCCCGGCCACATCGACAGCCTGGTCGAGGCGCTCGAGAACGACCGCGGGTTGCAGATGGCAACACTGGCCTGCCCGATTCGCGATCGAGAGACGCTCGAAGATCCGTCCTGCGTCAAGGTTGTCGCCGGTGTCGACGGGCGGGCGATGTATTTCAGTCGGCATCCGATTCCGTTTGTGCGAGATGGTGAAGCGGAGATGTTGTTGGACGGGGAATCTCCCTGGTTGCTCCACGTGGGGCTGTACGCATACCGACGGGACTATTTGCTCGAGTTGACGCGACTTCCCGTCTCGCCACTGGAGCAGTTGGAGCAACTGGAGCAACTGAGGGCGTTGCAACACGGAGCGTCGATTGGCGTGAGAGTGGCTGAACATTCGGCGGTTGGAATCGACACTCCAGAAGACTATGCTCGGTTTGTCGCACGGACCCAAAACTCACGTGAAGGGCGGGCGGCGTGATGAACGGCAGGTGGTGTCGGGCACGGATGTCAGGCTACTGTCGCGATCAGGACGGCCCCAGGACAGGATGAACAGGGGAGCATGGCGAAACACATCTTTGTGACCGGGGGCGTGGTCAGTTCGCTTGGCAAGGGACTGACCTCCGCATCGATCGGCCTGTTGCTTGAGCAGCGGGGCTTGAGCGTGCGGATGCAGAAGCTGGACCCCTACATTAATGTCGACCCGGGAACGATGAGTCCCTACCAGCACGGCGAGGTGTACGTGCTGGATGATGGGGCCGAGACCGATCTCGACCTGGGACACTACGAACGGTTCACAAACAGCCCGCTCTCTCGAGATTCGAACTACACCACGGGCCAGATCTACCAGAGCGTTATCGCCAAGGAACGGCGGGGCGAATTCCTGGGGAAGACCGTACAGGTGGTGCCTCACATCACCAACGAGATCAAGGACGCGGTCTTCAGCCTGGCGACGCCAGATGTCGACGTGGTGATCACCGAACTGGGCGGAACTATCGGTGACATCGAGGGGATGCCTTTCCTGGAAGCCATCCGGCAGTTTCCCCAGGACGTGGGAAAGGAAAACTGCCTCTTCATTCACCTGACATTGGCGCCCTATCTGAAGGCAGCGGGCGAGTTGAAGACCAAGCCGACCCAGCAGAGTGTCGGTCAACTCCGCCAGATCGGTATCCATCCGGACATCCTGATCGTGCGAACCGAGCGACCATTGGGCCACGAGAACATCGAGAAGATTGCACTGTTCTGCAACGTGGCGCAGTCGGAAGTGATCGAGGAGATCGACAAGGAGTTCTCGATCTACGAGGTTCCGCTCGGACTGGTTGATCACAAGCTGGACCAGTTGATCGTCAAAAAGCTGGGCCTGTCCGCCGGATCGCTGGACATGAGTGCCTGGCAAGAGATGCTGCAGCGGATGCGGTCGCCCGAGCACGAGGTGACCATCGGCGTGGTTGGGAAGTACATCGAACACCTGGACGCTTACAAGTCGATCTACGAGGCACTGGGGCATGCTGGGGTCGCCAATCGCGCCCGCGTGTTGATCAAACGGATCGAGGCTGAGGAACTGGAGAACCAGGACCCCGACGTTGTTCTCAGTGGACTCGATGGCATCCTGGTGCCCGGTGGTTTTGGCAGTCGCGGTGTCGAGGGCAAGGTCGAAGCGATCCGGTTTGCCCGGGAAAATACCCTGCCGTATTTCGGCATCTGCCTCGGCATGCAGTGTGCCGTGATCGAGTTCGCTCGTAACGTGCTGGGGCTCGAGGGGGCGCACAGCACAGAGTTCGTGGCTGAGACGGAGAACCCCGTGATCTGCATGCTCGAGGAGCAGAAGAAGATCACCTTCAAGGGGGGGACGATGCGGCTGGGGACTCAGCCATGCACAGTGCAGCAGAATTCGACTTCGGCGGAGTGCTACCAGGAGACGGAAGTCAACGAACGGCACCGACACCGATACGAGTTCAACCCCGAGTACCGCAATCCGTTTGCGGCGGCGGGGATGCTGGCAACAGGGACCAGTCCCGACGGGAACCTGGTGGAAATTGTTGAGGTGCCCGATCACCCGTGGTTCGTCGCCGTGCAGTTCCATCCCGAGTTCAAGTCGAAGCCCCTTGTCCCGCATCCACTGTTTACGGGATTCGTCGAGGCGGCTCGGATTCGACACCAGGAACGCATGTCGATGCACCTCTAGGCGGCTCGGCGGCGGGGATCGAGGATCAACCACGATGACGTGCGGGTTCGTGGTACTGGATAAGCCTCGCGGGATGACCTCTCGTCGCGCGGTCGACCGCGTGAAACGATTGGTGCGGCCGTTGAAGACCGGCCACGCCGGTACGCTGGATCCGCTGGCCACCGGCGTGCTGGTGGTCGCCGTTGGACGCGCCACCCGGCTGGTGCCACAGGTGCAGGCCCAGCGGAAAACGTATCGGGCCGAGTTCCTGTTGGGCCGACGCAGCGCATCAGACGACACGGAACTGGAACTCGAGGTGCTCGAGGAAATTCCCGTCATGGATCGGCGGGTGATTGAATCGGCCTTGGACGAGTTTGTCGGTGAGATTCGCCAGGTGCCGCCGGCCTACTCGGCCGTCAAGGTCGACGGTCGCCGTGCCTACCAGTTGGCACGGGCCGGACAGGAGGTCCAGTTGAAGTCCCGGGTCGTCGAGATTGATTCGATCCGGATGCTCGACTGGCAATCGCCGACACTCGAACTCGAGATCGTCTGCAGCGGTGGCACCTACATCCGCTCGGTCGCTCGTGATCTTGGGCAGCGGTTAGGTTGTGGGGCGGTGATGAGTGGCCTGGTACGGACCGGGGTTGGTCCGTTTTTGCTCGAGGAGGCAGTTCCGGCCAAGGGACTCGATGCAGACACGTTGTCCCGGCAACTGGTTTCGCCGCTGGTGGCAGTTGCAGAATTGCCACGCCAGGTGGGGTCGGCTTCCGAGTTGACGGAGGTGTTTCACGGCCGCCGCGTGTCGTGGTCGGGTCC
>CAWVUS010000357.1:0-4630 GCA_963933195.1 uncultured Planctomycetaceae bacterium
AAACTGAAACTGGAAGACAACGTGGTGGTCGAGTTCGCCTACAGCGATCATTGCCTGAAGCACGATATCGACGATCCAACCTGCCCAAACAACGTCCGATTGAAGGCGTGGATCGAGGACTGGTCGCGGCGGGGCAAGGTTGTGTTCTATGACTACCCGCCCACCGGGCGGCACATCCACGTTCCGACCGGTTTCTTCCATCACTACCAGAAGCTGCTCCGGTTTCTGAATCGAAACGGAGTGATCGGCCTGTCCGGCGAGAGCCAGGGGGTGTGGGCCGGATCTTCATTGTTTCACTACATCCGGGCTCGCCTGATGTGGGACGTCGACTCCGATGTCGATGAGTTGATAAACGAGTACTGCCGAGATCTTTTCGGTGCCGCTGCCAATACCATGTTGGCCTATTACCAGCGATATGAAACGGGGCTCGCACATCACCCGGGTCACATGGTGTGGGGCGGTTGGGTCTCGAAGTTTGATCCGCAGGTGATCCGCGAGATGCAAGGTCTGCTCGACAACGCGAAACGCGAAACCGAAGACCCCGCGGTGCAATTGCGTCTCAAGTTCGTGCAGGTGTCACTGAACACGTTTGTGATCACCCAGGTCGAGAACACGCCGGCTCCGAAGGTGACTGCCAAACGCTTTGATCGATACCGAAAGCTGCAGGCAGAGACGCTTGCCATGATTCGGGGTATGAACCTGCCGTACCCGATGGCGGCGACCGGCCCGTTCATCGATCGGCTCAAGAACAACGGTTACCGTCCGCCGTTTGAGGCCCTGCGTGGAAAAGAACGTCTCGTGCTTCCGGTGGTCTGGCGATTCCGCACGGACCCCGAAGACCAGGGCGTTCAACGACGTTGGCCGCGGTTGGTCGACTTTTCAGCCAAGCCCTGGCAAGACATCCGGGTCGACGACTTCTGGACGAACCAGGGAATTAGCCATCACGGTGCCGCGTGGTACACGACAACATTCACGGTTCCCAAGACGGTCAAAGAGAACCTGTGGTTGTTGTTCGACATGCTCGATGGAGCCGCCGAGATCTGGATCGATGGACGGCTCGCCGGCAAGACGCCTGCTGCTCCCTGGGACAAGCCCAAGGCCATTGATCTCACAAAACTGGTCAAACCCGGGAGCAAGCATCAACTCGTGATGCGGGTTGTCAAGAAGACCTTCGCCGCCGGCATCAAGGGACGCGTGCGACTGATGGAATCGCTGAGGATCGTTGGTGATCGCTAGGTCGCCTGGTAGTTCAGCAGCGAGATCGACACGAACGGCCGATCGATCGTTGCAACGTGACGACGCAGGGTTCCGCGGGCAAAATGTTCACTCGATAGCGTATTGACTTCAACCAGGGCAGGACACATAGTTCCCGTCGTTTGCCGGTCACGTCTCTCCAGATTGGACAACATTGATTCCTGTCGAGCTTGGTATCATCATGAAGTCGACGTGTGTTTTCTTGGCACGGCGCAGCTGTGGACGGGGAATTGATGACTGACAACGCCTTTTGCAACGGTCCGGCAGATGTTGCAGCAGGATCACGTCGCAGTTTTCTGCAGGCCGGTTCTCTGCTTCTGGGAGGGCTGGGTCTGTCTGACCTGCTGCGTTTGCGTGCCGCTGCGGGGGCGGCGAAGACTGTCGATACGGCCGTGATTCTGCTGTGGCTGGAGGGTGGCCCCAGTCACATGGAAACGTACGACATGAAACCCGACGCTCCGCGAGAGTATCGCGGGGAGTTCTCGCCAATTTCCACTCGGGTTCCCGGACTGGATGTTTGCGAGTTGCTACCACGTCACAGCGGACTGGCTGACCGGTTCAGCGTGATTCGTTCGATCGCGCACCAGGTGCCCGACCATCCGGGGGCTGCCGGCCGATTTCTGACAGGACGTACGCCACGCAATATCAGCGCGACCATCTCGGATCACCCGACGTTCGACGCGATTGTTGGGAACATGCGTGAACAAACCAGCCGGTCGGAGATTCCTCAGTTCGTCTCCAACAAGGCGATGCTGAAAGGTGGCGGACAGGCTTACCTGGGGCCAACCGCGGGACCGTTCGTGGTTGACCTGCTGACACCTGCAATGGCTCAGCTTCCGATTGGCCCGGATTTCGATCGATTGGACCCGACGTTTTCGGTTAAAAATCTTTCTGTCGACGAGCGGGTGGCCGATCGGCTGGATGATCGGATGGCGTTGTTGAATGCGTTTGACAGGCTGAGGAGAGACGTCGATTCCAATCGGCTGATCGAGGCCAGCGACCGCTTTCAGCAGCGTGCGGTGCAGGTGCTGAGTTCATCGGCAACACGGGACGCATTTGACCTGGCTCGCGAACCCGCTGCGGTGCGAGATCGCTACGGCCGCAACACCATGGGACACAGTGCGCTGTTGGCTCGTCGGCTGGTCGAAGCCGGTTGCAGCATGGTCACCCTGGACTGGGGCCGCATCTCCCGAAAATATCCGACGTGGGATGACCACGGTGATGCGCACCACATTTTCGATGCCATGAAGAGTCGTCTGCCGATCTACGATCGGGCAATTACGGCGCTGATCGAGGACATCTTCCAACGCGGACTGAACCAGCGTGTGCTGGTGATTGCCACCGGGGAATTCGGCCGCACGCCGAAGGTGAACATGGGCCGTGCGAAGACCCCCTTGTGGCCTGGCCGCGATCATTGGCCGGGTGCCATGTCGGTGTTGGTCTCCGGTGGAGGTTGGAAGATGGGGCAGGTGATCGGTCAAACGAACCGCAAGGGGGAATACCCGGCCGAGCGGATTCTTGATCCGAACGACTTCATTGCCACCGTGTACCGTTTCCTGGGAATCGACCCGGGCACGATGATGGTCGACCACCGTGGTCGTCCACTTCCGCTGCTCCCTTCTGGCGAACCGATCCGCGAGTTGCTTTGAAGCCTCTCGTGGGTGAAAAGGTTGCCGAGATCGAGGGTTTGAAGTGCCGTGACGGTGAAGCGGAAAGTGGAATGGAAACGCGGCCCAGGTAAAATTGTGGCCGTGATCAAAGGACTGTGTGGCGAGGTTTGAAAATAGCAGTTCTCGTCGAAGTCATTCGGCCGAAAAAATCTGCTCGTGAGAATGTTGGAGTTATGAGACGAGACATGCCGAGATGGACGACGGTTTCCACGATTGCCATTCCATTGCTGATGTGTGGTGTGGCAAAGTGCCAGGAGACCACCCCAGTCAACGCGACACCATCTGCGAACATCTTTGGCATCAAGGCAGGTAATCAGACGGAGGTATTTGTTGCCTCTGATGTCTCGAAGAAAGTGGAGAAAGCGGTCAAGGGGACGTTGGCCGTCGCGGTTGACACCTGGGGTTCGTCCGGACGGTTTGAATACTGGGTGTTGGGGACAGACCGTGCCGCAGCCGTGGAGTTGGCAGCTGCATTTTGCAGGCGTCGTGTAGCCAGGGGCCACATGACGAAACGAGATTGCCTTCGCGACACCACGAACAAGGATCACGGTTTTCTCACCTACCAGAAAATTGGCGCCATGGCGTTGGCAACGGGCCGGCCACGGGGGAGTGCCGGTCACAACGGTGGCGCCGAGTGGGGCTTCCACCGGATGACGTCGTCGTTGCCCTTGGGATTTGCCGGAGTTCTTAACATTGCCGGTGAGGATGAGCAAATCACGATCTTGCACGAGTACTGGCATTCGATTCAGAACGCATTCATCCAAACGCAGGATCACAAACGTCGTCGCGCGCTGATGGGCCCTGTTTGGTTTATCGAAGGTTCGGCTGTTGCGATGGCAGAAATCAACTCGGCCAAGCTTTGGGCGTCTGGGAAGTTACCGAAGTGGGGGAATTCGTCACATCCGTGGCAGACTCTGCGACAGCGGATGACAAACAAGATGGTTGTTGTTCAGCAAAAGAAAAAAACGTGCCCGACGTTGTTGCCGGACTCATATGACGACAAATGCAGACAATTGGCCTATGACAGTGGCGGGTGGGCGATTGCCTACCTGATGCACCAGCACGGAGAAGATGTGCTGCTCAAGTCGTTTCATCCCAATGTTGAAAAAATGGGTTGGGAGAAATGTTTCCGAAAGACCTTCGGGCAAAGCTCGGCGGAGTTTGTCGTCGAATTTGAACGGTTCATGGATTTGCCGCTCGGTGAACAGGTCAAAATCCTGCCGAGGTTCTGATGCCCGGTTGAACCGAAAGAGAAAGTCGCGGGCGGACAAGAGGCTCGTTTAGACTGTTTCTCACAACTGAGCCGCCATCATTGAATTTCCAAACGACAAACCATGAACGCCAACGAACTTGCTACAGCCGTTGCCTCAGAAACCAACAGGCGGCTTGAGGTCAGTGTCGAAAAGATACGGCACTGTGTTGACCAACTCTCAGACGAACAGTTGTGGTGGCGGCCGGCCGAACCGATGAACAGCATTGGAAACCTGGTCCTCCATTTGTCCGGCAACCTCCGCCAGTGGATTGTCGCCGGTGTCGGCGGTGCAAACGACAACCGCAATCGACCGGAAGAATTTTCCGAACGCGGCCCGATTTCTCGTGAAGATCTGCTTGGCCTGTTGGACCGCGCGGTCAACGATTCCCGAGAGACGCTTGCCGGGATCACGGACAAGGATCTTTTGCGGCCGTTACGTATCCAGGGATTTGAA
>CAWVUS010000358.1:0-4564 GCA_963933195.1 uncultured Planctomycetaceae bacterium
CCGGTCCAGATCAAGGTGATCCCAGCCAAGCGACCGGTCACCCCGCCGCCGGCACCGGTCAAGTGACCAGCTGCCGGTAGCAACAGCAGGGCAGGGGGCGGACTGCAAAGTTCGCCCCCTGTTCCTGTTAATCGTGAAACGCACAACTCCTCACGCGGGCTCAACCCGGACCGGACCTGCCGCCTCCGCCGCTGCCGCTGCCACTCTCACTTCCAGCGAGGCACTCAGTCCCTCTGCCGACACGGTCACAATATCCCCATCCCGGTACTTCCAATCCCGGGTACTGAAGCTCAGCTTACTTGTCCCGAAGAAATGAACGTGAACATCACCGGGCACCCGGTGTTGCGGATATTTGAAGTGATGGTCCTCGCAGTTGGCCAGCGAGTGGCACATCCATTCCTCGCCGCTCTTCAACGGGCCGCTCTCATAAATCACCTCGCCTGTTCGCTCAACCGTGCACTCGAGTCCCACATCGGCGAAATCAAGATCTGTGATCAATTCAGGACCGACAGCGCAGGTCCTGAGCTTGGACGGAGCAAGATACAGGTAATTGATTTTTTCCGTCTCATGGTCTGACCACTCGATCCCAAGAGCAAAACCAATTCGGCGAGGAATTCCGGAAGCGTCCACGATGTAGCAACCGGCCAACTCCGGCTCCTCACCTCCGTCCAACCCAAATGCTGGCAGGTCAACAACACCACCGTGCCCCCGCAGTGTGGCGCCATCGCCCTTGTAGAACCACTCGGGCATCGCCCCGCGACGACCGCTCTCAGGCTTCCCACCGGCCAACCCCATGGCAAACATGCGGGCGGAATCGGTCTGGGGCTCCTCGTCACTCACGACCTCACTCCCAGGCGGCTCATCGCCCTCGCTGGAATGCATCTGATCCCGTGATTTCATCCCTCCCGTATGAGTCAAACCCGTCCCTGACACCAAAACGTAATGAGGGTCCGGATGGTCCAACGGAGGATGCAGAAAAGGAGCGTCTCCGCCGGCGCGGGAAGCCAGCAAGGCCTCATAGCCCACCCGGTCGGGCTCGCCATCGTCCAGGGTCTCTTGGAGTTGCCGTTCGAAACCCACTCCACGACGACACGCTTCGGCGAAAACCGTACACACCCGGTCCAACGTCTCGTCGATGGAGGTGACGTCCAACACCACGTCTTCCTCAACCACCCCCACGCGTCGCCCGACACCGGGAATCTCCCACTGCACAACCCTCATCACTTCTCCCTCATTCGTCGGTCACACGTTCCCAGGTCTGGCTGTCCCAACTCCGTGCCATTGCCGCCTGCACGGCCGCCACTCTGCCAATCTGTTCAAATCCCGGCTCGACCTGCACTCCAGCGGCGACACCTCGCAAAAACTGGTGCACCTCAATCGTCATCAGGTCTTCGTACCCGAGCCCAACCGCCCCTCCCGGATTGAAGTCACCGTGCCCGGGGAACTCCGGACGGGTCTGCACCCGAGCATACCCGGGACGTTCTGACGCCTGGTCGTCGAGATACAGTTCGAGTTCATTCATCCGTTCGAAATTCCAGCGAGCCGAACCTCGCGTCCCGTTCAACTCGAACGAATGTTCGCAGTCCGACCCCCCGATCACCCGACACACCTCCAGGGTGCCACGTGCCCCGTTGCCAAACCGAACCATCGCCCCCACGTAGTCCTCGTTGGTCACCGCCTCGGTGGGGCCATCAGGCCGGACTGAAAAATGCGTGCCTGTTTCATCGGGCACCGGACGTTCCTGGATGAATGTTTCGTGCTGCGACACCACCTGGTCAATCGGCCCGGCCAGCATCAATGCCATGTCGAGAACATGGGGCATCAGGTCTCCCAGGACGCCGTAGCCCGCCCTCTGCTTGTCAAACCGCCACGACAACACGCTGTAAGGATTGTGGCCGTAACCACAGAAGAAACGGCCCCGATAGTGAGTCAACTCACCCAGGCTTCCCGATTCGATCAGTTCCCGCAGGTGTTGCACCACCGGACTCCATCGGTAGCAGAACCCTGTAAAACTCAGCAGCTCGGTCGAAGCAGCAGCAGTGACGATCTCCACGGCCTCGCCGGGGTCACGGCCGACCGGCTTTTCGCAGAACACGTGCTTTCCGGCCCGCAATGCCGCGAGACACATTTCGCGGTGTAGCCAATTGGGTGCGGTGATACTCACCACCTCAACTTCGGGATCCGCCAAAACCTCCCGCCAGTCGTTTGTTTCCCGCTCGAAGCCAAACCGCTGGACCGCCTCTCGGGTCCGAGCCGGATCCATGTCCGCGCAGATCTTCAACCGGGGAACCACACCCGAATCCGGAAACCGATTGACGACCTGTTGGTAGGCACGACTGTGCGTCATGCCCATCCAGCCCATGGCAATCACGCCAATCCCAATTTCGCGTGCCATCGCGGCGGGTCTTCCAGAAAAAGTGTATGAGCGACCAACTTCGATATTAGCCCAACCACCCGTCGCGTGTCGTCACCCGGCACGAACTGGACGTCCAGACGGGCAACAATCAACCCGACACACGTCAAGGCAAGGTGGCAGTTCACCCGCACATCGTCGTTCCGACTGGTCGAAAATCCGTTCGGCAATCAATTCACCCAACATCCCAACAAACGTTGGATGGACCCCAACCGTAGCCGCCCGAACAAATTGCATGCCCAGTTCACCAGCCAATTCTGATGCCTCGACATCAAGGTCGAACAGAACTTCAAGATGGTCCGATAAAAAACCGATCGGATGCACCACCAACGAACTCACACCCCGTTCGTTTAAACTTCGCATGTGATCGAGAATATCCGGTTCGAGCCAGGGGTCTTGCGGCCGACCACTTCGACTCTGATAAACCACCTGCCAGCGATCATCGGAAACACCACATTCCTTGCACACCAGCCTCGCGGTCTCGTTCAATTGCGATTCATAGTCACACCCCGCCGCCATGCTGGACGGAAGGCTGTGTGCGGTGAATGCCACATGTGGGTCCTTGGCCTCGCCCAATGCCGCCTGCAGACACTCGGCAGTAGCAGACACGAATTCCGGGTGATTAAAAAATGCCCGGACCTTGTCGACCGTTGGCGCATGGTCTCCCACGCTCTGGCGAGCTGACTCAAGGTCTTCCCTGTACTGCCGACAACTCGAATACGAACTGTATCCGGCCAGTACAACCGCCAGGACGTGCTTGACTCCCTCGGCGGCCATCTCTGCCATCGTGTCAGGCAACAGCGGGTCCCAGTTTCGATTCCCCCAGTAAATCGGAAGATCAATCTCGCGACTCGCCAACTGGGCGACCAGGGCCTCACGCAATTCTCGGACCTGGCCGTTCAGGGGACTGACCCCATCAAACCGGTAATAGTGCTCGGCCACCTCGAGCAAACGTTCCCGCGGAACCTGTCGGCCTCGCGTGACATTCTCCAGGAAAGGCAACACATCCTGCCGGGCTTCCGGGCCTCCAAAGGACACCAGCACAATTGCGTCGTAGTCGTTGCCACTTGTCATCACTTGTCTCGCCTACTTCAAAATCCAATTCCCACGCCGCCTCAGGCAACGCGAAACTGTTCGACCAACGAATCGCTAATTTCCAACCCCAACCCCGGCCCTTGCGGAGCGAGAAGATTTCCGTCTTCAAGACGCAATGGTGCAGAAAACGCCGGAGTGAGCCACGGCATGTATTCCAGGCCCTCAACGCCCGGAACACCACAGGCCAGGTGGACCGACGCTTCCATCATCAAATGGGGTTCCACCGGGCAGCGGTAAATTTCACACAGCGCGGCGACTCTCAAAAACTCGGTGATGCCCCCAATCCTCGCCAGGTCCGGCTGAACCACCTCCACCGCCCCCGCTTCCAAAAACGAATGGATTTCGAAACGGGACCCCAGTGTCTCACCGAGGGCAACCGGGATGTCCAAGCGACGACTCAGTCGGGCATGGCCAATCACGTCATCACAGAGCATCGGTTCTTCAAACCACGCACACCCCAGTTGCTCAAACGCCCGACCGGCCCGTGTCGCCCGGGGCAAATCCCACTTCTGGTTGGCGTCGACCGCGATCCACGCCTCTGGCCCGAGGGCGTCGCGCACCCCTGAGACCCGATCGATATCAATCGACGGATCATCATGCCCGACCTTGAGCTTCACACCCCTCAGCCCCAACCCAAGATATTCGTGCCCCGCCTGCACCATTTCCTCGACACTCATGTTCAACCAACCACCGTCGGACCCATAGGCCGGCGCCCGATCGCGTAATCCACCCAGCAGCCGATACAACGGCAATTCCGCAAGTTGCCCTTTCAAATCCCACAGGGCGAGATCCACCGCTGCAATCGCCTGTGTCACCAGCCCATGACGCCCCACACCCTGCGTCTTCCAATACAACCGGTGAAGTATCTGCTCGTGATCACAGGCATCCAGGCCAACCACGTCCGGCCCAATGTCGTCTTGCAACACTCGCCGCATAGCCGTACCACCGGCCGCCAGGGCCCAGGTGTAACCGCGACCGACCAAGCCACTTTCGGTCGTAACAGTCACCATTGGCATGAAAATCGAAGTCAGCCCCGAACCGCGATCTCCACTCGAC
>CAWVUS010000359.1:0-4523 GCA_963933195.1 uncultured Planctomycetaceae bacterium
TAAATGCGGCCGACAAACCGCCCCATATTGGCACGCGGCTCGAAGTGTTTGTTGATGACTGGCTTGTGGACCGCTTCGAGGGCGATGCGGCACGTCACGTGCACAAACCCCTCGGCAAAGAGGTCGTGCTGATGAACGACAAGCCCTGGGAAGACACCACGTTGGGCTACGTCTCCGTACTCAAGGACGGTGACCTGTTTCGTATGTACTACCGCGGACATCATCACGGTGGAGGCGAGGATGCTCGCGGCGAACCGATGTGCTACGCCGAGAGCCGCGACGGTATCCACTGGACCAAGCCCAACCTTGGTCTGTTCAGATACAAGGGGACGACAAACAACAACATCGTGCTTGGCGGGGATGGCAAGAAGTACTTACCTACGAAAAAGTGGCGGGGCAAGTTGGGATTCGAGACTGGTCTCGGTTGGCGCGGCGACATGGTTCCGTTTATCGACACCAGTCCAAAGGTGACGCCCGACGCGCGGTACAAGGCTCTCGTCCGCGGTGCTCGCGGTGCCCATCAGATCCCTGGCAAGCACACCGATTACGGCATGTATCCTTTCAAGTCGCCGGACGGACTTCACTGGACCTTGATGAGCGACAAGCCCGTGATCACCAAGGGGCGTTTCGATTCGCAGAACGTCGCGTTCTGGGACGCCAAGCACGGCCGTTACGTCGCGTTTGTGCGTGACCTGCTGAAGGGCTACATACGCAACGTGCACATCGCCGTGTCAGACGATTTCAAAAACTGGACCGAACCGGTCCCGCTGAAATTCTCGGACAAGGTCGACCGGCAGATGTATACGAACGGCGTCTTTCCCTACAAGCGTGCTCCGCATCTGCTGATCGGTTTTCCAACGGAATACACGGATTTGTTTGCCGTGGCCCAGGTGCACCCCATCCTGATGACCAGCCGCGACGGCGGCCACTTATTCCAGCGACATCGCCAACCATTGATTCCCGGAGATGCTCCGCGCGAGCGCGATGGAAACCGCAGCAATTTCATGGCCCATGGTCTCGTTCGGGGCAATGCACGCGAGTACTTCGTCTACGCTACGGAAGGTTACGGCTATGAAGAGACCGACGCGTTGCCGAAGTGGAAGAAAAAGTCATACGCTCCCCAAACACGCATCAGGCGATTCGCCTTCCGAGTCGACGGGTTCGTTTCCGTTCGATCGGGGCCTGCAGGCGGGACGCTCGTGACCAAACCGTTTGTGTTCAAAGGCGGCGGACTTCGGCTCAACTACATTGCCTGGCCCAGGCGTATCGGGCGGCCCAGGTCTACCGGGGAAATTCGAGTCGAGATTCAGGACGCGAACGGCCAGCCTTTGAAAGGCTTCACTTTGAACGACTGTAAGCCACTGCACGGCGACGAGATCGACCACCCCGTTACCTGGCAGTCCGGACTCACACCCGCACCATTCGCCGGGAGACCCATCCGTCTACGATTCCAGATGCGACACTCGGACTTGTTCAGCTTCCGATTTGCCGAGACCGGATCAATCAAGCCATGAGGGCGAGGTTCGGTTACCGCCCCTGAGTTGAACGCCGGGGGTGGGGAGATCGTGGGACGCCCATACTCCGTCGGCCCGACAGGTTGTATCCCGCTTCACGATAACGGTTCCTGTAGCCAGAGACGGATATGCCGCGCCGTCGAGTCCGACGGCCGTGGCTGGTCATGGTACTGGCCTCACACGGAGGCTACTCGCGAGGAATGCGTCAGCCACGCAACGCGGTTTCGGTGACCTTGACGTTTTTCCCTGCCAACACCGCCTTGAGTGCGATCACGGCCTGGGGATCGGCAGATGCCTTTTTGCCGATGGGTGCTGCCAGTTTCTTGCCACCCGCTACAGACTTCCCATTGGCAAACGGCCCCTTGGGAGTCTGGCCGATCGCCTTGCGAAACTCGGTCAACTGATAGCTCTTCGTTGAGTCCAGCTTGAATTGTTTGACCATCCTGTCGTAGACACGTTGATGCAACTTCGACTTGATCTCTGATCGCGTGATCCGGCCGTCCGAGTTCGCATCGAACTTGCTCACATCGAAGCGGCTGAGAAAACTGCCGCCGGTCCCGCTGGCTTTTCTGGAACTGGAGGCTTTTACCTGAAACTGGCCGCGATACCGGAGCACCCCCTTGGCATCGATGACCACTGTCGTGGTCGTGACCTTGGTCCCGAGCAGGTCGGCGGTGTTCCCCGTGGAATCGAATACAACGGGAAGTGTCAGCTTCTTCTCCTGCTTGAACGCACGAATCCCCTCGATGGTCTCACCGGCACTCGCATCGATCGCGATGACAGCGACACGGCCCTTGTAGGTCGACGCCAGCTTGTTGAGAGCATGTTCGACGTGCCGACAGCTTCCACAGAACGAGCACCAGAAATTCAGCACCACGACTCCGCTGCTGTTGGATTTCTTGTCCTTCTGGAGATCGCTAAGCCTGTAGGTCTTTCCGTCGCCGGTGTTGACGAATGAAAAATCAGGAACCTTCTCACCAATGGAAATCGCCCGCAGGCCAGGCGGGTTGTTGCCGGAATCGGGCTTCGCCGGATCCGCACCGCAAGACGCGGACACCAGCAAACCAAGACCCACTACAAGTGCTCGAAAACAGTTCGTTCGCATGACACCAAAACCATCAACAAGTTCACTATCCACAGTTCCGTCGCGTTCGGCCAAAATATCACGCCGAATGACTGACAAACAAGTGATTCCACGTCTAAAGACGGAGCGCTGGCGTCGAAGAAGTCGAGGATCTGATTCTCTCATTTCCACTGTTACAACGGGAGGGGGTAGGGTCAATTAGGTATTTGGCCACACCAGTACACTATTGTATTACCCAAGCCATCACCTGGCTCACACGGCATTCGGGGCTCTTTGTTGCTGCCGAAAACGGCTAAAACACGCCAGGCGAACAGCCCAATCATAGAAAATCTTACGCAGACACCTTTATGCCTTTCCTCTTTGACAACAGCTACTCCCGTCTGCCGGACGCTTTCTTCTCGCTGGTCAAACCCACTCCCGTTAGCGCGCCGGTGATGATCCGGCTGAACCACGAGTTGGCGACCGAGCTTGGAATCGATATAGCTCGACTCGATTCGCCCGAGGGCCTCGCCATCCTTTCGGGCAACCATCGTCCGGAGGGATCCGAACCTCTAGCGATGGCTTATTCCGGGCACCAATTTGGTGGCTTTTCGTCGCATCTCGGCGATGGTCGTGCCATTCTGCTCGGTGAGGTCATCGGGAAAGAGGGCATTCGCTACGACATCCAGCTCAAAGGTTCCGGCCCGACACCCTTCTCTCGCCGCGGCGATGGACGCTCAGCTCTAGGTCCGGTCTTGCGCGAATTCATCGTTTCAGAAGCGATGGCCGCCCTCGGTGTGCCGACGACGCGTGCCCTCGCTGCAGTGGCAAGCGGCGACAAAGTGGTCCGCGACGGTACCGAACCCGGAGGAATTTTCACTCGCGTTGCGAATTCGCACATTCGAATTGGCACCTTTCAATGGTTCGCCGCCCGTGAGGACTACGACAACTTGAAGATTCTGGCCGACTACGTTGTTGATCGCCACTATCCAGATGCACAGAAGGAAGAGAATCCTTACCGGGCCCTGCTCGACGGAGTCATCGGGCGACAGGCAAATCTCATTGCCCATTGGATGCAGTTTGGATTCATCCACGGGGTAATGAATACGGACAACATGACCGTTTCTGGAGAAACCATCGACTATGGTCCGTGCGCTTTTCTGGACAACTATGAAGCAGCGAAAACATTCAGCTCCATCGATCATCAAGGTCGTTATGCCTTTGGCAATCAGGGCCCGATCGGCCACTGGAACCTGACACGTTTTGCCGAAACCTTACTGCCACTGTTGGACAACAATCCGAAAAGATCCATCGCCGCAGCCGAGGCCGCCCTCGGCCACTTCCCTGGTCTCTATCAAAACGCACTGCAAAAACGGTTCACCGCGAAAATCGGCATCGAAAGCGGCGACACCAGCGACTGGAGTATGGTGGAAAATTTGCTCGCAGCGATGGCAGATGGCGAGGCCGACTTCACGCAGGTGTTCCGCCATCTACCCGAATCGCTCGAAAGTGGCAACGACCACGTCGTCGCTGGTCTTTTCAACCAACCCGAAACGATCGTCGCGTGGCTAAGCACCTGGCGAGCGCGTCTGCACCAACTCGACCGCAACCAGGCACTTGCCTTAATGCGGCGAACGAACCCAGTGTTCATCCCGCGCAACCATCGTATCGAGGAGGCGATCAAGGCCGGCAACAGTGGCGACTTTTCACTCTTTCGCCAACTCCATCAGATCTTACAAAACCCGTTCACGGAACAGGCGGAATTCACTGAGTATGAAGCCACACCGACGCCCGCTGAAGTCGTGCGGAAAACCTTCTGCGGAACCTAAGGCATATCGGACTTCACCTTGACCTTACCCCGTCCCGTTGTACCAGTGGAAATGAGAGGATCAGCCGGATCTGACTGATCCGGAAAGGAGATTCTCGAGATGTCCAGAAAACGTCAC
>CAWVUS010000360.1:0-4511 GCA_963933195.1 uncultured Planctomycetaceae bacterium
GTGTCGCCATAGGCCCGCCGGGTGGTTTCCGATTCACTGGCGAACACATCGGTTTCGAGCCCCGGCAGCGCGGTCGACGAACCGGCTCCCTGCGTCGCGGCGAACACGTCGGGCACCTGCCCATCGATCTCGGTCGGTTCGTAGTCCGATCCAAGAAACGCCGCTCCCTGGCCTCGTCCCACTTTCACGCCGGTGGCATCAATCCGTCGCGGCAAGATCACGGCCGCGGGAACGGGTCGATCGGGTCCCAGCACACGAGCCGTCACCGAACCGAACGACGGGAACTCCTGGCCACCACTTGCCAGTCGACCGGTCTGCAACAGCTGGAGACCGGTTTCGTGTATCGGGGTGGCCGAATGGTTCAAAGACCGGACGACCGAGAACCGCTCGGCCCGCTCGGCCAGTTTCGGCAATCCCTCGGAGAACGCCAGGCCGGGCACGCTGGTCGAGATCGCCTTCAGGGGACCTCGAATCCCACTGGCTGCCTCGGGCTTGGGATCAAATGTTTCCAGTTGGCTCGCCCCGCCGCTCATCAGCAACAGGATCACGCTGCGGCCTTCGGCACCGCCACGCCTGGCCAGCGCCGCCCGTTCAGCGACCGACAGGCTGACCACGCTCAGTCCACCCACTCGTAGAAAATCTCGTCGCGAAACCACCGGTCGGATCTCCTCACCGAACAGTCGTCCAAAAAATCGCCCGGGCTCATGCGCCGGATCGTGTCCATGACCCACCGAGAACATCACGTCCCCCCTAGCCCCTCCTCCCGGGACCGTTTCACTCACTCTTTCAATTGTCAGATCGCAGTCACACCGTTCGAGCCAGCGGCCTTTCGACCAACCGATCCGAACGTCCCAGCCCGGTCAGTCTCGACCCACGAGACCAACCGTTCTTCCGTTACTGTACCGTGACACGACCAAGCTTCAAGCTCTCTCTCCCACAACTGGCCAAAGATCTTCCTCACCGGTGGCATCCCCCACCCCCCGCGTCGTATAACTCTCTGCTCCCGACAACAACCTCCCGACCGATTCGCAACGCCCATGATCCTCGATCTTTTCCAACTCACCGGTCGCACCGCGTTGGTCACCGGAGCCCGTCGCGGACTCGGCCAGGGCATCGCCGTCGGACTGGCCGAAGCCGGAGCCGACATCGCCTGCGTGTCGCGCAGCGGTGACGCCGATACAACTCGCGAACGGGTCGAAGCGGCCGGGAGACGATTTCTCGACATCCAGGTCGACCTGGCCGATCCCGAGTCCCGGGTCGGACTGGTCGATCGTGTCAACGAGGAACTGGGACCGGTCGACATCCTGGTCAACAACGCCGGAGGCGGGGGACGCGAACCTGCCGAAACGTTTCCGATGGAAATCTGGCGACGGCAACTGGAGGTTCACCTGACGGCCTCGTTCGACCTCTCGCAACAGGCCGCCGACGGGATGCTGGAACGGGGTCGCGGCAAGATCATCAACATCGGCTCGGTGATGACCTTCCAGGGCGGAGTCGACATCCCGGCCTATGCCGCGGCCAAACACGCCATCGCCGGAATGACCCGCTCGCTGGCCGGTTCGTGGGCCGGACGCGGCATCAACATCAACTGCATCTGCCCCGGCTACTTCGACACCGATCTCCCCGCCGTGCTCAAGGAAGACCCCGTCCGCGCGCCCCAGATCCTCTCGAGAATTCCCATGGGCCGCTGGGGACAGCCCGAGGAACTGGCCGGGCTGGCCGTGTTCCTGGCCTCCGACGCCTCCAACTACATGCACGGCAGCGTGATCCCCATCGACGGCGGCTGGCTGTCCGGCTGATCGCCGCCGGGAACTGGAAAACCACAAGTATGTCCATCACCCGTCGCGACCTGTTGGCCGCGGTGCCCGCCTCACTGCTGGCTACTCCCCGCATCCTGGCCCAACCGCCGGCGACCGCCGGACGCGTCAACGACGCCATTGGCCGGTCTGCCGGTCGAGCCAGACTGGCTATGCTCTTTGCCGGTTCCAGTCGGCAGGACGGCCTCGACTGGCAACAGGAGTTTCGCCACACGCTCCAGCGGCTGCTCGGCCCCAGCCGTCCGCCCGAACAACTCAACGTGACACAGGAATCCCGGGTCAAGCTGTCCGATCACACCCGCTACGAACTGTTGCTGGAATCGCCCGGGCTGGACAGTGTCCCGGTCTACCTGCTGGTCCCCGGCGACTGGAAACCCGGCCAGAAGCGTCCCGGTGTCCTGGCCGTCCACGGCCACGGCGATCACGGCCACCACCCGGTCGCGGGGCGGAGCGATCTCGAGGGCGTCACCGCCGCCATCAAGAAGGCCAACTACAACTACGGCCTGCAATTTGTCCGCCGCGGTTACGTGGTCGCGGCCCCCTGCATGATCCCCTTCGGCCGCCGTGTCGACAAAAAGAAATACGGTGGCACCGATCCGTGCGCGACCACGTTCGTCCGCATGCAGGCCCTGGGCCAACTCTCACTGACGGCCAATCTTCGTGACCTCCGCTGGTCGCTGGACCTGCTGGAGAACCGCCCCGAGGTCGACGGCTCACGACTGGGCTGCGCCGGGCTGTCCTACGGCGGCCGGATGACCATGATGGTTTCGGCCATCGATCGTCGCATCAAGGTGGCCGCCATCAGTGGGGCACTCAACCTGCTGCAGGAACGCATCCAGGGACGATACAGTTGCGGCTCGCAGATCATCCCCGGCCTGCTCGAATACGGCGATTACTCGGAGATCGGATCGCTGATCGCTCCTCGGCCATGCGTCTGGGAAACCGGTTCCACCGACGGATTGATCGTCAAGAAGTGGGACGAGGTGTTCCGGGGCCGGTTGCGAAAGATCTACAAGGCCCTGGGAGCCAGCAAGAGCCTGCTGTTTGACCGCTTCGAGGGAGGCCACCGCTGGAACGGCCAGGTGGCCTACCCGCTCTTCGACAAGGTCCTGCGGGGCTGACCGATCGTCGCCCGGGCCTCCGCACCCCGGTTCAACGGCCGCACCACCCGACACCAGCCCACCCCCGGACGAGCGGCCACGTCGGCCGCCACCGATTCGGCAACAGCCGTGTCGGGAACCAGCATCCAGATGGTCGGTCCCCACGACGACTGGCCGACCCCACGAATGCCCGCTCCCCGGGCCCATTCGACCAGCGACGCCATCTGCGCGTCGACATAGCAGCCCCCCTGCACCGCCGCGAACGACTCGCCCACCAGCCGCCCGAATTCATACAGGCCGTCACCGGCTTCATCGATGTCGGCCTCCCGCAGTGCCGGAAGCACCCGTTGCAGCAACAGGCCCGTCAGCACACCGGTCGTCTCGCTGGGCATACCACCACATCGGGCAAACGCCTCTCGCTCGGCCTCGCCGGACAACCCCTCGCCGGTCTCTGGGCCCGCCAGCACGATCCGCCAACTCTCGGGCACATCAACCCGGGCCACCAGTGGCGCGATGTCGGTCTCGTTGCGGCCCCCGGCATCGACAAGAAACCCACCCTGGTCGAATCCATGGATGCCGATCCCCGATCGTCGTCCCCGTCCAACACGTTCGGCCAGTTCCACCGACGACGGAGCCAGGTCGTGCAGCCCGGCCACGGCCCGGGCGACGGCCAACGCCAGTTGTGTCCCTGAACCCAGCCCCGAGTGAGGCGGGATCGTGCGTGCGAGTTCAATCCGGCAACCCGGCAGGTTTGTGTTCACTGCACGCGCCGCAGCCAGCCAATCACCCACCCGACTGATGTCGGCATCACTGACCGCCTCGAACTCGCCCGACGGTTCCGTCTCCACGCTATCGGAATCACCTGGGGCGGCCCGCAGCCAGACCCCGGGTTCCTCGATCATCATCCCGGCCCCACCAAACTGCCGACCACCTTCCTGGGAAGATCCCCCATGAGCCAAAAGCCCGAAATGCAATCGCGATCCGGTGGTGACCGAAAAGGCCTCGGGTCGTCCCAGTGCCTCGGCCAGGTAGTCCTCGAGCAATCCAAAGGCCTGCCGCTCGGTGGGCCCGGCCGTCTTGTCGACCACCACGGCCAGTTCGGCGAATTGTCGTTTCAGGTCCGCGGGCGGCAACAGGTGCACACGCGTGACCAGGATGGCCGCCTCGAGCACGGCATGCCGTGCTCGATGCAGCCCGAAGTAATCACGGATACGGCCCGAACGAACGATCCGTGCCGTCAACGTGGTTCGCTCGCTGCTGGTATCGGCGTCTTCGATACGGAACTCGTACCACCGACAGGCACCGGCAACGACCTGCCCGGCCACGTCCTCGGCCGGGAACATCTCGGGCAAAGGGTCAACGGTTCCGATTGCAGCCCGGGCCAGCAGCAACACGTCATCGGTGACGTGAAAGACCCCCTCGGGGTGTTCCATCAGGTTGGCAAAGGTGGTGGACGTCTGAAACGGCCGCAGGATCAGTGTCGACATGTCCTGGTCAACAATCGGCCCCATCGGCGCCAGATTGACCAGCCCGTCACCAGAAACAGTCGTCACCAGTCCTTCCAGGATCATCCCGTCAGGTTAGCACTCACCCG
>CAWVUS010000361.1:0-4444 GCA_963933195.1 uncultured Planctomycetaceae bacterium
CAGATCGGAGACGGCAAGATCTTTGTGATCGACCTGGAGAACATGATCCGCATCCGCACCGGAGAATCCGGTGAAAGCGCCCTCTGAATCGAGGCTGGAGCGGCACAGGGGACGGGTCCAGCGGCTGCGGCAGTCGATGCAGGAACGGTTCGACCAGGGCGTCGACGCGGTCGACCTGGTCCAGTCGTTGGCCCTGCAGACGGATGGCTTCCTGGTCGAGTTGTTTGATGAGGCGGCCGAGGAGTTCTCTGCCGGAGATCGACTGTCCGGTTGCGGTGCGGTCCTGGCCGTTGGTGGGTCGGGGCGGGCCGAGTTGTCTCCCGGATCTGATGTGGACCTGTTGTTTCTCGATGGAGACTCGGGCGGAGAGTTTGCCGAGTTCGCCTCGCAGGCCGTACGCGACTGTTGGGACGTGGGCCTGCAACTGGGGCATAGCGTTCACACGGTTCCCGGAGCGATCTCGTTGGCTCGTTCGGAAATCGAGTTCGCCACGGCGGCGATTGAGGCCCGCTGGTTGTGGGGCGACCGGGCGTTGGCCGAGACGTTTCGGCAGACGTTCTGGCGACGAGTTGTCAGTCGGCGACCGTCGAGATTTTATCGTGATTGCGTTGCAGCGAGACGCGCCGAATGGGCACGCCATGGTCGCTCGGCCAGTGAACTGGTGCCCGACGTCAAACGATCGCCCGGAGGACTCCGTGACGTGCACCTGGTCCGGTGGCTGGGGTTTTGTCGATACGGGACCACCGATCTTGCCGAACTGGTCGATGAGGGAGTGTTGTTGCCTCGAGAACGGGACACGCTGGTCGCGGGACACCAGTGGCTGACGGAGGTTCGCGTCGATCTGCACCTCTCAGCTGCTCGTTGCCAGGATGTATTGACCCGTGATGAGCAGTTGCGGTTGGCGGAAAAACGAGGTGTTGAAGGGGACGCGGCGCAGCGTCCTGTCGAACGTTTCATGCAGGACCACTTTCGTCACACCACTGCACTGGCTCGTGTGTCCGAACGGTTTGCCGAACGGAACCGACCACCCAGGCTGATCGATACGCTGGCCGACTGGTGGTGCATTCCTCGCCGGGTGGGTTCCTTCTGGGTCACGCGTCGAATGATCGATGCCGCCGAGGGAAAGCGGGACGAGGTCTCTGCCACGCTGTCCGATGGGCTCCGGTTGTTCGAAACTTCAGCCAGGCATGGCGTGGATCCGTCCCCGCAATTGCTGGATGTGCTCACCGACGCTGCCGGCGAGTGGACCGACGACATCACCGTTGAAGACCAGGCAAGATTCCTGGCGATCCTTGGCCAGACCGGCCGTGTTGGAACGACCTTGCGCCAGATGTTCCACACCCGGGTGCTCGATCAACTCGTGCCGGCTGTCAGCCACGTGCGGTGCCTGATGCAGTTCAATCAGTACCACAGCTTTGCCGTTGACGAACACACGTTTCGTGCTGTCGAGGCGGCCGAGTCGTTGGCCGGAGAGGAGGGACCGGTGGGGGCGACGTACCGGGCGATTGTCCGAAAGGATCTCCTGCACCTGGCCCTGCTGTTGCATGACCTGGGCAAGGGGTTCGACGAAGACCACAGCGAAGTCGGCCGTCGGATCGCCCTGGAGACCGCCGAACGACTGGGGCTGGACAAGGCGGACACTGATCGCCTGGTGTTCCTGGTCCACCGTCACCTGGCGATGGAGCAACTGGCCACGCGACGCGACATCTCCGAGCCCGGGCTGGTGATGGATTTCAGCCACGAGGTGGGGAGTCCGCAGACACTGAGAATGCTTTACGTTTTGACAGCCGCCGACATCATTGCCGTGGGGCCTGGCAAGTGGACCGACTGGAAGGCCGAGTTGCTGGCGGCGTTGTTTGACCGGGCCCTGGTGGTCCTGGGCGGGGAACGCCCACGCTTCCGCCTGGAGGAACGGCTCGAATCGATCCGCGGACAGGTGCTGGAATGCTCAACCTTTGCTGGTGACGACCCGGAAACAGATGCCTCTCGTGAGTGGACCATTCGTCAACTCGAAGAAATTTCGTCCCACTACCTCGTCTCGACCCAGCCCCAGACGATTGCCGATGACCTTGTGGCAGTCAGGGGACTCCAGGCCGACGACGTCCAGGTCGATGGGACGTTCCAGCCGGAAAATGGAACGGTGCAGTTGCGGGTGCTGGTCGGGGGTGATCACTCGAAGGGATGTTTCCACCGGATCGCCGGGACCCTGGCGGCTTTGCGGCTGGAAGTGCTGGCTGCCGAAATTTCGACCGGCCTGGACAATATTGCGATCGATCGGTTTTACGTGGTCGACCATGACTTCGATGGGCCGGTGACCGATTTCCGGATCGGCGAGATCGGCCAGGCGATCTGCGAAGGAGTCCGTCGCCAGGTCACGGTCCGGGAACTCTCGAAACGCCACCGGGTGTTCCGTGCGGTCGGAAGCGGCGAGCCTGTTTCCGACCATCCCACTCGAGTTGTTGTGGATGTCCAGTCATCTCCGACCCGGACAATCGTCGACGTGTTCGCGCATGACCGGCCAGGCCTGCTCTACATCATCTCACGGACACTGTTTCAGTTGGAGTTGTCCGTCGAGTTGGCCCGGATTGCCACGCATGTTGACCAGGTGGTCGACGTGTTCTACGTGGTGGATCGAGACGGGAACAAGATCGAGGGCAGCTCGAGACGCGACGAGATTGTCGGTCGGCTCGGCTCGGCGATTGCCCACCTCCAGAACCATGGGCTTTCCGCGAGTGCGGTGGCGGCGACCGAGGAGCAGGCCATCGAGGAATCTTCCGATGATTCCTGAGTTCGGCGGTTGAACTCAAGAACTAGGGAAGATGGCAGTCGAGCAGGGTCAGCCCAGTGCTGCTGTCCAGTCGCATGGCCTGGACGGCTGCGGGGATCAACACGGTTTGGCCGGTCGCGAGATCGATGCGATCACCGTTGATCTCCAGCGAGCCGGTTCCGTCGATCGCTGCCAGGATCCGGCAGCGATCGTCGTTGTCCAGGGTGGACGCACCAGAGACGCGGTGTTGCAGCACACGGAATTCTTGACGGTCGACCAGGGTGACCGGTTCGTAGACATTGTCTTGGGGAGGCGGTGAAGGGACGACCGCGTCGGCAGCAAAGTGGATGGCCTGGAGGCCACGATCGAGGTCAATCCGTCGCGGAGTGCCATTGCTGTCGGTTCGGCCCCAATCATGAAGTCGGTACGTGGTGTCGCTGGATTGTTGGATCTCAGCCAGGACGATCCCTTCTCCAATCGCATGGATGGTTCCTGCGGGAACAACAATACATTGTCCCACCACGGCCTCGAAGCTGTTGACACAGCGGTCGATGCGGTTGTCGGCGAGGGAGGTGGCGAGTTGTTCGGGGGTGGTGTCGGGTTGGAGGCCGACCCACAGTCGACTGCCCGGCTTGGCGGCCAGGATGATCCAGGCCTCGGTCTTGCCGCGGCAGCCCGGGGAGTGTCGCGCCGCGGTCGTGGGATCGGGGTGGACCTGCAGTGACAGGCGGCGAGTGGCGTCGAGGAATTTCAAAAGGAGTGGAAACGTGTCACGTGGTGCATGGCGGCCCAGGAGAGCCTTGCCCTGTTCCTGGACGAGTTGTTGCAGTGTCCAGCCGTTCCACGGACCATCGTTGACCACGCTCTGGTCATCGTCGAGATCGACGATCTCCCAGCTCTCGCTGCAATCCTCGAGGTGGCCAGAGTCCTTGTTGAGCAGCGAGGCCAGGCGGGTGCCACCCCAGAGGGCGCGACGAAAAAGAGGCTCGAATGTCAGGGGGCCGAGCGTCGAATTGGGCGTGCTGGAGTTGTTCATCCGGCAGTGATCTGCTGAATGGCCTCTGTCCGTGTGGAGTGAATGGGCCAGAGTTGGTCCAGGTGGGTGACCGCCAGCACTTCGCGGCAGTGTGCCGAGACGCCACAGATCGCGAACCGGCCCTCGTTTTCCGTGTCGAGTTGATTCCAGACCCGGAAGATGACTTCGATGAAGGTGGAACCAAAGAGCCGGACGTTGGAGAGATCAAAGATGACGTGAGGAGGTGTGGCGTCCCGGGCGGTGGTGACCAGAAGTTCCTGGTGTTCGATCACGGCATGATCGTCCAGGTGTTCCAGCGATTGACCGAAGGTCACGACGGTGATGTCGTTTTCGGAGTCGATCTGGATGGGGATGTCGTCGCTCATTGGACCGGCCAGCTCTTCACGAGGTGGTGCGGTATCATCCTAGCTTCAGCGGTTCGAGTGTCAATCAGTGGTTGTCCCCGGTGTCGGGTTGTTGGAGAGGTACGGCCAGGGAGGCTCTCTTGACGCTGTGAAATACCACTCGTAGGATCGACGGCGAATTCCGGACTAGGCCACGTCACCGGTCGAGCTTTCCGGTTTTGGGCGCCGTAGCCAAGTGGACTAAGGCAGCGGATTGCAAATCCGCCATCCCGGGTTCGAATCCCGGCGGCGCCTCTC
>CAWVUS010000362.1:0-4431 GCA_963933195.1 uncultured Planctomycetaceae bacterium
ACCTCCGCGGCACTTGGAACCGCATTCTGGGTCGCTTCCGACCAGGAATCCTGGGCAGCCCCCAAGTCGCCTAACGAGAAGATTCGGTTCGCCTGTGTGGGAGTTGGCGGCAAGGGTGGCAGTGATTCCGCCGACGCCGGCCGTCACGGAGATGTCGTTGCCATCTGCGACGTCGACCAGAACACCCTGAACAAGGCTGGTGGACGATTCAAGAACGCCAAGAAGTTCACCGACTACCGCGTGATGCTCGAGGAAATGGCTGACAGCATTGACGCAGTCACCGTCAGCACGCCTGACCACAACCACGCTCCCGCCAGCGTGATGGCAATGAAGCTTGGAAAACACTGTTTCACCCAGAAACCGATGACGCACAGCCTCTACGAGGCCCGGCAAATGGCGTTGATTGCCACAAAAAACAAGGTGCAGACCCAGATGGGCAACCAGGGCACCGCGTCTAACACACTTCGCGAAGGCGCGGCTATTGTCCAATCCGGTGTTCTTGGACAGATCAAAGAGGTTCATGTCTGGACCAATCGCCCCGTCTGGCCACAGGGTGGACCACGCCCCAAGGCCGCCACACCGCCCAAGCACCTCAACTGGGATGTCTGGCTGGGCCCGGCACCAGAACGGCCCTTCGGCAATGGCTACCACCCCTTCGCCTGGCGTGGCTGGTGGGATTTTGGCACGGGTGCATTGGGCGACATGGCCTGCCACACCATGAACATGCCCTTCATGGCTCTGAACCTGCGAGACCCGATCTCGGTGGAAGCCACTAATTCCGGCCACAACAAGGACAGTTTCCCCAAGTCCAGCGTCATCACCTACCAGTTCCCCAAGCTTGGCGAACGAAATGCTGTCAAGATGATCTGGTATGACGGTGGAGAGCGACCGTCACAGGATCTACTTCCCAAGGACCAGAAGGTCCCACGTACCGGTTCGCTGCTAATTGGCGACAAGGGCATGCTGCTCTCGCCCGGCGACTACGCCGGCAACAGCAACACCGTCATTGGTGTCGACAAGCCAAAGGTCGATTTCGAGAAATCTCCGGGTCATTTCACCGAGTACGCTCGTGCCATCACGAGTGGAAAACCCGCCCGTTCGAATTTCCCGGAATACGCCGGTCCGCTGACCGAGGTCGTGCTGCTGGGCAACCTGGCCGTCTGGGCCGAGAAAAAGGTGGAATGGGATGCCAAGACGTTGACTCCCAAAAACGCCCCGGAAGTCAAGAAGATCGTCCGTCGCGAATACCGGAAAGGCTGGACCCTATAAAACGGGTTCAAATGACGACTTATCCAGGGCGACCGAGACCGACCAGGTCCCGTAGTCGTATTGGAGAAGTCGACATGCCGAATCGGCCGGCCAGGTGTCGCAACCATACGACCAGGCCGTCTTCCGGATGCAGGTACAGTTCGTGCAATGCCTTTTGCGTCCGGCTGCCGTTGCGCAACACGTACTGCTCTGATGGGAGCTGGAAAAACGTGTGCAGTTGAAAACTCGTTGCGCCTCGCAGAGCGTATTCGAGTGCAACCCGGCCACTGCAAATGTCACCGGTCGCCGCAACCGAAGGCATTGCCTCACCAGTTTCGTCCAAAAACATACCGAGAACCCGGAGATTCCGGTCACTCAGGTCGCCGCCCCCATAGGCGATCCCGCGATGACTCTCGAACTGGCGATCCGGATCGAACAATCGGTTCCCATACACGAGCCAGTCGGCGGTGTCGTCTCCCGTCCCGCCCTGGGTCGCCCGCAACATTTCTAGTTGAAACGCATCGTCAAAAAGGGCATTGAACAATTTTAGCCCCACCTCAACCTTCCCGGATTCGGCCGCTCCACGAACCAGGCCTGGCACACACCGCAACCAGTTCACGACGGTTTCCCGGACGTTTGATCGATCACTCCCTGCCAGCGTTGGGCTAAAATCCTTCTCGATCTGCATCGGCCCCACCGGCCCCGCTTCCTCCCACGCCGCAAGGAGTCGGCGGGTTGTGTAACGGTACTCCGACTCCAGCCACTCCGTTTCGCCTCCGGAGGGCAAATGGTATTTCACCGACGGAACGATTCGCGTCGCCGTGCCATCGGTCACCAATCTCGCGGCACGGATCAGCTCAAGATACTCATCCAGAGTCCCCCACCAACCCCGCCCCTTCCAACTGACTGTCCAACCGCTGACACCACGTAGTGACGTGATTGGCTCCACCTGCATTCGAGCCTCGTGGATGGCCCAGTCGGACATCGACTGTGTGCCTTCCTCTGACTCGGCAATGACGGTCTTGAGAACCACATATCCCAGCCCCGCAGCCGCATCGTCGGCGACCTGCTGCGGTGTCATCGACAGCTGACCAGACGCCTTGCCCCAGGGATTTCCGATCGGTTGTCCGCCGTATTCGCTCGACAGGTCCAATCCGAACTGCTCGCTAACCCACGCGTGGTAATCGACAGGCGTGTCGCGAGTGGCCAGGTCCTCATATGCCCGAGCCACGCGAGCCCGAAACTCAACCTCGACATCGGCCGCCCCGATCAGCCATCTCGACACCGCGTCGTTACACATCACCGTCACCTCGCCGTCGGTTGATTCTCATTCTATAGTCACCCAAGGAGTATCGACACCAATCCCACAGCACCAAACTTTCCAGCCCGATGATCCGCACCTGTTTTTCCACGATTGGCTGCCCAGACTGGACCTTTTCGGAAATGGTAGCCCGTGGCCGGGAAGCCGATTTCGATGGAGTGGAAATCCGGCTGGTCGAGAGAGAAACCGACCTGCTGGTCGTCCCGGATCTTTCGTCGGCCCGACTGCCGCAACGCCGCCAAGAACTCTCTCAAGCTGGTTTTCGGGTCTGTGGCCTCGCCTCATCTGTTGCTTTTGATTCCCCCGATGCGACAGAACGGGCCCGCCAATGTGTGATTGGCCGGGCGTACCTCGACATGGCAGCGGAACTGGAAGCCGATTTTGTCAGAGTCTTCGGTGACGTCGTCAGAGATGAACTGGGGCGAGACACGACGATTCAACAGGTTTCCGAAGGCCTGGCAACGCTCGGTGAATACGCCGCCAGCCTCGATCTCGATGTCATCATCGAGACTCATGGTGATTTCTCCCAATCCGATCTCGTCGCCGATCTGCTAGACCAGGTCGACTCGCCGGCAGTGGGAGTCCTCTGGGACACACACCATCCATGGAGATTCTATGGCGAACCGCTGGCGACAACTTTCGGACGTTATGCAGGACGCGTCCGTCACACCCACTGGAAAGATTCCGTCAGCCGCGAACCGGCCGAAATTGGCTCAAACCAACACCAAGCGTCCCAACAGGCCCACAATTTGATGAGCGGGCACAGGCACGCAGATTATGTACTTTTCGGAGGTGGCGAATTTCCCGTGGTTGAATGCCTTCAACTACTGCAGAAGGGTGGCTACCAGGGGTGGTACAGTTACGAGTGGGAGAAGATGTGGCACCCCGAACTTGAACCCCCCGAACTCGCATTTCCACTGTTCCCCGGCAAGATGCGACAGCTACACGCACTGGCCACTTCCGCCTGACCACGGAACCGCAAACTCCCCCCGGCCCCCCTCGTCGGCACGACCGAACCGCAGGTTGAGGGAGGCGCCGGACGTAGCGATTACTCCGCGAACGTTGTTTTCCGACAATTTGCTCAAGTCGGAATCGTGGCGTAGTCTTTTTTGAGTCGCCAACACGTTCACCCGGCGACCTCACTACGTGCGGAGATCAACCATTATGCGACCAGCGGCGGGCCCCTGGCCCATTAGATTTGATCGTCTTGTAAGAACCGCTTTCTGGTTGGCGGCGATGACATTGCTGGCCGGAACTCCACTGGCTGCGCAGACTCCCACGGAACCGAAAACGGCAATTTCCGCTGGCCGAAAGCTCGAAATCGGTCGGCAGTGGACCGATGCCCTCTCGCATTACCGATCGGCCGTCGAGAAGTGGCCGGACACCAGCGAGTTGAAACACGGCCTGAGACGTGCCCGGATCCAATGTGGAATCCAACACCGTTATGCCGACCGAAGTTTCCGCCAACAACTGCTCGGATTACCACAACGCGACGCCATCGGGATTTTCGATGACCTGCTGACTCGCGTCCGATCGAGTTTTGTGGAACCCATCACGATGACATCCTTCGTCGCACATGGAACCGAAAGTCTCTACCTGTCACTGGCAAACAAGAGATTTCTCGAACAACACCTTCCCAAGGGCAATCGGAACAACACCGACGCCATCGCTTCACTGCGACGGACGTTGTTCAACAAGTACTGGAACATGCCGATCCGTAGTTCTGCAGAAGCGCACCGGATTGTCAGCGAGGTCTGTTACCACTCCAAAACGACGCTCGGCCTCCGATCATCCGCCGTCGTCCTCGAATATGTCTTTGGGGGTTGCAACGCACTGGACGACTACAGTGCATGCCTGACTCC
>CAWVUS010000363.1:0-4417 GCA_963933195.1 uncultured Planctomycetaceae bacterium
GTCCGCCCGAGCCACCGCGTCCACCCGCTGATCCGGGCCGTCCGCCCGAGCCACCACGTCCACCTGCTGATCCGGGCCGTCCACCCGAACCACCACGTCCGCCCGCGGCGCCACGTCCACCCGAACGACCACCACGTCCACCAGCAGATCCGCGACTCCGCGAACCGGGCTGTCCGGGTCGACCACCAGCACTACCTCGCTGGCCACCTCGCTGGCCACTACGCCCGAATCCGGGCCGGCCACCCTGGTCGGACTGGGGCGGGGCGGGAAGTTCGTTGGCGGTGATCCGTCCGTCGTTGTTGCGATCGAGTCGCTTCAACATGTTGGCGATATTGTTGATCTCTTCGGTCGACAGGGCTCCATCACGGTTTCGGTCGAAGATCGAAATCAACGGATGACCACCGGGCCCACCGGGACCACGGTCACCTCGCCCCTGGGGGCCGCGGTCACCGCCGGGCCGTTGGCCGTCGCGGGGATTCAGGCGATCGAAACCACGGGGGGCATCGGAGTTGCCCGGTCGGTCTCCACCACGTCGTGCGTCGGGTCGGCCGGGCCGGTCACCTTCGGGTCGCCTGCGTTTGTCTCCGTCGCGTTGTGCCTCGGGTCGCTTGCGTTTGTCCGCGTCGCGTCGAGCCTCGGGTCGCTTGCGTGGCTTGTCTTTCTCGGCCGTCGCGGGCTTGTCCTGGTTGGGACTCTCGTCGGCTGTTGTCGGAAGGCTGAACAGGACGCCCAGCCCCAGCACGGCCCCAGCCGCGATCAGTGTGTGTTTCATTGAAGTCATGAGGGTCTCCGATTTCTTGTTTCCTGGCCCGCCAGGAAAAGGGAAATGTTGAGTTTCGTGCCTGGTCGCGTGTTTCTATTTCTGGCGTTTTCGACTGGCCTGGGCAGACCTGGCCAAAACAATGTCGAAAGTGGCCAACTGGTAAGTGCCACCGGGCACCTTTTTCTCGTGGGGGGCCACCAGCAGGTTGGACTGCCGGGCCGATCGGTCCCGGGCGATGTTGGGATCGCCCTTGAAATACAACTGGGTGATCAGCTTGCCGTATCCGGGAGCCTGGACCATGTAATGGATGTGGGCCGGGCGAACGGCTCGTCCGGCACGGTAGGCGGCTGGCCGGATGGTCTCGTATTCGTAGTAACCCGTTTCGTCGGTCACCAGCCGGATCCGGTTGCGGAACTCGTGCCAGGCGGGTGGTTTGCGGGGGTCGGTCATGTCGTAGCGGCCCAGGTGATCGGCCTGCCAGACATCCAGCACGGCGTTGGTGATGGGTTTCCTGGTGTCAAACCCCCACAGACGACCACGGACAACCAGCGGCGTTCCCTTGGCCAGGGGCGCTGTCATCTTGCCGCGGAAAGGGGCTCCGGTGACGTAGTAGGGCCCGAGAATGTCCGGGTGGGTCTGTTCCCAGGTCGCGGCCGGGGCAACCTGCGGGATGCCCTTCTTGTCCAGGAAGTCCTGGTAGTTGTGGACATCGAGCGTGGTGTCGGTCGGGGCGGCGTCCTCGGCCAGCAGCAGCGAGCTACCGCCCACGGCGACCAATCCGGCCAGGCCCTGGCACAACAGGTTGCGTCGATCGAGATCGGTCATAAAAGAATCCGGGTTCGGGGTGTCTGGTTATGGAAGTGGGGTCGTCGAGTCAATTCTTTGACCGTCGCCCACCCTGGCGTCCCGGATCTGTGACCGGAATGGCTGTCTTCCAGTCTACACCCAGACGGCGTCCCTGCGGGACGTGAACTTGCATGGTCTTTTGTTGGAATTCCGAGACCAACAGGGCAAAGTCGACCGCCTCGGCCACCCGGTTCGTCTC
Organism: uncultured Planctomycetaceae bacterium; assembly: GCA_963933195.1. Lineage (GTDB taxonomy): Bacteria > Planctomycetota > Planctomycetia > Planctomycetales > Planctomycetaceae > UBA8437. Next base: position 1,809 of record CAWVUS010000363.1, read on the forward strand.
GGCTGTCACGTCGACGGCCGAAATCAAAAGCCCCTTGTCACCATAGGCACTTGGCTGGACCACCAAAATTCCGGGCTTGGGCGACTTCAGCCCCAGCGGCTTGAGGTCCTCGGCCCTGGTGGCCATGCAGTACTGCACCTGCCCAATGTGGTTCTTGCTCCAGGCCATCGTGGCGAGTTGTTGACCAAGGCGTTTTCGCGTGGCTTCCTCTGGCGAGTAAATGATCGCCAGTGGCGTGTTGTCGCAGGAGCTGACATTGAGACCCAGGCGGACGTTGGCCAGCACGGGCAGGGGTCGCGAGATCGACCTGGCGTTGGGGTACTTCTTGATGATCTCCTTCATGGCGGTTGCCATTTCGTCGGGCGACCGGAAGGCAAAGTCGGGACTGCGCCCGGTGCGGCACAGCCTGGTTTTCGCGTCGGGACCAAGCATGGCGAACACGGTGTTTTCGAGGTTCCCCGAGCGGCCGCGGAACAGGCTCTCCAGGAACGGGGCTTCGGCAGCGCTCTCGTAGGTCAACGGACGAATACAGACAAAGCTGCGGCTGGCAGCGACGATGCCGGCGTGGGACAGGTAACTCCCGTCCATGCGTTGTTTGCCGGGTCACCAGATGCCCGAGATGCCGTGGCAATGCGGTGCGGCCGAGACCAGCAGGATCGGTCGGCCGGTGGTTTTGGCCACGGCCAGTCCCTGCTTCACCGAGCTGTACCAGGCAATCCGCTCGGCGGCATTGGCCGGGGGAGCTGCCAGCGTTGTGGCCAGCGGTAACAGCAGCAATGCAATGGTTCGTTTCATGTGTGCCTTGTCGTCCTGTGGGAACGGGCTTGGCCGTTGGGTTCCATTAAACACGGCCCCGGCGTGTCGGTTTCGCAAAAAGACGACGAGCTTCGGGTCTTTTTTCAGTTTGTCTGACCGATGAGGTCATCGAAGTCGAGCGAGAAGGCCTCGTCGATCTCGCCGGCGGTGGCATCCGGCAACACGTCTCTGCTGTCCTTCACTCCACCACCGGAACCCCCGGTCACCGTGCGACAATAATTACTTATCCGATACTCAGTACCGGTTCACCCAGTACGTCCTGGCGAGGTGTCACGCCCAGGCCGGGCTGTGTCGAGGCGGCCAGTCGTCCGCCATCGCGTTGCGGTGCTCCCTCGGCGGTACTCACGGTGACATAGCTGTTGAAGTCGGTGGCGGTGAACAGCAGTTCCGTCGGCGTGCTGTGGGCCAGGTGGGCGATGGCGGCGGTGGTGATGTCGCCACCCCAACTGTCCTCGATCGTCATCCCGATCCCCAGCCGGACGCACAGGTCGCGGGCCTGCCGGGCGGGAGTCAGCCCGCCGAACTTGCTGATCTTGATGTTGACCACGTCCATGGCTCCATCGGCGTGGCCTCGCAGCAGCACCTCCATGCCATCGATCGACTCGTCGAGCACGAAGGGGTGCGAGATGCGGCGGCGGATCGCCAGGCATTCCTCGTAGCTCAGGCACGGTTGCTCGATGTAGACATCGATGTCCTCGACCGCGCGCACCACCCGCGCTGCCTCGTGTTGCACCCAGCCGGTGTTTGCGTCGGCGATCAGGCGGTCGCCAGGTTCCAACTCGGCCGCGACCGCCCGGATTCGCTCGATGTCGACATCCGGATCGCCGCCGACCTTCAACTGGAACCGGCGGTAACCCTCGGCTCGGTATCCGGCCACGCGCGAGGCCATCGTGTCGGGATCCTCCTGCGAGATGGCCCGGTACAGCACGAAGTCATCGCCGTACCGGCCTCCGAGCAGGTCGCAGACCGGGCGTCCCGAGACCTGGCCCAGGATGTCCCAGCAGGCGATATCGATGCCCGTCTTGACGTAGGGATGTCCCTTGAGTGTCCGTTCCATTTGCCGGTGCAGGACGTCGAGGTGAGTCGCCTCGGAACCGATCAGATGTGGTGCCAGTTCGGCCAGGCCCGAGCGGACCCCGCCGGCGTAGGCCGGCAGGTAGAACGGCCCGAGCGGACAGACCTCGCCATGCCCGGTCACTCCTTCGTCGGTCTCGACTCGCACGATCGTGCTGTCGAAAACCTCGACCGATTTCCCCCCCGACCACTTGTAGCTGCCCTCGTGCAGCGGCAGGTCGACCTGGAACGCCTGGATGCGTGTGATGCGTGGCATGGTGTATCGGGGTCCGGTGAACGGCTGGTGTCTTCGGGGAGACAGGAGATCCTCCACCGTAGCCTGCGGCCATGGCGAACCTCAATGCCGGGCATCGGCCGGGGGATCGCTTGTCGGCGGGGTGGTTGCCTGGCTGCCGGGGAATTCGCGGGAATTCCGCTTCGGCCAACCGGCCGTGTCGACTACAACCCTCGGCACGTCTTTGAACCGTGGAGCCAGTTCGTGTTGCGTTCTCGTTTTCGAACCGCCTGGGGCAGTTGCCTCGCGGTGTTCCTCGTGGCCGGGATCGGCTGCCAGGTGCCGTTGTCTCGGGGCCAGACCCCGGTCGGGGTCGACAGTTCGGCCTTGCTGGGGACGCGGTACGTTCGGGTGTCGCTGTCGCGACTGGAGACGGGCGAACCGGTGCTGGACGAGCTGGATGATTTCATCACGGCCCTGAATATCGACTTCAACCTGCCGGCCA
>CAWVUS010000364.1:0-4411 GCA_963933195.1 uncultured Planctomycetaceae bacterium
TTGGCTGCCGGTTTGGCTGCCGGTTTGGCTGCCGGTTTGGCTGCCGGTTTGGCTGTCACTCGTCGTGAAACCAGGCACTCGACCGGCTGAAACACGTGCTGACCGGACAAAGACGTGCCCACATAGTCCCGGCCCCGGAGAATGATCGGCCAGGAAGTTGCCTCCAGTTGCCGGCGCATCGCATCGAGTTCGAAACTCTGCCCGGCGACGGAGTACTGCAGGTCGTAGAGTTTGCCATCTTGCTGGGGCACAACGATCAAGCCGTGACGAAGATGGTCCAGCCCAAGCCATCCCAAAGTGATTCCGTGATGGCTTTCATTCTGAAACGCGATGGCCGCCAACGAACGAAACGAATTGGTCACATCATCGGCCAGCAACGCATCGGCACCACGGATGTTGGCGCTCGACTCGGCGGTCAATGTCCCGGTCACCCGGATGTCGACGGTGTGTTCCGGTCCTTCTCCCTCGACATTCCCATCGGCCAGGGGCTTACCATCCCAGCGGACAGCAACCAACTGCGCCTGATCCAGGTCCAGGTCGACCGACATGGCATCCAGGACGACAGTCTGGCGTGGCTTGGTTTTGCCCAACGTGGCATCAAGCTCCAGGTCCACGCTGATCGCCAGTTCATGCCGCGGTTCGCCGTCGGCATCGGTGCCATCAACGTACAGCAGCAGCGCCGCCGGCTTGGTGTCACCTGCGGACGGCTCCCAGCGGATGTATTGGCTGGCAGCAATTTTTCCATCCCGCGAATCAAACAATCGCCGATCGGTCTCCTTGAGGTTTGGCTGCTTTCGAATTGCGGCGATCAGCCCTTCCGGAAAACCGTCCTTGTAAAGCCAACGACGTGAAACGGTCACCAGCACTGTCTTATCGACGGTCTCGACATCCAGCCTGTAGTAACGGCTGCGGGAGAGCAGGACCTCTCCATGGGCGATGTTCGGATTGGGAATCGGCACCGTCACTTTCATGGGATCAGGAGGCAACCCTTCGACAGCCGGTTTGGGCGACGAGTCCGCAGTTGGCGTGCCATTGGTTGAGTCTGCATCAGTCGCGGCCGGCTCTTTGTCCGGACCATCAGCAGGCTTGGTGGAACTGACACTGCCCGCCTCACCACAACCAGAAACAACCAGCACCATCACCAGCAGAAAACTGCCCAGGCTGGCCCGTCCCCACATCCACACTTGGCTGTCCATCGTCATGCTCCGAATGGTTCCAATTCAGGTTCGCTGGATTGTACCAGCGCCGCACGACATGCCAACAACGCAGGTGGAGTTCGCCAACTGGACTTCCCTTCGGCTACCACTCAAACTGGCCTCCCCCTGTTCTTCAACTTCCCCGGGAATCAAGAAATGGTGGAACGAATCAAGGATCGCCTGGATCGTGGCGAAACGGTCATGACGATCGGCGTGGGCCGCATCCTGCATCACAACATTTTGCAGGTGCTGGGACTCAGTGGCGCTTTCCAATCCGTGTGGTTCGATGCCGAGCACGTGGGATTCACAATCGAGAGCCTGGAGATCAACGCCCTGGCTGCTCGCAGCGAGGGGCTGGACAACTTTGTCCGGATCGCGCCCACGGACTACGCGACGGTGACTCGAGCCTTGGAAGCCGGCGGTGGAGGAATCATGGCCGCGCAGGTCTTCACGGCCGCCCAGGCCGAGGAGATCGTGCAATGGTGCAAGTTCCATCCTCGCGGCAACCGCGGTTTGAACACGGGGGGATACGACGCGGGCTTCGGCTCGATGAAGCCCGCTGAATTCACCGAAAAGGCCAACCGCGAGACTTTCGTGGCGATCCAGATCGAAACTGCACAGTCGGTCGAGGAGGTGGATGAGATCGCAGCGATCGAGGGTGTGGACCTGCTGTTCATCGGCCCCAGCGACCTGAGCCAGAGCCTGGGCGTGACCGGCGATTTCTTTCACGAGAAATGTATCGACGCGATCGACCGGGTCTCCGCGGCGTGCCAGAAACACGGCAAGCACATCGGTGCGGTGGTGGTCAGCCCCGAGCACGCCGGAATGATGTACGAGAAGGGCGTGCGACTGATCAGCCCCACCAGCGACGTCAAACTCCTGCACACCGGCATCGCCGCCATGCAGGAACAGTTCGCCGAATTCTACGGCTAAACCCGACCGTGTCTCAGCGGGCCTTGGCAGCAGTCGCTTTGCCAAGGGCCGCCAACCCGTCGTGTGACACCACGCACCGGAAGCCGGTGTGATACAGCCCCGAACCCTGCTCGCCCTTCATCCGGGCGGTCACGCGGTAACCGGTGCAGTAAGTGTCGCTGCACATGAAACTTCCGCCCCGCTGTATCCGCTTGAGAATATCCGGCTCATCGGGATCTCGACTCTCCTCGGGCCCCGGAGGATTTCGACGAGGACTGTCGCTGTAGTAGTCCGCCGTGTAGTTGTCCTGGCACCACTCCCAGACATTTCCGGCCATGTCAAACAAGCCATAACCATTCTTACTGTTCTGGAACGACTTGACCGGAGCCGACGCCAGGAACCCATCCTTGTTGGTGTTTTTGACCGGAAATGCACCCTGCCAGATGTTCATCTTCCACTCGCCCTCTGGGTTCCGCTCGTTGCCCCACGGGTACGTTTTGCCTTCCAGCCCACCACGTGCCGCAAACTCCCACTCGGCTTCGGTCGGCAACCTCTTGCCCGCCCAATCGCAGTACGCGGTCACGTCGTGCCACGACACGTGTACAACCGGGTGGTCCATCCGTGTCTCGATCGAACTGTCTGGTCCCTCCGGGTGCCGCCAGTTTGCTCCGGGCACGTACTCCCACCAGCTGTAGGCGCCCAGGTTCGGATCTATCTCACTGGCCTTCAGTCCCTGCTTCATGCAGATCGAACCGGGCCGATTCAACTCCGGCAGGATCTTGTCCTGGGTTCGCTTGGATCCCTCTCGAACAGAACTAAAATCGGGCTTCTTCTCGGCCGCAGTCACGTAACCCGTCGCCTTGACAAACTGGTCAAATTCTCGGTTCGTCACCTCACACTCGTCCATGTAGAAGCCATCCAGTTCGACCGTGTGCGGAGGAAACTCGTCGGGCTTCCCCAGGGGATCGCGGGTGCCCATCTCGAACTTGCCTCCCGGAATCCAAACCATCCCCGCAGGAGGAGACTCGGTCGGGGCCTGGGTGACAATCGGTGGCAGTGTCTCATCGGTCTGACCGATCGACCGGGTGGGAGACGGCGGAGACACACTCTCCCCACATCCGGGCATCATCAGAAACACAACCAGGCAAACGGCACATCGACTCATAACGGCATCGAGTCTAGCAGCCCTCGGATTGTCGTGACAATCCGCGAGCCCCACCCCGGTACCGATTGCGAAACCCCGCCACCGGTCCTCAAGCACCGGCGTCTTTTTGCCACAAACGCTATACCGGGGTGCATTTCGTCGGCCTGACCACTTCTGGTAGAGTGTCGACCAACCAACCGACGCGCCCACGCGAGACCGCGAGATGAAGATGCTCCACAATTCGAAACGCACAATCAGCCCACTGCTGTTGATGCTGGCCGCCACGACGATCGGGCTGTGTACCGATGATGCCACCGCCCGCGACTCGAACAGCTTGATGGACATCTCGCAAGATGGCCGACTGTTGGCCTGCTCCAACCGTGACAGCGGCACCGTCACCATCGTCGATCTCGGCACTTTGAAGAAACTTCGTGAAACCCGGGTCGGAGTCCACCCCGAGGGAGTCGCGTTCCTGGGCAAGACACACAACCTCGCGGTGGCCGTCTACAACGATGACCAGGTCACGCTGCTCAATGCCGACTCGGGAAAAGTGATTCAACGCGTCGAGGTATTCGACGAACCCTACGGGGTCGTCTCCAACGCGGACGGCTCCAGGTTCTACGTCACCCTGGAATTCCCTGGCCGAGTCATCGAAATCAGCAATTCCGGAAAGATCCTCCGGCAATTCCCCGCCGGAAGTTTCCCCCGGGGGCTGGCCCTGTCTCCCGATGGCCAAACCCTCTACACGGCCGAGTACTACTCGGCACGAGTCAACGCGATCAATGTTGCCAACGGCAAGATCGTGGACACGTGGAAAGGAGCCAGCACCGACAACCTCTGCCGGCAAATCGTGCTGCACCCGACCCGTCCCAAGGCCTACATCCCCCACATCCGCTCGAGAATTGCGGCCGCACAGGGCGAGGGTTCCATTTTCCCATACGTCGGAGTCGTTGACACCAAGACGGGCGAGGGCCGTCGACGCAAACGGATCCCGATGGATTCATTTCTCGGCAACCTCGTCACTGCCAACCCCTGGGAGATTGACGTCTCGGCCGATGGCAAAAAGTTTTTCGTCGTCTTCTCGGGGACCGACGACATGTTCCTGTGTGAAACCGTCGACGACGATTACACCGAGATCAAGCTCAGCCGTCGCATCACG
>CAWVUS010000365.1:0-4399 GCA_963933195.1 uncultured Planctomycetaceae bacterium
CCAGTCAGCCAAGATCTCAAATGCATCGTCCCATCCCTGGGGTTTCATCATCCCTGTGCATCTCTGCGCAACCCTGCGCAACGAGGCCAAGACACCTCCTTGTCTACATCCCCTCTTTGCCACCCGTTCATTCATTACAAAACGACCAATCAGCACAATTGCGCCAATTCGGACGCCAAAACGGACGCAAAATCCCTACAACCGGCAATGTCGTCCCAGACCACCCATCTTGCCAATTGGCACCAGGCTGGTCCTCAAGGCACTTCAGCAGCGGCCAGAAATCGCCGATTAGCGGCGAGAAACCTTGGCTAGCCCTGGTGCGGCCAAAAATCGGCTCACCACCTGGCCATCGGCCCGATTCCACACAATCACCTCACCACGGTACCCGGCCCCGGCCACCAGTCCTCCCTCCGAAGCAGCGGCGATCGAGTAAACCCAGTCGCTGTGGCCCTCGTAGCTGCGAACCGTCTCGAGCGAATCGGTCGAGAACTCACGCACCACTCCGTCGGCTCCACCAGCCCAGGCCCGTCCTCCCCGGGCAGCCAGACCGTATGTGGTCTTAGCAAATCCATGAGTGATGAACCGCGTGTGCCCCGCCTTGAAGAACCGCCCCTCCATGTCAGCCGCCGTTCCATTCTCGGATTTCGCCTTCACCGGATCCCACAGTCGGATCGCCCGGCCCGCACCAACCGACAGCACCCGCCCGGATACGTCATCAAATCCAACGGCAAACACGGCAAACCGCCCAATGAATTTCCCCAGTTGCTTGCGATGTCCGTTGTAAGTGGTGAACAGGCCCCCGGTTGTTGCATCGTGCACCTTGACAGTCTGGTCCCGACTGGCCGAGACCACGAATCGTCCATCACCACTGAAGACGACTCCGGTCACCCAGTCGGAATGCACGCGACTGCTCCACCCCTTGTCACCAACCGGCAGCCCCCACGCCCGCGTCTCATGACCGGCCGATCCAGCCGCCACGCGTTTGCCGTCGGCACTGATCGCTGCACCAAGCACGACATCGTCGAAGGTGCCAAACAATCGCCGGACACGACCGGTCTCGGCTGCCACCAGGGCCAGTTCTCCGTATTCCCCGGGCGTCCCGCCCCCCACCAACACCCCGTCTCCACGGGATGTCCAATCAAGCGAGTGAATCCGTTGTGGCCGACGTTCCAACCGTCGCAGCAATTGTCCGTTGGCCGGATTCCAGACAGTCACTTCGTGGTACCCGCCCACGGCCAGTTGTTTCCCATCGGGAGAAAATGCCAGTGCAAACACCGGAACGGCCACCGGGTAGGCCTTCGGGGCAACCGGATGAATTCGGGGAGGCAATTGTGATCGCAATGGGACCTTGGGATCGGTGCCATCGAACTTGGCCCCGGCGGCGATCCACCTCCGGACCAGCCCAATTTCTGTCGCCGACAGCGGATCATCCTCTCGTGGCATCCGTGCGTCAGGATCCGTCTCGGTCAACCGCCGGTACAGTTCCGACGCCTCGGGTTTCCCCGCAACCACCGGCGTCTCCCCCGATTCTCCGGTTCGCATCAGGCTGGCAAAATCGTGCAGCCTGTAACCACCGCGGCTGACCCGACTCCCGTGACACCCACTACAACGTCTCAGCAAAACCGGCGCCACGTCGCGGAGGAAGGCCACCTTGGCGAGAGGAGGATCGGCCGCCTCAGCGGTCGCGACACCACACACGACCGCCAGGCAGGTTGCGACAGACAGTGATGGATTCATCGGAGTTTTCACGAGTTGGATCCCGAGGCGCGATCGTTCAATGTTGGAAGATGAATTCCTGGGTATTGATGACCGCCCAGACAAGGTCTCGGACCGCGGTGTTGCGATCGGTGGCAGTGGACAGGTGCTGGGTGGCTGCAACCCGTTCATCGCCGGTCGGCTTTCGCGAAAAGGCTGCCAGGTACAGGTCGGCCACCAGTTGACCGTTTTCGAGTTTTGAGAATTTCCCGACGCTCTTGTTCACCTGGTCATGAACCCGACGTCCGTTGAGGAGTTGCAGGGCCTGGTCCAGTGTGGGCTCATTCGATCGCTCGCAGGCACAGGGGGTATTGCGTTCGGGTTGGCCAAAGGCCCTAAGGAAATCGTCCGCCCCGGAGAACGGTCGTTGTGTGGCGTACTGATCGCGGGCTCCACTCTCGACCCGGCCACGGAGTTTCTCGAGCCGGCCGTCCCGCATCCGATAAAAACGGTCCAACCGTGCGGCCGGTTCGGCCACGCGTTTGTCCACAGACGTCATCAGCACCTCGGCCAGTGCATCGGGCAATTCGGCGACCGATGGGGCGGGAATTGCACCTGGCTGCGTCGGCTCCAGGCGCCACGTGAAGTGCCATGCCCCCCCCTTGTTGAGGATCTTCAGCAGGAACTGATTGGCGCCGGGCTTGAGTACGATTTCGGGCTGCTGTTCCTTGTCGTTGGGCAGGACCTGGGCGAAATCGAAGACCAACTGTCCGTTGTGCCAGACCTTCATGCCGTCATCGGCAACGACCCGCAGGCGAACGCGAGTCTCGGCACGAGCGTGAACCACGTGCCAGGCATACATCGCCTGCTGAGCCCCCTTGGGCAGGTTGACCTGTTGGCCACGGTTCCAGTCCGGACGTGGCTGCCAGCGGATCTTGTTCGGCCCGAAGGCCCGAGAAGCATCGAACCGGCCGGGAGATGTCTCCGGACCGAAATCCGTAGAATGAGTCGCCTCGGCGGTCTTGGCCTTGAACGTACCGGCTGACCACCACCCCCCGTTCCACCACGCCGCTTTCTTCAATCGCTTGATCAGCCCGGCCTCCCATTCGGGACGTTTCGTCCGCAATTCCTCGCGGACCCGTTCCAGTTCGCGACGGCTCTCGGCCACCACCTCAGCAGACTGTTCCACCGTCTTGATCGATCCGGTGACATAGCCAATGGCGTCCTGCAGTTGTTCTGCAGTCAGCAGCCTCACCGGGGCCCGTGAACACAGCGTGGTGTCGTCACGATTGAAGCGATTGGTGGCAGTCGACCGTTGATAGGTCTGGCTGTTGCAGATGACTCTCACGGTTTGCCGTCGATCGAACCCACTTTTCTCGAACTCGGCAGCCAATCGATCGAGCAACTCGACATTTGATGGAGGGTTGGAGGAACGGAAATCATCGACCGGATCAACAATCCCTCGACCAAACAGGTGGGCCCAGATGCGATTGACAGCCGCTCGTGCAAAGAACGGGTTGCCCCGGGCGGTCAACCAGCCGGCGAAGGCCACACGACGATCGGCGTCGGCCAGTGGCCGGGGCATCACGCGATTGCGACCCCAGGGGGTCATCACTTTCCCCGACCGCGGATTGACCATTTCCCCCCCGCCGAGCACGCTGATGCGATCGGCCTGGCGAGCGACCCGATGGAACGCCGCCCCGATGCTGTAGTAATCGTCCTGGGTCCAGTTCTCAAACGGATGGTTGTGACACTTCGCACACTGGATCCGCGACCCCATGAAGACCTGGGCCGTCGTCTCGGCCACGTCCTCGGTCTTGGGAATCGCCGCGAAGTAGTTCGCCTCGGCCACCAACCGCGTGTCACCCGTGGAGGTCAACAGGTCCCGGGTCAACTGGTCATAGGGACGGTTTGCGATCATCGCCTCGGCGATCCAGTTGGCGAACAACGTCGCCCGGTCGGCTCCGAGCACCTTCGGGTTGACCCGCAACAGATCGGCCAATTGCAGGGCCTGGAACCGGGCGAACTGGTCGGTGGCCAGCAGCCGATCGATCAACCTCGCGCGTTTTCCGGGTTTCTTTTCGGCAAGGAATGCCCCGGCCACGGCCGCCGAGGGCAGCAGCCCGGTCAGGTCCAGGTGGACCCGCCGCAGGAACACCCCGTCATCACATGTGGGTGAGGGCGCGATCCTCAGCAGTTTCAGCCGCGAATTGACCAACCTGTCAACGAAGTTGTGTTCGGCCACCGCTGGCCACTCGAAACCCTCGACTTCCTCGACAAACGTCAGGTAGACACTCTCGAGGTGCTCGAGAAACCGCACCGTGATCGCGGCCTGGCCCCGTGACTCTCCGGTGACACGACCATCAGCGTCGATCGTGGCGATGTCGCGGTGCGAGGTGTCAAAAGTGGCCAGCCGGGTGACATCGCGAACCGTGCCGTCGGTGAAATGAGCGATCACCGAGAGTTGTTGCGTTGCCTCAGGACCGGCCAACACCCGGCTCGGCCCCGGATGCACGACGATCTTCTCACAGGTGGGTGCTCCGTCACGGTCAGGGCGAGCACCTTCGGCAATCCATCGCTTCAGAATCTCGAAGGCCGCATCGGTGGGTCGCAGCCGCTTGCCGCCCACATGAGGCACTCGCAGCAGCGGCTTCTTCAACATCAGGCTCTCCAGGGGAGCGAAGACGTTGACCCGGCGATTGAG